>NZ_JBXANU010000013.1:0-162060 GCF_058802085.1 Pseudomonas sp. GW822-FHT02G04
CCCCCCCCCCCCCCCCCCCCCCCCCCCCCCCCCCCCCCCCCCCCCCCCCCCCCCCCCCCCCCCCCCCCCCCCCCTCCTACAGGTTGATCTGCCCCCAAAAGTTGGACACCAATCCTGATTTTGGGGTCAGATCAATGCTCAGTTCAACGCCAGCTCGTCCTCAGGCTGCTGCCCGCGAGCCTGTGCCGCGCGTTGCAAGCGACTGGCGATCAAGGTGTTCTTCAGCAGATAAGCAATGGTCATCGGCCCGACGCCACCGGGTACCGGCGTGATCGCGCGGGCGACGGTGCGGGCGCTGGCGTAATCGACATCGCCCACCAGACGGTTGCCGAACTCGCTGGTGATGCGGTTGATGCCGACATCGATCACCACCGCGCCGGGCTTGAGCCAACTGGCGTCGATCAACGCTGGCCGGCCCACCGCCGCGACCACGATATCCGCCAACCGGCACAACGCCGGGGCGTCGACGCTGCGCGAATGCACCACGCTGACCGAGCAGTTAGCCTGCAACAGCAAGGTCGCCATCGGTTTGCCGACGATGTTCGAACGGCCAATGACCACCGCGTGCAAGCCGCTCAAGTCATTACCGCAGGTTTCGTGCAGCAGGCGCATGCAGCCGCTGGGCGTGCACGGGGTCAGGACCTCGATGCCTTGCACCAGCCCACCGACGTTTTCCCGATGAAAGCCATCCACGTCCTTGATCGGGTCGATGGCATGAATCACTGCTTGCTCATCGATAGAGGCGGGCAAGGGCAGTTGCACCAGGATGCCGTTCACTGTGGGATCGGCATTGAGTTGTGCAATCAGTTCCAGCACCTGGGCCTGGCTGGCGGTTTCCGGCAAGCGGTGTTCGAGCGAGCGGATACCGACTTCCTTGGCGCGCAGCAGTTTATTGTGCACATACACATGGCTGGCCGGGTCGTCGCCGACCAACACGACCGCCAGGGCGGGGTAGATCTGCTGGCCGGCCAGGGCCAGAACTTCTTCCCGGACCTCGTCGAGGACCTTGGCAGAAATGGCTTTGCCGTCGATATCACGGGCAAATGTGGGGGTGCTGCTGATCAAAAGAGTCACCGTTGTCTTGATTGAATGGGGGTGAAGTGATCATCGCGGCGTCTTCTCGCGCCGATGATCCATCAGAGACATGCAGGCAAGGGGGTTCAGGCTATCAGGTGAGGGCAGGCATACGCGACTGGAACACCAGCGATCAGACAGGCCGGGATTGAGCCTCTCAATGCATCTTGCTGTGATCATGCATGCCGAGCGCCCGAGCCTCGGCGTCAACCTTGATCGTCTCTTTTTCGCCCTTGGCGTTTTCCACGGTCAGGGTCAGGGGCACTTTGTCGCCTTCCTTAACCTGGGCCGTCAAATCCATCAACATGATGTGATAGCCATGGGGATCGAAGCTTACCGGTTGGCCGGCCGGCAGCACGACGGACTCGACCTGGCTCATGCTCATCACATCGTCTTTCATGCTGGACTGGTGAATTTGCACGGTGTTCGCCACTGGCGACTGCACGCTGAGCAGTTTGCTATCGCCGTCGGCCTGCACGGTCATGAAGGCGCCGGTCGAATGCTGGCCGGCCACCGTCGCGCGAACCCAGGCGTCGTTCACCTGGGTTTGAGCAGACACCTGCCAAACCATGCCAATCAGGGAAAGGCCTAGAACCAATTGTTTAATACGTGGTGCGCAAATCGAAGTCATCAGCAGACCTCCATGACGGTGAGCAGGTCTTCTGCACACTCTTTGGCAGTAAGGGACGCGGACAGCCCCAGGCGCAGATTGCCTCGGGAATCGAAAACGAAGCTGGTCGCGGTGTGGGAGAGGGTATAGGTCGAACCGCTCGGGATCTTTTCATAGAACACACCGAACTCCTTGGCGGTGGCGGCGGTTTCTTCCAGCGTACCGTACAGCGCCTCGAAACTCGGATCGAAGGCCTTGACGTAGGCGTCGAGCATTTGCGGCGTATCGCGCTCGGGGTCCAGGGTGATGAAGATCACTTGCAGGCGTTCGCCATCGCGGCCCATCAGTTTTTTCGCCTGTGCCGCACGGGCCAGCGTCGTCGGGCAGACCGCCGGACATTGGGTGAAGCCGAAGAAGATCATCGGCATCAGGCCCCGATAGCTGCCCAGCATCCGGTACTCGCCCTGGGCGTCCTTGAGTTTGAAGGTACGCCCCATGATCTTGTCACTGAGGTCCTTGCCGTACTTGAACGACAGCTTGCTGCTGTCATCGCAGCCAGCGAGCAGGCCGAGGCTCAGCAGGCTCATGCCGCGCAGGACCGTGCGACGGGTATACAACGTACTCATGAACAAAAGCATCCTGTGTAGCGACGGGGAATCTACAGTGGCTGATCAATCAGACGAAAAAAAGCGCATGGATGTTAACAAACTGTTGCCCTGTGGCGCTTAATCGATGGCCTGCCGGTATGCGCCAAAACGTCGCGGCCTCGATATACGTGAAAATACAAATACGCGATGCTGCTGAAGGCAACGCTTGCCCGAATGGCACCGAGGAACCTGTGGCGAGGGAGCTTGCTCCCGCTGGGGCGCGAAGCGGCCCCAAAAAAGGATCACTGCACAACCCTGCGTCAGCAACTCACTCACCACAACAGCCCACAACTACTCAGGCGTATTAATGTGATCCAGAACCCGGTTCGCGGTGATCTCTGCCACCATGATGCTGTTTGAAATGCCCAGCAGGGCGTAGCGCGACTCACCCTCCAGATGATCCACCAACTGATGGACCATCACATCGACCGAGGCCAGCGTCTCGACCAAAAAAACCGCCAGGGTTTCGGCGGTGGCTTCTGGGGCCACGGAGAACAGGGTGCTGCGTGTTCGTGGGGTGGCTTTGATGTCGGCAATCGAATTGAGGTGAAAGTCGAGGGCCCGTTCGGCGGCCTCGTTGAGTTTTTTTGAACCGGGTTCGTAGGGGGAAATCGGATCAGTGTCCGGTGGATTCGGTGAAGGTTTTATCATTTGCTGAGTCTCTTAATGATGTGCCACCCCTCTTGCGACTAAACGAAAGGGGAGGCAACTGCACGCAGGTTAGTCGACCGGGAAACTCAGCAATCCGGCGCGCCCGAGGGCGCCCTACGTACAGCCACCATCAAGTACAGGTAATGAAATACCTGCATGACAGATGCATGCACAACCGAGTTAACACGGGCGACTAAACCCGACCACTGATGGGCAGTGGCACGGAAACGATAGAGGCCGGGAGCAAGGCGTACAAGCCGGCGGATTCTGGCGTAAGCGTAGGCAACGGCGCAAGGTCTTGTGGCTTTCAGGAAGTAACCTTCAGGGCTTTTAAACGCGCGCATTCCAGAGATGTTGAGTGATCTGACACGCACTTCCTACGAGTGGTGAAAACCTTAAGAAAACAAACTCACAGGGCTAAATAGAACGTAGCCGCATGCACTTTTAAAGAGCCATGCCTGACAACATGCACCAGTGCGAAGCGGTTTCCTGAGTTATCCCTTCCTTCAGCAACACCGTCCGCCCACCCACTCGCGGGGGCCTGCAACGTTGACTTGCACCTGATGAGACCTGCCTGGGCCGCGGTCTTTATCACATTGTTCCATCGTTCAGCAGTCGGCTTTCCAGAACCAAGGAAGTCATACACCACAGACTGGCACAAAGGCTGCATTCTCCCCTTCAGCCTCATCTGAAAAAGAGGGGGCAGCCCACTCGATCAACGAAGATCGACCGGCCGGGCAGGTCGTGGGCAACATCGGTGGATCAGGCGAAGGCGCCAGGTCGAACACCGCGAAGAACAGGCAAAGACGCCTGAAACCGAGAGGTTTCAGGCGTTTTTTTTTGCTTTTTTATCCGTGATTGGCTTTGGCTGGGTGCTTACTATGAATTCCAATGTTGCCGCATTGAACAAACTGCAAACGCTGATCGTGATCGGCAATGGCATGGTCGGACATCATTGTGTCGAGCAGCTCATCGAGCGCGGCGCCCTCGACCACTACCGGCTGCATGTCTTCAGCGAAGAGCCGATGCGCGCCTACGACCGTGTGCATCTGTCCGAGTATTTCGGCGGTCGCGATGCCGAATCGCTGGCTTTGGGCGAAGCCTCTCTCTATCAGACGCCGGGCGTCACCCTGCATCTGGGTGTGCCGGTGCTGGAAATCGACCGCGTCCGGCGCCAGGTGATTACCGCGCAAGGTTGCGTCGCTTACGACAAGTTGGTTCTGGCCACCGGGTCTTATCCTTTCGTGCCACCTATTGAAGGCGCAGAAGGCGACTCGCGCCTGGTGTACCGCACCCTTGAAGACCTCGACGCGATTCGTGCTGCTGCGGCCAATGCCCGGCGTGGCGTGGTGGTCGGCGGTGGTCTGCTCGGCCTGGAAGCGGCCAATGCCCTGAAAAGCCTGGGCCTGGAAGCGCATGTGGTGGAGTTCGCCCCGCGCCTGATGCCGGTGCAACTGGACGAGCAGGGCGGCCTGGCGCTGAAGGCGCAAATCGAGCGGCTCGGCGTGGGTGTGCACTTGTCACGTGGCACGCAGTCGATCAGTGCCGGCGAGCAGTACCGCTACCGGATGAATTTTGCCAATGACGAATTTCTCGAAGCCGACCTGATCGTGTTCTCCGCCGGCATCCGCGCGCAAGATGCATTGGCCCGCCAATGCGCGCTGGACATTGGTCCTCGCGGCGGCGTGGTGATCGACGACCAGTGCCTGACCAGCGACCCGAACATCTACGCCATCGGCGAATGTGCCGCCTGGAATGGCAGCCTCTTCGGCCTGGTCGCTCCCGGTTATCAGATGGCCCGTGGCGTCGCGTCGCTGCTGTGCAATCAAGCCGCCGAGCCGTTCCAGGGCGCCGACATGTCGACCAAGCTCAAACTGCTTGGCGTCGATGTCGGCTCCATCGGCGATGCCCATGCGCAAACGCCGGGTGCGCGCAGTTATCAGTTCATCGATGAAGCGACAGCCAGCTACCGCCGGCTGGTGGTGGATGCCGACAGCAAGCGTGTGCTCGGCGCAGTGCTGGTCGGCGACAACAGCTATTACGACACCTTGCTGCAATACATGCAGAACGGCATTGCCTTGCCGTCGGAACCGGCCAGCCTGATTCTGCCGTCGTCCACCGGCGCGCCAACCCTGGGCCCGGGCGCGTTGCCCGAGTCGGCGACTGTATGCTCCTGCCACAACGTCACCAAGGGCTCGATCTGCTCGGCCATCGACGGCGGCTGCACCGACCTCGGCCTGCTCAAGTCGCAGACCAAGGCGTGCACCGGTTGCGGCGGTTGCGCGGGGCTGCTCAAGCAAGTCTTCGAGCATGAACTGATTGCTCGTGGCGTCAGCGTCGACAAGAGCCTGTGCGAACACTTCGCCTACACCCGCCAAGAGCTTTATGCGCTGGTGCGGGTAGAGGGGGTGATCACTTTCGAAGAACTGCTGGCCAAGCACGGCCGTGGACACACCGGTTGCGACGTGTGCAAACCGGCAGTGGGCTCGATCCTCGCCTCGTGCTGGAACCAGCCGATCATGGACCCCTCGCTGGTGCCGTTGCAGGACACCAACGACACTTTTATGGCCAATATGCAGAAGAACGGCACCTATTCGGTGGTGCCGCGCATCGCTGGCGGTGAGATCACCGCTGACAAGCTGATCGCAATCGGCGTGGTGGCGAAGAAATACGACCTCTACACCAAAATCACCGGCGGCCAGCGGATCGACCTGTTCGGCGCGCAGTTGCACCAGTTGCCGGACATCTGGTCCGAGCTGATCGAGGCCGGTTTCGAAACCGGGCACGCCTACGGCAAGTCGACCCGCACCGTGAAGTCTTGCGTGGGCAGCACCTGGTGCCGTTACGGCGTGCAGGACAGCGTGAAAATGGCCCTGACCCTCGAAGATCGCTACAAAGGCCTGCGCTCGCCGCACAAGCTCAAGTTCGCCGTTTCTGGCTGCACCCGTGAATGTGCCGAGGCGCAGAGCAAGGATGTCGGCGTGATCGCCACCGAGAATGGCTGGAACCTCTATGTGGCCGGCAACGGCGGCATGCGCCCGCGTCACGCCGAGCTGTTCGCCACCGACCTGGACGATGCAACCCTGATCCGTTACATCGACCGCTTCTTGATGTTCTACATTCGCACCGCCGACAAATTGCAGCGCACCTCGGTCTGGCGCGAAAGCCTGGAGGGCGGCCTGGATTACCTCAAGGACGTGATCATCAACGACAGCCTGGGGCTTGGCGCCGAACTTGAATCGCAGATGCAACTGGTGGTCAACCGCTACGAATGCGAATGGGCCAATGCCCTCAAAGACCCGGAAAAGCTCAAGCGCTTCCGCACCTTCGTCAACGATCAACGCCCGGACCCGGACATCCATTTTGTTCAGGAACGCGGTCAGCGCCGGCCGATCATGGCCGCCGAACTCAACCTTATCCCTGTCACCGAGGAGAATGCCTGATGAGCCAGTCCACTACCCAGCGTGTCGATGCCCTTGTAACCGCGGCCAATGCCCAGGCCTGGCAGGCGGTGTGCAGCCAGCAGGATCTGGTCAGCAACTCCGGAGTTGTCGTCTGGCTCGATGGCGCCCAGGTGGCGCTGTTCTACCTGCCGCAGGCCGAAGGCCGCACCCTCTACGCCATCGATAACCATGATCCGCAATCCGGCGCGAACGTCATTGGCCGCGGCTTGATCGGCAGTCTCAAGGGAGATCTGGTGGTGGCTTCGCCGATCTACAAGCAGCATTTCCGTCTCGAGGACGGTAGCTGCCTGGAGTACCCGGAGCAGCGTCTGCGGGTGTGGCCGGTGCGTCTGAACGCCGGCGTCGTGGAAGTTGCGGCGGCTTGACCGTCCCGCTGAACCGTAAAGGAGAACGTTGATGAAAACAGCCGCACAGTTGCTGAAACTGAAGGTCGTGCAAAACCAGCAGGTGCACAGCATCGCACCGGATCAAATGGTCCTCGACGCCCTGAAAATGATGGCCGAGAAGAACGTCGGCGCGCTGCCCGTGATCGAAGAAGGGCAGGTGGTCGGCGTCATCAGCGAGCGCGACTATGCGCGCAAGGTGGTGCTACAGGGGCGTTCTTCGGTCGGCACGCCGGTGCGCGAGATCATGAGCGCGCCGGTGGTGACTGCCGACAGTTTGCAGAGCATCGAGCGCTGCATGGAGGTCATGACCGACAGTCATTTGCGTCATCTGCCGGTGCTGGAGGGCGGGGAACTGATCGGGCTGCTGTCGATCGGCGATCTGGTCAAGGAAGCCATCGTCGAGCAGGCTGATTTGATTCGGCAACTTGAGCACTACATTCGCGGGCATTGAGCCCGCGTATACCGTAGGTCGCAAAAAACGGCTTGAGTGGAAATAAGCCTAAGTAACCGCTTGGAACAGTCGATAACCCTAACAGTAGGCAACTAGCCGACCACGCATCTGCCGACAGGGGAACTATCGAGTGTCCATAAAATTACGTTTGATCTTGTTGATCGGCACCAGTTTGCTCACCGCCCTGATCGTGAGCTTGGTCAGCTATGTGGGCAATACCCGGATGGCCGAGGCGGTGAGTGACAACGAGGTCAGCATGACCGCGCTGCGCAACCACCTCGAAGCCGACATGATGCACGATGCACTGCGCGCCGATGTGCTGTCGGCGATGCTGGTAGGGTTGGGCAAGAGCCCCAGCAGCAAGGCCGAGGTGCGCAGTTCACTCAATGAGCATGCTGCGCATTTTCGCGAGATGCTCGGTGACAACCTCAAGCTGCCGGTCAACGATACCCTCAAGGCCGCGCTGGACAAGATCAAGCCAAGCCTCGATACGTACATCAGTGCCGCCGAACGCATTGTCGGGCTGGCGCTGGATAATCCGGACTCCGCACAACAGCAATTGGGCACGTTCAATAACGCGTTCAGCCAACTGGAAGACCAGATGGCCGCCCTCAGTGAGCTGATCGAAACCAACACCCAACAGACCAGCGCGGGCACTCGGCAAACCATCAGCAGTGCCAACTTCACCCTCGGCGTCGTACTCATTGCCAGCTTGTTGCTGCTGCTCGCCCTGGGACGCTCGGTCATCCTGAGCATCATGGGGCCATTGCAGATCGCCAGCCGGATTGCCGACAGCATCGCCCATGGCAACCTGAGCGAGCCTATCGTCGAGCCCACCCGCAAGGACGAAGCCAGCACCTTGATTCGCAGCCTGGCAACCATGCAGCGTGACCTGCGCGGCATGATCGAAGTGGTTCGCAGCAACGCCCACGGCGTAAGTGGCATGAGCCAGCAATTGAGCAGCGGTTGCCACCAGGTCGCGGGCAGCAGCCAGCAGCAAAGCGTCGCCGCCAGCACCATGGCCGCGGCGGCCAGCGAAATGACTGCGAGCATCGAGGAAATCACCCGGCATGCCGAGCGTGCACTGAACATGGCCAACCAGGCCGAGGAACTGGCCAAGGATGGCGGTCGGGTGATTCATCAGGTGGTCAGCGACATGGACGGGATTGCCCGTTCGGCGCAGCAGTCGGCCCAGGTGATCCGTACCCTGGACAAGGAGTCCGAGGGGATTTTCAGCATCATTCAGGTGATCAAGGGCATCGCCGATCAAACCAACCTGTTGGCGCTTAACGCCGCCATCGAAGCCGCCCGCGCCGGTGAGCAGGGCCGTGGTTTCGCCGTGGTGGCCGACGAGGTGCGCAGCCTGGCAGGCCGCACCAGCGCCTCCACCCAGGAAATCGCCACCATGGTCGCGCGTATCCAGCAAAGCACTCGCGAGGCGGTCAGCAGCATGGAGGCAGGCGTCGCACAGGTCGACAAGGGCATGGCGGTGACCGCCGACGTCGAGCGCGCCATCCGCGAAATCCTCCAGGCCACGCTCAATACCACGGAGCTGGTCAATGACATCAGCCGCACGATCGGCGAGCAGAGCCTGGCCAGTAACGAAATCGCACATCAGGTGGAAATGATTGCCGGTATGTCCGAAGGCAACAGCAAGGTGATCAACCAGACCGCCTCGACCACCGATGAACTGTCCAGCCTGGCCGGACAGCTCTCGCAGTCGGTGGATCGGTTTCGCCTTTGAGGCATCGGCTGGCCCTGTCATCAGGGCCAGTCAGCTCATCCAGTTGCCGCCATCAACGTTATAGGTCTGCGCCACGATGTAATCGCTCTCGGCCGATGCCAGGAAAATCGCCATGCCGACAAGGTCCTCCGCTGTGCCCATGCGTCCGTACGGAACTTCCTCACCCGCCAGCCTTTTCTTTTCCCCGAGCGGGCGATTTTCATAGCGGGCAAACAGCGCGTCGACGCCGTCCCAATGCTCACCGTCCACCACCCCCGGCGCGATGGCATTCACGTTGATTCGATGGGGAATGAGGTTGAGACCGGCCGACTGCGTGAGGCTGATCACCGCCGCTTTGGTCGCGCAATACACCGCGACCAACGCTTCACCGCGCCGCCCGGCCTGGCTGGCCATATTGATGATCTTGCCGCCGTGGCCCTGGCGGATCATCTGCTTGGCCGCGGCCTGCAGTGTGAACAGGGTGCCGGAAACGTTGATCGAGAACAGCCGTTCGTAGCTGTTGCGAGAAATCTCCGTGATCGGCGCGAGATCAAACAGCGCCGCGTTGTTGATCAGGATGTCGAGCTTGCCTGCGGCGGCGATCACCGTGGCGATGGCAGCGTCGATGGATTGCTGATCGGTCACGTCCATCTCGACTGCATAGGCATTGGGGCCCAACTCGGTTGCCGTGGCTTGGGCACGTTCCAGGTTGATGTCGGCGATCGCGACCGTAGCGCCTTCGCGGATATAGGCTTGCGCGAACGTCCTGCCTATTCCTCTGGCGGAACCGGTAATCAGGGCGCTTTTTCCTTCTAGACGTTTCATTGTTTCCATCCAATCGTTAGAGCTGAAGAGACGCCCGTTGAGGGCATTAAAAGCTGCGAAGAACCATGTAGGAGCGAGGCTTGCCCGCGAAGAGCGATGACGCGTAACCCCTGAAAAACCGCGGTGCATTCTTCGCGGGCAAGCCTCGCTCCTACAGGTTCCACACCAAGCCGTTGCTACTTGGGATAACCGGCGCGCTTCATTTCGCGTTCGGTGCTTTGCTGGGCGGAGGCCAGGGCCTGTTCCACCGGCATCTGCCCGGTGAGCGCCGCGGATACCAGCTTGCCGACCGACGTGCCAATCGCCTGGAATTCGGGAATGGTCACGTATTGGATACCGACGTAGGGCACGGGCTGGGCTGACGGGTGCGCCGGGTCGGCGTTCTGCATCATTTTCAGCGTGACACCGGCGAAGGGCGCTGCCTGCAAATAGGCGTCGCTGTAGGTCGACATGCGGGTGCCCGGCGGTACGTTGCTGATGCCATCCGTCTCGGCGACCAGTTGGATGTATTCCCTGGAGGTGGCCCAGGTCACAAAGGCTTTGGCGGCTTCCTTGTGTCTGGATGTCGCCGGGATGGCCAGTGACCAGGCATAGAGCCAGGACGAACCCTTGTCGGTGACTTGTGTGGGCGCGGCGACGAAACCAACATCATCGGCCACCTTGCTTTGCGTTGTGTCGGTGATGAAGGAACCGGCGACGCTGGCATCGACCCAGATTGCGCATTTGCCACTGTTGAACAAGGCCAGCGTCTCGTTGAAGCCATTGCTCGACACACCCGGTGGGCCGTACTGCTTGAGGGTGTTGACGTAGAAGTTGGCGGCGGCGGTCCATTGCGGCCCGGTGAGTTGCGGCTGCCACTGCTCATTGAACCAGCGCGCGCCAAAGGCGTTGGACATGGTCGTCAGCAGCGCCATGTTTTCACCCCAACCGGCCTTGCCGCGCAGGCACATTCCATACTGTTCTTTATCCGGCTGGTGCAGCTTGCCGGCGAACTCGCCGAGCTGCGTCCAAGTCGGGTGCTCGGGCATGCTCAGGCCGGCGTTCTTGAACAGGTCGGTTCGGTAATAGGTGACGGTGCTTTCGCCATAGAACGGCAGGGCATAGAGCGTGTCGTTGACCGATAACCCTTGGCGAACCGCAGGGAAAATATCTTCTAGGTCATAGCTGGCGGGCAGGTCCTTTATCGGCTCCAGCCAATGCTTGGCGCCCCACAAGGGTGTTTCGTAAGTGCCGATGGTGAGCACGTCGAACTGGCCGCCCTGAGTGGCAATGTCGGTGGTCAGGCGCTGACGCAACACGTTCTCTTCGAGCACCACCCAGTTCAGCTTTACGTCAGGGTGCAGCTGTTCGAATGTTTTGGACAACCGCTGCATGCGGATCATGTCGCTGTTGTTCACGGTCGCGATGGTCACCGTTTCAGCAGCCTGGCAGAGCAGGGCAGAGCACAGGCCGGCGGATAGAAAAAGCGCGCTTGGAATGATCTTCATCGTGATCTCCGCTCTGCGCCTTGGGCGGCAGAAGCTTTTATTGTTGTTGTAGGCCACAGTGCGGGTCATAGCCGCACCGGGATGACCACAGAATTGCAGCTACCCAAGCAGCGAACAAATGAATGGCATACGCGTCGCTGATACTTTTTTGACCGTGGAAAAAAAGTATCAGTGGTCGCCATGTAGCACGCTAGGCACCGGGCGTCGTTAGTGCGAGTCTCATGTCAGCGTCCCGAGACTTCGACCGCGTCCCAGGCTTCGCGGTACCTTGATAAAACCAACAAAAACGGAGTCGCCAGGGTGATGAACCATCACGCAACCGCAGACAAGCCGCCAGCGCTTGAAGTCATCCTCAACGAGCCCCAGCACAGCTTTCGTTGGTACGAGCACGACTATCCCTTCGACCTAGCGCGCTGGAACCATCATCCGGAATTCGAGATCCACCTGATCCGCGAAGGTAGCGGTCGGCTGTTGGCCGGTGACTACATTGGCGTGTTCGAGGCCGGTCATGTCGCCCTGATCGGGCCCGGCCTGCCTCATGACTGGATCAGTGATCTGGGCAAAGGAGAGGTAATTACCGGCCGTGACGTGGTGTTGCAATTCGATGGTCAGATGCTGATGCAACTGCGTGACAAGGTCCCGGAGCTCAGCGAGTTGCAAAGCCTGTTTCGCCAGGCGGCGCAGGGCATCGAATTTCATGGCAACACCCGCAAGAAAGCAGCTCGACTGCTGGAAGAGATCGGCCAGTGCCACGGCTTGCAGCGACTGTGCCTGTTCCTGTCGTTGCTGCAACTGCTGGCATCGGCCCCCGACAACGAGAGACAAACGCTTGCCAGCCTGCAATATGCGCCCATGCTCGACGCATTGACGGCTCAGCGCATGAGCATTGTCTTCGACTACATCCTGAACGACCTCGCCGATGAGTTGCGGATGTCGGTCATCGCCCAGCGCCTGGACATGAACGAGCCGGCCTTCTCCAAATTCTTCAAGCGCGCCACCGGCCATACCTTCGTCGACCTGACTCGCAAACTACGAGTCCAGCGCGCCTGCCGTTTGCTGGCGCAAAGCAGTTTCAGCGTTGCCGATATCTGTTTTGAAGTGGGGTATGCCAATTTATCGAATTTCAATCGGCACTTTCGCCATGAAATGCACGAGACGCCCAGTGAGTATCGGCAGCGGTTGCAGCGCGCATCTTGCGGTGGGTAGCGCTTTCTGTGGCGCTGAAGTGTTAGTCTCGAAAGCAACCGGGTAGTGGCGTTAGCGCATCTGGAATTATTTTCTTCCAGTTCTTGACATGCCTTTCGAACCAGTCCAGAATTGCGTCCATTCCTGATTCAGGAACACGAAAACCCCTTAGATTTCAAAGGGTTGGAAGCTAGATTAGAATCTTGTTTCCAGATACGAGTTTACACGTTTGATGTTGTGCTACTGAACATCAGATGTTTGAGGCCGAATAGCAAAATGGTTATGCAGTGGATTGCAAATCCACCTACGCCGGTTCGATTCCGACTTCGGCCTCCACTATTAAAAACCCCGTAGATCAATGATCTACGGGGTTTTTTATTGCCTGCGAAAAAGCCAAGTGTTCCGCAATTTTTTGGAGGTGTTCCGCAACTGAGCTTGGCGCGCAGCTTCAATGGGTGGCTCATAGGTGATTGCCCGGACCAGCAATCCTCGCGTGCGTTAGGTTGCTGAACCCTACAAAGGGTGCCATTATCAGGCCACCGTCGGATGGATTCGAGGATCCAATGAAAGGATTTCTGGTGAAGGGAAAATGTCTTAAGGACTACGTTTTAGTCTTAATGCATCGTAGTTTCCTCCTTAAAGTTTTACATGACTTTCATATATATAGAAGCCCGATCAGAGCCTCTTTCGTTAGTGGTTTAGCGTTGCGCTTCTTACATGCGATTTAAATTTTCGAGTGCTTGAATTCAAAGCGAAATTTCGTGTGGCACGAAATTGTGTGCGGTTTTACTGTTAGATGAGAGATGGTATGTCCAGGAGAGTTGCAACATTTTTTGATATGAAGTTGTATGCCCGCGGCCGCTCTAGGGCAGAGGGTAATACCGCTGATTTTCCAGCCCAGCCAAAATCAATGCTCGAAATAAAGGAGTTGGTTGAGTCTCTTATAGATGGTGGCGATAATTTTTTAAGCAAAGGTCAGAGTGACAAGGCTGACAAATACTATATAGCTCATACTGATACAGTTGATGGGCATTGGGTGCTTCTCATTAATCGTTGTGATCCAAGCGCGCCGGACTCCGTATATAGTAATCCAGAATCAAAAGAGCGGACCGTCAATGAGAAACTTCCGGGTCAAGGCTCTGAGTATTCTGCACATTTGATTCTGAATCTTAAGCCGGTAAAGGGCAGCGATTTTTATTTCTGTATTATTGAAGCTTCCTACGGCGCTGGACTTGGTAGTAGTGCGATCACAAGCTATTTCGCACATGTTATTCGGCACTGCAAAAAACAAAAGCCACTCCTTTTCAAAATTCCAAATATCGATGGCTCCTGCGATAAGAAAGGCCAGCAGAATATTGTGCACCTCAATCACGAAGTTGAGCTGCATGGTCATATTTCAGAAACCTTCAAAACTGATTTGCAAAGTGGTGCTTTAGGTGGGATTGAACTCATCAGCTACAAAACTGTTGGCGGAAAATGGGATGACGCGGGTTTCGTAAAAGAAAAGCATAGAGTGATTAAACTGGAGCTTGAAAAGAATTTGATCGGGGATGCTGTAAAAACAGTAACGGATGTGCTTAGAAACGCTAAAGCTGATGGGGTAGCTGAGATGCGAGTCAGTTTCAAGGACGGTTCGGGTTCACCTAATAGTGCATTACTTTCTGTCGATACTGGCCAGCTTGCAACGGATGGTCGATATCTGAAGCGTTATTATATTTCTTCGGTCAATAATGTTAGCTCCGCGAGTATTGAGCAAGTTAATCATGCTATAGTGAAGGAAGTTTTGAAAAGCTTGGAGTGACATGAAATGTTGAATCAAATGTTACAGCCTCTTTCTTATTTAGCAATACGGCATCCGCAGAAGTGGAAGGTAGATTGGTTTTTTCCAGTTGTTATTGCTCTGGTTTGCACTGGTTTTTCTATTGGTGAAGGCTGGGTTGCAGATATTTACAGGTCATCTGGCCCTGTCAGTATGCTGCTTAGTTTTTTCTCAAGTCTCCCTGGGTTTTACATAGCTGCACTCGCAGCAATAGCTACTTTTGGTCGCAACGATATAGATAACGTACTACCTGAGCCTACGCCAACTGTTAAATTAATCACCCGCGGAGAAAATGTACTGGTGAAACTTACGCGGCGTAGGTTTCTGGCTATGCTGTTTGCTTTCTTGACTTGCGAAAGTATTGCATTGGTATTGTATTCGGTTCTGTTTCTCTCGTACGGATCTGCACTCGCCGGTGTCGAGTTTTGGGGTGGGGTTGGTAGCAAAATTTTGGTTTTGGGAATGACATTTATTTACTATACGTTGTTGATGCAAATGTTAGCGGCGACTTTTTGGGGGCTTTATTATCTAGGGTTCAAGCTTCATGAGCCGCAATAGTCTGGGTCGCTGGTTAGTTGTGTAAGGGTCTAACCTTGGGGCGTGTTAAAGGGGCGGATTGTTTTATTTGTAGCAGGACTTCCGAAACTTCCTATTTTGTAGGTTTTACTATTTCCCCAACACGGCGATAAACTTTTTTCGTCATCTCTTCTGTTGAATGCCCAAGCAAGCGGCTTGCGTCCTTGATGTCCTCGATTTCGCTGCCGGCCTTCGGTCGGATGTCCCTGAACTGAAACTTTCGGATTGTGACGGCCAACTCTGTGTCACCCTCGGCCGCTGCTTTGGTGGCTGCCTTATCTCGGGCTTCGTCCCAGCGATTGCGCAACATGTTGTAGCTCATGCGCAGGCCAACCTGGTTGGTGATCAAGATCGAGGTCCTGGTGCCAGCCTGTGTTCGGCGATCGAGTAGACCGTTGATGAATATGCAAAGGTCGGTCTCCGTGTCGCCGTCGTACAGGCGAATCCGCAGGCGTTTTTCCGTCTTACCCTGACCGACCATCAGAAATCCATTGTTGATATCGGTGGCTGATACCTTGAGAACGTCCGCCGGGCGTTGGCCTGTCAGATATGCCAAATCCATCGCGTCTTTGAGTTCTTGCGGAGCTTGTTCGTATACAGCGTTCCAGACGATATCGCCAGCGTAGTAGTCCCGAGGCGTCTCCTTGTTCCGGCGCAGGCCGAAGCAGGGGTTGGCCTTGTCGGTCAGGCCCCATTCGCGGGCAAAGGTGAACATGGTTGAGAGTAGGGCGATCTCCCGGTTGGCGCGCACCTTTGCTGTACGTGCGTCACGATACTGCGCGATCACCTGTGGTGTGATCGCGTCGATCGGCGCCGATTCGAATGCGTTCCGAAGTTGCTTAAGCCCCTTTTGGTAATCGTTTTGAGTGCCTGGTTTGAGGGTCGGAATCACCTTCGACTCATAGTCGTCAAAAAGCCGGCCCATCAGGTGGGCCGGTTTGGGTGTCGCTTTGCGGTCGAGTCGTGCCCATTCGATCTTGGCTTCGTCGAGGTCGCCGCCGAGCGGGATCTCGACACGGTTACCATCGGCGTCCCTGCCGTTGTAGTAATAGCCAGTCCATACGGTGCCGCCTTTTCTTTTGCGGGTACGCCGGATCATCCGTGGCGGCAGGTCGCGGTTGGCTGTTTTTTTCTGGCGCATCGTCAGCCCACACGCGAAAGGTCGAGAGTCCAGGTCTCGGCTACGGCGTTGTTTGCCGTGGGTTTGACCCCGGCCAGCTTTAGCCGGGCGTAGACACGGCCAACCACCGGGCGCTGTGCGCCGGTCAGCACGAACTCCCAGTGATTGCTCGTCAGCCACTGGCGCTGACAGGATGGGATCTTATAGCCGGTGATGGTGGCCAGCTCTTCGTCGGTGAGGGTTTCTCTGAGAAATTCCAAGGGCTGCCCCCCGATAGGGCTGATTGCTGCGGTGTGGTGTGTGGTCACGTAGGTTTCAGTTTGCATGTGCTGTGCTCCTCAGTAGCCCGCTGCCGGGATTCTTGGTGAGAGGCCGACGGCGGGGTGTTGCTTGGGGTTTAGTTACAGGGTGGCTTCGTACAGAGGTACTTCGCCGATTGCGCTCTGGATCTTCTGGCGGACAGCGTTGTAGGCCTCTTCAAGTACCTTGTCGGGGCGCACTAGTTCGAACCACATTTGCAGGCGACCTTCCAGAATGCGGTAGCGGAAGCGAGCAGGGACGCAGAAAGCGTCACCACCAAGGAACGGTTTCACAGCAATGAAGAATTGTTCAGGGATACGCAACTGACCCGCTTCGCCGGCACGCCCGTCGATTTCTTCGTTGTAGGTCAGCTGAACCTGGCCGTTGTCGAGGCGTGTGCCTTGTCGGAAGGTGATGTTTTTCTTGGCTTCCAGTGTCCGGCTAATTTCCAGCATGTCGGCAGCACTTGGGTCGTTCGCTTCGTTCTCACGCTGGGTGATGTCCTTGACGTTTTCTTCGATGAATTCGGCGAACGTGGCCTGATCCATGCGCTTGCGGTCGGTCTCTTTCCAGCGGCCCCACTCGATGGTGGTTGGGCAGCGGTAGGTGGCGATGTGGTCGCGCCAGGCTGGGCTAGTCGGCTGGTGATAGTCGATGATCGCGGAGAAAGTGCGGCCTTCTGGTCCGTTGCAAAACACGGCGGTAGCGTCATCGGCGAATCGGTTTACGTAGTTAATGAAGGACTCTGCGTCCAGCACGGTGAGCTTTTGACGGGTGCGGGTGGGGTTCGGCAGCAGGTGTTCAAGATCGCGGACGCTCACGCTATCGGGTAGCAGTGCGATTGGCGTTGCCAGCCCTGGGTGATCAATCGGCTTGCCGAGTGCTTGGGCGAAGGTAACCAGTTGTTGAATTGCTTGTTGCATTGGATGTGCTCCATTGGGTGATGCTGTGGTGAGAGGTTTACGGATCAGGAGTTACTGACTGACGTGACGCAACTTGTCCGGCGCCTGATCTTCGTTGACGGTGCGAAGCGGCAAGTCCTGTTGCCGTGGGTCACGGCGGGTGAGGTTGCCCTCTGGCGTCAGGAAGAAAAGCGAGGTGCCGCGAGACAGGATTGGTTCTTTCGCTTTGACGTCGGCCTTGATGGTCATCTGGCCGCTGCCGTCAGGCTTGTAGGTAAGCTTGATGGTCAGTTCTCCGCCCTTGCCGGTCATGCGAATGGCATCGACCAGGCTGTGTTGGGTTTCGCTGAGTTCATCGAGCAGACCGCCGGCCTCGATGTCCCGTAGCGTGTCGATGAAGGGACGTGCTTTGCTCATGTGCTGTGCCTCATTTAGTGCGGGTTGATTGCCCCTGGGCGGCAGGGGGCACCGTTGAATCAGGCCGCTTGCTTCGCTGCTTGGGCGTCGAGGTAAGCGGCCAGGTTGTGCAGGTACACCACCGGTTTGGCGCGAGCCGAGTTGTGCAGGCGCGTCACGACCAACTGGATGCGGCCTGCCTTGATTTCGCTCAGCAGGTAACGGTCGGTGCGGATGTGGGTGAAGTAGTGCTCACGTACCGCCGTCAGGGATGGGCATGGCGTGGTGAACTGACGGCGCAGTTGGTCGAGGGTGTTGCTCACGCTGCATCCTCCCCGAACCCCTCCGAGCGGGGCCCCAGCTTCAGGCGGATCAATTCGGCCAGCCCCTCTTTGCTTTTGCCCATGCCGGCGGCGCAGACGTGGCCCTTTGCATCAGCAACAACGGCGCCGAAGGGATATTCGGGCGAGTTGGTCGGGGTGACGTAGGCGATCTGACCTTCGTGGATCACGTCGTTGACGCAGCGGAAGACCTCGGCGAGTTCCAGCGTGCGGCAAGGGATGTTGCCCAGCAGGTCAATGGCTTCGCTTGCGGCGCCGATCAGTGTGGCGCGGCTGACCACGCCGGGGCTGTCCAAGTAAATGGGGATCAGTCGCAGGGCGCCGAGGGCTTGGGTGTATGCATTGAAGTAATTGGTTTTCATGCGGCGGCGTCCTTTTTCGTGATGGTGATTCCCAGCTTCTTGGCCAGCCAATCCACACCTTCTTCCTTCACCATCACCACGGAGTAGTGACGGTATTTGTTGATCGACGGGATCAAGGTGCTGCGCGGGTCCGAGAACAGATAACCGCGGTCGCGGTGCTGGCTGGCAAGGTCGCCACTGCTGTTCAAGATGCCCAGTTCCCGCAGCCTGGTGCGGAAGGCACGGGTTTTGAGTCCGAGCAATGCGGCGGTTTCATCCAGGGTGCGGTTCATGGTGCTGTCCTCAGGCCGGAACTGGTGTATTGGCGAGTTCTTGGATGAAGTCGCGCAGATGCAGGTGATTGGCCCTGTCATTGCGCCGCAGCTTGATGGTGTCTTGGCGACCGGACACCTCCACATGAACGACTGTGAGGGTGGGCGTGAACTCGACAGACAGCTCTGCCTGAATCGTTTGTAGAGGCCGGCTCAGGCCGCACACAGCATCGCCACCAACTTGGAGCATGTGGTGCAGGAGTTCCTGTCTCGCGAGAGGGATGGAGAACTTGTTCATGCTGCATCCCCCCTGAACGGGCTTGGCTCATCGCCGGATACGTCCGATTTTGCAGGCGCCAGGCGGCAACCCGGGGTGATGATCACCAGTAGACCGGTGCGTTTCTGGATGGCGTCAACCACCTGGGGGCTAGTGCATGCTGCGGGGTGCAGGTACACCGGGCAGCGGGTTTGACTGTGCTGTGTGTTTTGCATGTCTCGTACTCTTGGTGAGAGGTGTACGAAACAAAGTTAGCAATGGCTAATTGTATTTACAATAGCTGCCGCTAACTTATTTTCTTCTGGGCCAAAAAAAAACCGCAAATGCGGTTTTTTTGATGGATACGTTGGACTCAGGCTTTGGATGTATCCCAGTCAAACCAATGCGCTGTGGTGCGTTTGAACCATGAGAGTTTGCATAAGTAAGCAGCCGCTTGTTCTTTGGGGTACAAGGATCTGATGACGTCATCCCTTGCTAAAAGTTCTAGCGCTGGCAGTGTCGGTGGTTCGTCAGCTTCGATGCGTCGAATGCGGCTATTGAGTTGACGCATCACATCATCAGGAATAGGGCGCGCGCACCCCAGCATTTCGGCCTCAATGTCTAGATAGCGTTTTCGCAAGTCATTGTGAAGCCATGCCCTTTGACCTGTTCCTACAACCAGGTCGGTTGCGGATGCGAGGGTGACTAGCAATGCTGATGTTGTTACAACAAATGTTGGGGCGTGTGTCAGCAATGATGTGACGGTGGCTGATCCAGAAATAACACCGACAAAGGCAGTGAATCGTCCCCAGCGCATAAAGAAAGCGGTTCTGCGCATGTGATAACGAATGCAGCGTTGAACATAGAACGCTAGTTCGTACAATTCTGTAGCTGCTTTGTCGGTGTCAGTCATTTCAAGGATCTCGGCGAGGTGGAGGCGGCACAGGGCGACTTTCGGAGATCGTATTTGGGCCGCTACCTTTCTCGCGGCTTTTGCCATCGTTGAAGCTATCCCGGCTCGGTTTTGGCTGGGTTGGAGGAGTCGGACGTGGTGGCTGTTTAGGCTTGTCGTTCATCTAGCGTAGCTCCTTTGTGTGTTCGGTAATCCGATTACTTCCCGTCATTCAGTCACCTGGCTAGGGGGAACAATCCCGCCGACATAGTGAATTTTTACTATGTCGCTTCGCGGAATATTCAACCTACCATACCCGTCATTAACGGACATGAGGCTTACTTCATCGACGTTTGCGTAGAGCAATTCCTTGATCATGCACTGCCCGTTGGTGCAGTAGATAACGACGTATTCCCCTGGAACCAAATCATGCTTTGGCTCGCACCAAACCACCCAGCCATTGCGTATAGCTGGAGCTAACGCATCCCCTTTGATGCGCAGCGAGTAAACAGCCGGATCTGAAGTGGGTACATCAACCCAGCCAGTTGCTGGTGCCAGCTCATCCCAAAATCCGTCTTGTTTCAATTGGGCTACTCCTTGAATGGGAGCCCGCCGGAAAGGGTTTATAAGACTTGGTGCCTGATCAATGCCAAGCGCCAAGCCGTCCTGGGCTGAGCGCGCGGGCATCAACAGTGTTCCGCCAGTAAGGCCGATCTTATCTTCAAGATTCTTTGCGGCCTTATCACCCAATGGCCTATGGCCATTCAGCAATTGGGAAAGGTATGACGGATCTAGATTGTACCGGTCGGCAAACTCTTTGGTTTTGAGGTCGCCGATCAGGGCCCTGAGGGCTTCAACGCGGAGCTGGCTGATATTCATTTAGGCATCTTAGAACCGTTTAGCATTTTGTAAATTGCAATCAGCTATTGTTAATGACGTTAGCGGCTGCTATCTTTTTGCGAAACGGAGGTGCACATGAGCTTGCATGCATACATAAAGACTCTTGACAAAACAGCGTTGGCTGCTCTGGCGTCGCGATGTGATACGACTGCGGGTCAGCTCAAGCAGATCGCATATGGCAACCGTCGTGCTAGTGGCGGCTTGGCCGTTTCCATCGAGCGTGAAACGCAGGGGAAGGTCACCTGCGAACAGCTTCGCCCCGATATTGATTGGGCTTATCTGCGCGGCTCTCAGGCCGCATAAAGGGTGCCGGGTTGGGGCCTCTCACCAAAGAATCCCCCAGCCCGGCTACGACGATACACAGCACATGCACATCGGTCGTGGTCTTAGGATAGGGCGTGCTCTTTCTTATGGCTAGGCCGTAAATGGGGAATTTACGGTTATGAGTAGCTCAAATCAGTTGCCGGCCAATGGGCCGGTTCTTTCGCTGCGTAAAGCGCTATATCGGGCGGGGCATGATTATCGGGGCGGTGTGACCGCGCTGGCGTTGGACATGGTCATCGACTACGACACCCTCCAGAAAAAACTCAAGCACGACGAAGAACGCCGCTGGCTGGATCCTGATGAGCTTGAAGAGGTCATCAGGCTGACCGCCAACCCACTGCTGCTTGATGCCTTAATGCGTCCTGCTGGGATGGTCTGGTACAAGCCCGAACCGGCGGCACCTACCAAACAGGCGCTACTCGCAGTGAGTCGTCTGCTGCATGAAACAGGTGTTTTCGTTTCGAGCATGCATGAGGGGGCGGCTGACAACATCTGGGAGCCACATGAAGTAGCGTTGCTGGAAAAGCACGGCGCTGATGTGATTCGCAAGGTGTTGGGCATCATGGCCGGTGCTCGGCAAGCGATGGAGGATCGCCTGAATGGATGATATCGATCGCGCCAACGACCAGGCGCAATACCTGCTCGACGTAGCCATCCATCTCAACCGCCGCGCTCCGACCAATCGCGTTAGCGCGCAGTTCTGTGAGGACTGCGACGAACCTATCCCGTTGCTTCGACAGCAGACGATCGAGGGTTGCGAAACCTGCGTCAGTTGCCAGGGGTTGCGGGAGCGGCGCAGATGAGCGATCACGACAATGGATTGCCAACTTCTGATTGGGCCCAGTTCTACATCGACACGTTTGGCTGGGCGCTGGTCCCTATTGAGCCTGGTGAGAAAGGTCCGAAGGGGAAGGGCTGGAACAAGCCGGGCGGGTACATCACCGATCCGGTAGCCGCCGAAGCGTTCTGGAAAAGAAACCCTAACCATAACCTGGGCGTCGTGCTCGGGCCGAGTCGTGTCTGCTCGTTGGACGTTGATGATGTGCAGTGGACGCGGCACGTGTTGTTCGAGTTGCTGGGCCTCGATCTGGATGCAATGGCCGTGGTGTATCCGACGATTGTCGGAAACCCGCTGCGGTTCCGCTTGCTGTTCAAGTTGCCGGACGGTATCGAGCTGACCCGGCATTCGCTTTCGTGGCCGAATCAAAATGACCCGGACGGTTCGATTTTCAAGGCGCTGGGAGCGAAAGCAAAGGCGGCGAGAGAGTTGGGCGATGCAGCGGGTGAAGCGGCAGCACAGGCAGAAGCCGAGGATTACAAGCGCTTCACTGTGTTCGAACTGCGTGCTGGCCTGGTGCAGGACGTGTTCCCTCCGTCGATCCATCCGGGCACTGGCAAGCCGTACACCTGGCGTACGCCGCCGAATGCCACAGATGGTTTGCCCACGCTGACCACTGAGCTGTTGGCCATCTGGCAAAACTGGGACATTTTTAAACGCGATGGTGAAGCAGCCTGCCCGTGGGCGCTCAAGCCGAAAAAACCGGTGGCTAAGGTCATCAAGCGGGCACCGCCATCGGCGGGCAAACCCTCGGTTATCGATGAGTTCAATCGCAGCCACGACGTTGAAGAACTGTTGCGATCGCATGATTACATCAAGCGCGGCAGTAAGTGGCTGTATCCACACAGCAGCACCGGGTTGCCGGGTGTGACAATCAGTGACGGCAAGGTGTATTCGCACCATGGCGCCGATCCGCTCGCGAACGGTCATCAGAACGATGCGTTCGAGGTGTTCTGTTTACTGCAGCATGGCGGCGATCAGGCGCGGGCGGTCAAGGATGCTGCGCGCTTGCTGGGTATGCAGCATTCGTCGCGACCGGATCCTCGTGATCTTCCCCCAGCCCCATCTGGTGACTCGAGCGAGCCGAGCTGTGCGGCGGACGGCAACAGTGAGGCCGCTCTGGCTTCTGACGGGGGCGCGGGGGAGGTGCTGACGCTTGACCATATCCTTCGGCGGTTTGCGTTAGTGGAAGGAACCACTCATGTGTGGGACTTCGACCAGTCGCGGGTCATGAAAAAGTCTGCGTTTGAAGCGCGTGTCGGTAAGCCATTGGCAAAACAGTGGATAGAAGACACCGAGCGCCGAAAGCTGATTTCGGACGACCACGTGCGCGACATCGAGCAGTCGCGGCGGATGGCGGGCAAGAAGGGCGGGGCGTTCGGTATGCCGCCGACCGAGCGTTACGTGTACATCGATGGCACGAAGGACGTTTGGGATCGAGAGAAGAAACGCCGCGTTGCCGAAGGCGCCGTGAAAATGGCCTTGGGCGACACGTACCCGTTGTGGTTGAACAGTAGCGAGCGGCGGGTGGTAGATGTCGACCACATTGTCTTTGACCCGACGATGACCAAGGACCCGAGCGTCTACATCAACACCTTCGATGGCCTGCCGCTTGAACCGATCAATGATGAAGCCGCGTGCGAAAACCTGCGCTGGCTGATTTCGTTCCTTTGTAACCATGATCAGGACGCCGCTCGGTGGTTGACGCGGTGGATGGCGTACCCGCTGCAACACCTCGGGGCCAAGATGGACACGGCTGTACTGATGCACTCGATCATGGAGGGCTCCGGTAAGAGCCTGCTGTTCGCCGATGCGATGGGCATGCTTTACGGTCAGTACGCGGCCACCGTTGGACAGACCCAGCTGGAAAGTAACTTCAACGCCTGGCAAAGCCGGAAGCTCTGGTCGGTGTTTGAAGAGGTCGTCAGCCGCGATCAACGATACAACCAGGTGGGCAAGATCAAACATCTGATCACCGGCAAGACGGTGCGTATGGAATCGAAGTTCATCAATGGCTGGGAAGAAGCCAACCATATGAACGCGGTTTTCCTGAGCAACGAGATCATGCCGTGGCCCATCAGCGAAAGTGACCGGCGAATGCTGGTGATGTGGCCCGAGCTTACCCTGCCGGAAGATCGCCAGAAGGCTATCGGTCAGGAGCTGAAAAACGGCGGGGTCGCGGCTCTGTATGGCTGGTTGTTGTCGGTTGACCTCGGTGATTTTGACCAGCGCACTCGGCCACCGAGTACGGCGGCGCGTGAACGCCTGGTGGCGTTGAGTCGGGCCGGCTGGCAGACATTCCTCAACCTTTGGAAGTACGGCGAGCTGGGGCGCGATCTGTGGGGCGTGTGCCTTTCGACCGACCTTTATTCGCTGTTCCTTGAATGGTGTCACCGTAACAAAGAGCACGTGATGAGCCAGACGAAGTTCTCGCTGTTCATCGGCTCGGAAGTGGACAAGACCCGATCTATCCCTTGGACCGAAGGCAGCAACAGGCGGTTCGGTGCGTTTTTCTTTCCGAACGACCCCGGGGCTTCCCAGCCCCCATCACTGAAGGCGGCCGATCTGGGCAAGACGGTCACCAACTGGCGTGCCCAGGCGAAGTTGGCCGGCTGGAACGTGGACAACTGGGAACACGTCAAGGCGGCTGCAGCATGAGTACGCCTAAAAGTGTGTTGGGTGTGTCGGGTGTGTGTCGGGTTGGTTTTTGGTACCTCACACAATTTCAGGCCTTTATTTATGCGGCTTTCCGGCTGTTGTGCTGGGTGTGTTGGGTTTGTCGTCGCGCACGCGCATACGTGACGTTAATTGCACTGAAAATAAGGCCAAGTTTTTTTTCTTATGCGAGGAACAATCAACCCAACAAACCCAACACACTCAACTCAAAGCTAATAAAGGTATTGATTCTAAAAGGATTTATTTGTGTTGGGTTTGTGTCGGGTTGCGGGTTTTCTGTGTTGGGTTCGGTTTTTCGGGGGGAAGGGCGATGATTGAGGAAATGGACGTACTGCTGAAGCACTGGGGCGAACAATGCCGGCTCAATGGCGAAAGCGGCGGCATGGGCAGCCCGATGGCAACGATAATGGAGTGGGGTGGATGCGCACCTCGCGGCACGCCTGGCTCGCGGATCATCCTCGGTGCTGGAGCTGGCCCTGATGGTGTAGCTCAAGAGATCACCGCCGCGTTGTCGGAGATCGCTCGGCAGGATGAGCGCGGTGAGCGGTTGCAGCGGTTGGCAGCCTTGCGTTATGGCGATGATCCGGCGCCGACCTGGCTGATGCAGTTGCATCTGCTGGGGATGGAGTCGAGTGCGAAACAGACTTACTACGACCAGGTGCACCGGCTGCATGAGCGGCTGTTGGAAGTGTTGACCGAGCGTGCCGATGCCCGGAAGTGGCTTACCGCTGGTCGGGGCGTTTTGCCTCAAAGTCTGCTCAAAGTTGCGTCAAAGTTGCGTCGAGCCGGATAACCGAAAACGCCCCCTTTTCGGTTCCGTACTCAGGGGGTAAAAAGTCACCACGATATGAAATTTGCGCCTTGGCGCTGACCTCGCACGTGCTGTGCAGCTTCACCCGGCCCTCCCTAAGCCGGTCACCTAACCCCGCTTCGGCGGGGTTTTCTTTTTCGGTTTACGGCGCAACCAATAAGGACAGAACATGACGAATGAACAGCAGGCGCTAGCGGAAATGCCGATCTGGTTGGTGATCGTCCTGGCACTGGTCGGCGGCGTTTCGGGTGAGATGTGGCGGGCCGATAAAGACGGTGCGCGAGGATGGGCTTTGCTGCGTCGCTTAGCTTTGCGGTCTGGTGCCTGCATCGTCTGCGGCGTGTCGGCAATGATGCTGATGATCGGCGCTGGTTTGACCATATGGACAGCCGGCTCCTTGGGTTGCCTGACGGCCATGGCCGGTGCTGATGTCGCCATCGGGCTGTACGAGCGATGGGCCGCCAAGCGCCTGGGCGTCAGCGAGTCATCGGCGACTGGCGGCGAACCAGGGCAATGATGCGCCTGGAGATGCGCGACAACATCGACAAGATCGTGAAGAGCATGCGAGGACTCAGCCGCAACAAGGTGCCAATTGCCGCGGCCAAGGCGTTGACCTTCACTGCTGAGCGGGTGCAGATCGCGGAGAAAGCCGAGATTGCCCGTGTGTTTGATCGTCCAACGCGATGGACCTTGAACTCGATCTACAAGCGAAGTGCGACAGCCACCCGGTTGTTCGCCCGCGTGTGGGTCAAGGATGAAGCCAGCTCGGGCGTTGCGGCTTCGAAGTATTTGCCGGTGCATATGGATGGCGGTAATCGTCCGTACAAGCGGTTCGAAAAGGCACTGATCCACTATGGCCTGATGCCTGCCGACATGTACGCGGTACCAGGTCGACGGGCTCGAATGGATGGCAACGGCAACATCAGCCGGGGCCAGATCGTCCAGATACTGTCAGCGCTGGGCGCTGCCGAGCGTGTATCAGGCTTCATGGCCAACCGCACGGCTCGCAGTAAACGCCGCAATCGCAATGCCCCTGACTACTTCGCGGGTCGCCCAGGTAATGGCACCGGACCGTTGGGCATTTGGCAGCGTGTCGGCAACGGTGCGCGCCCCATCCTGATCTTCGTCAAGCGCCCGACCTATCGTCGTCGCTTCGACTTCTACGGCGTGGCCAACCGCGTCGCCGCTGCCGAGTTCGAGCCGCTGTTCCGACGCGCCTTGGCGCGTGAGATGGCTCGTGACTGAGGCCTTCGTCGATTCTTCGGCGTTTCCGCCTGGGTCTGGGGCGGTTCAAGCTCGGACCGAGGCCTCATCCCCTTTTTCAATGGGTCCTTCCGGCGACTTGAGAGATTGGGGTAATTCGAACCCCGACTTTTTCACAGATTCAACCCGACATAGGGGGTTCCGCTTCCATGTCAGCCACAGGACCAGACCATGCCAACGCAACGTGAAATCGCCGAACACTTGGACATGAGCGAGCGAAATGCCCGCGATGTGCTCAAGGGTTTGGACCTGGACTGGCAGGCGGCGAGCCTCGACGAAATCCGCATCGCCTACATCCGCGACCTGCGTGGAAAAGCCGCTGGGCGCGGGGGCAGTCAGCTTGAGCAGCTCAACAGAGCGCGGATCGATGACCTACAGCAGAAGTCGGCGAACGGGCGGTTGGCGTATCACGAAAAACTGCGTTCATTGATCCCCGCCAGTGATGCTGAGCGGGTGTTGTCCGACTGGGCCAGCTTCGCAAACCGGGAATACCTGGGCGGCCTTGAACGAATCATTCAGGAAATCGAGAACGTGCAGAAACTCACGGTAGATCGAACAGTGGTGGCCAAAGTTGCTGGACCTACAACCGAGCGAATTGCAGGCTACGCGCGAAAACTTGGCGCGGAGCTTGTCGGCAGCAGCGGGGAAGTTCAACCCGCCGCGTGACATTCCGACCGCGCATTACCTGAGCACCGAGTTTTACCTGCCCTCAGAGAGCGGCGTGTTGCACGGGCTCTACGACTTCCAGTACACGCCATACTTTCTCGGCGTTGCCGCCGCGCTGGATGATCCGCGGGTCAGCGAAGTTGACCTGATGAAGGCAGCTCAGATCGGCTGGACGTGGTTCCTGATCGGCTACCTGTTCAAGTTCATTCATAACCTACCGCGCCCGATCATGATCCTGTTTGCCAAGGAAAAGGACGGCAAGAACTTCCACGACGAAAAGCTCAAGTTCGGTGTCACGGCGAACACGGAAGTGGCGAAGCTGATGCCGGTTGACGTCAGCCGCACCTCCGGCAACCGCTGGGACCATAAAACCTTCCCGGGTGGGTTCCTCAAGCTGGTGGCATCCAACTCCCCCGGCAACGTTAAATCCACTTCGTCTGTCGGCCTGTCGGTGGTCGAGGAACCCGACGATACCAGCGACGATGTGAAGGGGCAGGGTGATGCGATCGCCCTGCTCGAGGAGCGTGGCAAGCGATATCCCGGCTCGAAAATGCTGGTGGGTGGTACGCCGGCCATCAAGGGTGCGAGCAAGACCGAGGCGCGCTTGGCCCAGACCGATTGTCGGGTGTTGCCGATCATCTGCCACACCTGCGGCCAGGCTCATGTGCTGGACTTTGCCCACATCAAGTGGCTGGACATCGAAGAGGAAGCCCTGCCCCATGAAATCTATGGGCGTGCGGATCCGGCGACCGCCGGCTATGCCTGCCCGCACTGCGGGGAAATCTGGGACGACTACCAGCGCAAGGAGAACATCCGCAACACGGTGTTCAACGCCATTGATGCAGGTGACCCGAACTGCGGTTGGGTACCGACCAAACCCTTTGCCGGGCGTGCCGGCTTCATTGAACTGAACGAACTGTACGCCTGCCTGCCCGGCACCAGCTTGGCCGATATCGTGCGCGAGAAGCTCAACGCTGAGCACCAGGCATCGATGGGCAACCTGTCGCTGCTGATCAAGTTCGTCAACCAGAAACAGGGTCGTGCCTATGAGTACAAATCCGACCTGCCCGAGGCGGACAAACTGGCAGAACGGGCGGAAGACTACCCCGAACTATTCGTGCCAATGGGTGGCCTGGTGGTCACTGCCGGCGTGGACGTCCAGCATGACCGCCTCGCGGTTGTGATGCGGGCATGGGGCAGGGGCGAGGAGTCTTGGCTGCTCTATTGGGGCGAGATCTACGGTGAAGTGGTATTGCCCGATCAGGGGGTGTGGCTGGACCTGGAGAAACTGCTGTTTGCTCCCATTACTCATGCTTGCGGTGCCAAGTTGAAGGTACTCGCGGTGTCGCTCGACACCTCGGACGGTACCGTCACCCAAGACGCGGCGTATGCGTTTTGCCGCAAACACCAGCGTAATGGCGTGATGGCGATCAAGGGTGCCAGTGAGCGCGGTAATACCCGTGATGATGAGCGCCGGGAGATCTTCAGCGCGCCTCGGCAGGGTGTGGACACCGACAAAGAACAGAAGGCGTCGAAGTACGGCCTGCGCCCTTACATCGTCGGCACCTCGAGAGCCAAGGACCTCTGGATTGAAGGTCGTTTGCCGCTGACCGGAGACGGGGCGGGTCGGATGCACTTTTACAAGACTGTTCGACCGGACTACTGGCGGCAGATCACGGCGGAAGTGAAGGCCCCCAGCCGCCGCCATCACTACCGCAAGGTGTGGCAGAAAAAGGCCGGTGAGCCGAACGAAGCCACCGACTGCGAAACCTACGCCCTCCACGCGGCCCGGTCACTGAAAACGCACCTGCTGCAAGAGCACGACTGGGCGGCGCTTGATGCCCAGATTCGGCAGGGGGCGCTTTTCTTCGATGCACCCCCGGCGATTGAGCCGGCTCACGATTCAGATCCTGAGCGTGATGCAGCTGCGGAGCAGCCGGCGCCGGCCGCACCTGTTGAACCACCTGAACTCCCGCCAACTGGCGGGAGAGTTATTTCTGGGCGCCGCAGTGCCATGCGCGTGCTCTCCCAACGCAGGAATTGACCCATGGCCATCACACTGGAACAGGCGCAGAACCAGCTGCAAGCGTGGCTCGACGCAAGCATCAAGGTCAGCCAGAAACAGAGTTATCGCATCGGCACCCGGCAGCTGGAATATGCCGATGCCGCTGAAATCACGCGGATGATCGACTACTGGCAAGGCCAGGTTGATCGGCTGGCCAGTGGACGGCCTAGGGGCATAACACTGCGTGGGATCACGCCGCTATGAGCCGCGCACCGAAAGCACCTGAACCGACGCTGCTGGACAAAGCCATCAGTTGGATCAGTCCAGAGCGCGGTGCCAAGCGGATGCATGCACGCATGACGATGACCGCGTTGGGCGGCTACACCGGCGCCTCCAAGGCCAAGCGCTCGTTGAGTGCCTGGAATCCTACGGCGGGCAGTGCCGCGGCGGACCTGCTGCCTGACTTGCCTACGCTGCGCGAACGCTGTCGTGACCTGGAACGCAACAACCCCATCGGCGGCGGCGCGATCAACACAGTGACGACGAAAACGGTCGGTACCGGCCTGGCCCTCAAGTCGGTGGTCAATCGCCAGATCCTCGGGTGGGATGAAGAGCAGGCCCGAAGCTGGCAGCGCAATACCGAATCGCTGTTCAAGTCGTGGGCCGAAACTAACTGCTGCGACATTACTCGAGAGCAGAATTTCTACGGCCTGCAGGAGCTGGCCTGGCGGTCGGTGCTGAGCAGCGGGGATGTGTTCCCGCTGCTGACGCACAAAGTTCAACCAGGCCATCACTACTCTGCGTGCATCCAGCTGATTGAGGGCGATCGGGTCTGCAATCCAGACGGCAAGGCCGACACGGAGACACTCACCGCAGGTATAGAGCGTGATGCGGACGGGGCGCCGGTCAAGGCGCACATCCTGCGCAGTCATCCGGGTGCGCTGGGTGTGAAAGAGCGGAAGTGGGATGAACGTCCGTTCTTCAATGAGCGGGGCGGCCGGGTGCTGCTGCACCTGTATCGGCGCCGTCGTGTAGGTCAGCCCCGCGGGGTGCCTTACCTGGCACCGGTGATCGAGAAACTCAAACAACTCGACCGCTACACCGACGCCGAGCTGGAAGCGGCGGTGGTATCCGCGTTCTTCGCGGTGTTCATCAAGCCAGGCAATGGTGGTCAGCTTAGCCCTTTGGCCTCGGCTGCCACGGGCAATACGCCGGTGGGTGGTGATCGTCCAGCTGGTCGCGAGTCTGGCGGGTGGGACGGTTCGCTCAGCGGCGGCATCGTGGCCGAGCTGGACGATGGGGCCTCGATCGAAACCGCCGCGCCGGGACGGCCGAACCTGGCCTTCGACCCGTTCGTGTTGGCGATGTTGCGGCAGATCGGTATGGCCCTGGAGCTGCCGTATGAGGTGCTAATCAAGCACTTCACTGCCAGTTATACGGCGGCCCGAGCCGCCGTCATGGAGGCCTGGCAGTTTGTGCGGGGGTGTCGCGATTTCTTGGGGCACAACTTCTGCCAGCCGGTGTACGAGCATTGGCTGGAAGAGGCCGTTGCGCAAGGTGATGTCGAAGCGCCGGGCTTTTTCGACCATCCGTTGTTGCGATACGCCTATTGCGGGTCGCTGTGGGTCGGAGATGGCCCAGGTACGGTGGACCCCCTGAAAGACATCAACGCCGCGGAAAAACGTATTGATATCGGCATCAGCACGCTGGCGAAGGAATCGATGCTCTATGACGGCAGCGACTGGGAAGAAAACCACGAACAGCGGGCGTTGGAGGTAAAGCGCCGCCTTGACGATGGCCTTTCTGCAACGCCTACAGCACGCCCGGAAAATGAGCCTGCCGTAAACCCCGACATTCCTGAACGGACATAACTATGAGCGACAACCCAACCGATGCACCTCCCGTGCACCGGGTGACGGCGTTCGACCTGGTGTCACGCGAGCCCTGGGCCATCACCCCGGACATGCTGCAGACCATTACCGCCATCGCCCGCCGCGAGAATGAAGGGCCAGAAGCCTTGGAGGCTCGGCAGGGCAAGCCCTTGCAGAACACTCGAACGGTGACACAGCGTGGCAACGTGGCGTTGTTGCCGGTCACCGGCCCGGTGTTCCGCTACGCCAACCTCTTTACGGCGCTGTCCGGTGCGACCTCGTTGGACGTGCTGGCCAAGGAGTTCACCACGGCGGTGGATGACCCGCGAACCGACACCATCATCCTGGTGATGGACACGCCCGGCGGCATCGCCAGCGGCATCGCGGAGTTCGGCCAAATGATCCGCGCCTCGCCCAAGCGGGTCGTGGCCTACGTCTCCGGCAACGCGGCCAGCGCCGGTTACTGGATGGCCGCGGCGGCCCATGAAATTGTCATGAGCCGCACCGGCGCCGTTGGTTCTATCGGCACTGTGTTGACGGTGCAAAAAAACGGCGACGACGGCAGTTTCGAGATCGTCAGCAGCCAGAGCCCCAAAAAACGGCCGGACTTCGGCACCGAGTCAGGCCGTGCGCAGGCCCAGGCCCACGTCGATCGATTGACCGACATCTTTGTCGAGGACGTGGCCAACTATCGCGGCCTCAGTGTTGAAACCGTGCTGGCCGACTTCGGCCAGGGCGATATGCGGATTGGTTCTGATGCCGTTGAACTGGGCATGGCTGACCGTGAATCCACCCTTGAAAACCTTATTGCCGAATTCAACGGCAGCTCTTCTGGAGATCGATCCATGTCCACGCCAAATAGCAGCACCGCACCGGCCCCAACGACCGACAAGCCAGCCATCACCCGCGAGTACCTGGCCGCGAACCATGCCGAGCTGCTGGCCAGCCTGGAGCATGACGCACACGCAGCCGGTGCCCGTGCTGAGTGTGACCGCATCAAGGCTGTCGAGGCGGCTAGCTTGCCGGGCCATGAAGAACTGATTGCCAGCCTCAAGTTCGATGGCAAAACCAGCGGTGCCGAAGCCGCCGCACAGGTGATCGGTGCGGAGAAATCGAAGCGCGCAACCGCACTGGCCGATATTCGCGGCAGTGCTGCCGAGCCCGTACCGGGCGTAGCGACACCGCCAGCGGCTCCAGTGGCTACACAGGAAGATCCGGATGCGCCGCTGGAAGAGCGCGCCAAAGCTACGTGGGATAGCGACAAGGAATTGCGCGCTGAATTCGGAACCTTCGAGGCCTACCACGGCTATCGCCGGGCTTCCGAAAAAGGCCTGATCAAGGTCCTGAAAAAGTAAGTACCTGGTAATCCTCTAACCCTTGGCCCTGGAGAACCCTATGCCACTTACCCTCGACACCCCACGTGCTTACGAGACGGGGGATATCAACGATTTGCCCGTCGCCGGCGGCGCTCAAATCTTCGAAGGCTCAGCGGTCGGCATTGTTGCCGCCAGCGGCCTGGCTCGACCGCTCGCCGCAGGTGATCTGTTTGTCGGCTTTGCCGATCGCGGCGCTGACAACCGCATCGGTGACGCCGGTGCGATCCGCGTTCGTACCCGTGAGCACGGCAAGGTTCAGCTCGCTGTCGCTGCGCTGGCGATCACGGACATCGGCAAGGCTGTCTACGCCAGTGACAGCGGCACCTTCGTGCTGACCGCGGCTGGCAATAGCCGCGTCGGCCATGTGCACCGCTTCGTCAGTGGCGGCGTTGGCATCGTCAAGTTCGCTGCACAGGCCATTCCAGTCGCTCCGTAACATCCCGCGCAACTCCATTTTTTTTATTCATCCTTCTTCGGGAGAATCACCCATGGGTGCTGAAGTACTGTCCAGTCGTGCCGTGATCGGTACGTTTTACGAGCTGCTCGAACAAAATGTCGGCAATACCTGGATCGATGCCGTGTCCAACCTGTTCGACTCCGACCAGGCCAAAGAAACCTATCCATGGATCGGAATGGTGCCAACCCTGCGCGAATGGATCGGCGGGCGTCATGCCAAGGGTTTCAACAGTGCTGAGCTCGAAATCGAAAATCTGCACTTTGAAGCGACGATCGAAGTCCTGGTCAAAGAACTGCGCCGCGACAAAACCGGTCAACTGCGCATTCGTCTGGGCGAGCTGGCCGACCGTACCAACGCACACTGGGCCCGCCTGTTGTCGGTGCTGCTGCTCAACGGCGAGAGCCAGGTCTGCTACGACGGGCAGTACTACTTCGACACCGACCACCAGGAAGGCCAAAGCGGTGTCCAGTCCAACAAGATCACCACGACCATTGCCAGCCTGCCGGCCAAGGTGCACGGCACACCGACTGCCCCAAGCGTCGAAGAGTTCCAGCAGGCCGTAGCCAAGTCGGTCACCCAGTTGACCAGCCTCAAAGACGATCAGGGCGAGCCGATCAACGAACTGGCTCGCGAATTTTTGGTGATGGTGCCGTTCAACTTGCTGAGCGTTGCCCAAGCGGCGTTGAGCGTTCCCCGCGGTACCAGCATCAGCGAAATCGTCATGCCGGACAATGTCGTGGTGCGCGTGGTGGGCAACGTCCGCCTCAATGCCTGGCAGGACCAGTTCGTCACCCTGCGTACTGACGGTCGCCTGAAAGCGTTCATTCGTCAGCAGGAAACCGATGTGGTGATGAAGGCCAAGGCCGAGGGCTCGGAATACGAGTTCGACAACGATGCCCACCAGTACGGTGTCGACACCTGGCGCAACGTTGGCTTCGGTCGCTGGCAATACGCCGTCCTGAACAAACTGGTGTAAGCCAGCCGGCCTACACGTCATCGAGGACATCGATATGCCGAAGTATCACGTTGATCAGCCCATTACGCTGTACAGCGGTGAGTTGATCTTGACCGCTGCCCAGGCCGCTGCGCGTGCGCACAGCTTGGAACCAGTCCAGGGCAAGAAGGGGCGTTACATCATTCTGGATGCCGTTCAGTTCAAGGCGGGGGAGGTGATCGTAATCCCTGGCGAACCGGACAAGGCGTTGGCGCAACGCGTGAGTAAGGTCGAGAAAGCAGCTGGGGGCAGTGATGGCGAATAAGTCCTACACGGTTGTGTCCGGAGCGTTTCGCGGTCCGGGTAACAAGGTAACCGAGCCCGGTAGCCAGATTGAATTGCCGGCTGACGTTGCCGAATGTTTTCGCCATCAATTGGTGGAGGTGAAGGTGGAGACCGTCGCCCAGCCAGGTCAGGAAAGCGGCCCTCGCAAAGGCGCCCAGGCCAAGGAGGGCAGCAGTGCTTAATGAGGATCTCGCGGGCTTCTTGGAAGATTTCGACGTGGGAGGGGTGATTGATGGTCAATCCTTTCTGGCGGCCCGGGATATGCCCGACGAGATCGTTGGAATGGGTGGGCTGAACAGCCAATCCACCAGCTACGAGATCCTGGTTATCACTGCCGAGGCCGAACGACTTGGCATCGACAATCCCAAGTTGATCACCGTCGGTGGCGTCACTTTCAGGGTGCGCGATCGCCGCATGGTTGATGACGGCGCTTTCAGTCTGGCCTCTCTCACCAAGGTTTAAATCCCATGCCTTCAATTCAAGAACGCATCGTCGAAAAGGCGAGGGCGCTGATTTCGGCTGCCGGTACGTTGGCAGAGGATCGTGTGTTTCGCAGCCGTACTGAAGCGCTGACGCGAGGCATGACCCCGGCCATCGTGCTGCGTCCTGATCTGGAAACCACCGAGCGCGAAAGCGCCTCTGTGGACCGCAACCAGTTTGAACTGTCAGTTGAAATTCTGGCGCGGGAGAACACCACCACCGGTGAGGCCTGGGACCAGGTTGCCGATCTGGTCAAGGTCGCGGTCCATGCCGTCCTGCTGGCAGAAGATGCGTTTGTTGAGGCGGATCGGATTCAACGCTTCTACATCGATTGGATCGAGGAAGACGGGGACAACACCGCCGGTAACTGCATGGTGCGTTACCGCTTTACCTACCTGTGCAATACCGGCGACTTGACGTCCGGCCCTACCTTTTACTGAGGAACACATTATGCAAATTGCATTCGGCAGCGGGTTGTTTTATGCCACCCCGCTGATGGACGCCTATGGCAACTCGCTGGCCGCACCGACCCCCATCCTGCTCGGCATCATGCAGGAAGCCTCGGTAGATCTGTCCTATGACTCCAAGGAGCTGTTCGGTAGCGAGCAGTTTGCGGTCGACGCCGCTCGTGGTCAGGGCAAACTGTCCGGAAAGGCAAAAGCGGCGCAGATCAGCCTTGCGCAGTGGAATGCTCTGGTTTTCGGCCAGAACCTGCAGTCAGGTCAGGTGCTGGTGCATCACGCGACCACACCGACGCCAATTCCCGTAGGGGGCAAAATCATTGTCAATCCCCCCGCAGGTGGTTTGTTGGCCGGTGACCTGGGTGTTCGCGGTGGTGGCGCGGTGGCTTTTGAACGCGTCTTGACTGCGCCAGTGACAGGCCAGTACACCTATGACGCCACGACAGGTGAGTATGGCTTTGCGGTGGCGGACGCCGATACACCGGTGTTTATCGATTATCGCTACTCGGTGGCCACCGGCAAAAGTCTGTCCGTGCGCAACCTGCCGATGGGCGATATGCCGGTATTTCAGGGCGAGCTGTACCTGAAGTACAAGGGCAAATCGATTTATGTCCGGGTACCGAACTTCGTCAGCAACAAGCTGAGCTTCGGCACCAAGCAGGACGACTACACCATTCCTGACTTTGAATTCACTGGCTACGCCGATGAGTTTGGCGAGGTCGTGTATTGGAGTGCCAGCGAATGACGGTCGTGAATATACCGGGTGTCGAGTTCGCGTTTCCCGGGAAGGTTTTGGTCATTCCGCCGCTGGCTCTGGGTGATCTAGAGCAACTGCTGGACCGCATCAACTCGGTGATGGCGGGCAACATGGACAAGGACAGCATCGCGACCATGATCGATGCGACGCACGCGGCATTGCGTCGTAACTATCCTGATATCGAGCGCGGCGAGGTTGCCGGGCTGTTGGACCTGAGAAACATGCGTGATGCCCTCGATGCGGTGATGAACGCCTCGGGTATGGAAGTTCAGGATGCGGCACCGGGGGAAGTGCTGGCCCCTTCGACTGGGGCCAGCTCTACGCTCACCTGATCGCCAGTACCGGCCAAAGCCCGGTCACGCTGCGACGTGATTGGGACATGGTCATGGTCGGGCACATGACCGACTACTGGCATCACCATCCGCCTGTGCATGTGCTGGTTGCCGGGTATCTGGGATACAAGCCAACGCAGTCGGAGGGGGCGGCACCGGATCTGGCGGCCAACATGGCAGCACTGGCAGCAGATATGCGCGACGAACTGCCGCCGCATTTGCGGGGCGCGCTGGATGCGTTTGTCGTGCCAGCCGATCCGCTTCAGTGATCGTTAACACCATCAACAGAACTCCGCTTCGGCGGAGTTTCCATTTCTTGCACAGTGAGTGTCCGGCATGGATAGAAATATCGCGTACCAGTTCACTGCCGGCACCCAGGGTTTTGACCGCGCAGTCGAAAGCATCGAGCGCAACATGCGTGACGCCCGAACAACGCTCAGCCGAGAGCTGCGGGCCATCAACACTGACATGGTGGGGAGTCAGGCCCAGATCGGTAAGTTTGGTCCGGCGGTGAATGATGCCTTTGCGGGTGTCGCCACTGTTATGCGCTCTGGGCTGGGTGGTGTAGCCGCGGGCATTTTGGGTGTGTTTGGGGTCGGAGCGTTCAAGCTGGGCCAGTTGGTCAGTGACAGCAAGGATGCGGCGATCCAGCAGCAGGCCGCCTATCGCGGTTTGGAAGCGGTGGCCAATCATGCTGGCGTCGGTATCGGGCGGGCCATGGATGAGGCCAACAAGCTGGCTTCCGATGGTTTGATCAGCGTCGGGGATGCTGCCAAGGCGCTGCAGAATTTGCTAAGTCGCGGTTACAGCGTCGACCAGGCGGTGTCGGTCATCAGCCGATTGAAAGACGCCGCGGCGTTCAACCGACAAGCCAGCCTCAGCATGTCCGAAGCGGTGGTGACTGCGACCGAGGGCTTGAAGAACGAAAACTCGGTTCTGGTCGACAACGCCGGGGTAACCAAAAACGTTGCGAAGATGTGGGAGGAGTACGCCAAGAGCATTGGGACGACGCGGGACAAGTTGAGCGACTCGCAGAAAATTCAGGCTGAATATAATGGGATCATGAAGGAGACCGAGGCTCAGGTCGGCAATGCGAAGAAGGCGGCCGATGGGCTGACGGGGAGCCAGGCTGAGCTTGACTCGAAGAGCAATGAACTCAAGGTCACCATTGGCACAATCCTCGAACCCGTTTTTATCAGCTTGAACAAGCATCTGGCTGAAACCGCCAGTTGGTTCAATGGAATTCTCAAAGGCATGACGGGGGTAGGGCTGACCGTCGAAGAAGTGTCGGCGAATGTCGCTCGCTATGAGGCGATGCTGGCAAGCGTTGGCAATAAAGGATCGCGGGGTGGGGGTGGCAAGGCTCAGTTGGAGGGCTCGCTACAGGAAGAGCGCCTGTTGCTGGAAAGCATGCAGCTCACCTCTACGAAAATCGATCAGGTAGACGCCGGCATGCGGTCGCGCATGGCGCGGATTGAGGCGCAACGTCTCAAGGTCGCGGAAATGGCTGCGACCGGCGATACCGCGTTGACCAAGGCTCCCCAGCAAGGGCGCGTCGCTCCAACAGCCTATGGCATTGAAATAGCGCGCCTCACCAAGCTTGAACAGGCATACGCGGCTGCCGTCGAGCATCGCAAAAACCTGGTCCAAACCACCACGCCGCCACCGGCGAAAATGGACACTCCGACCGCGCCGACTGGACCTGCAAAATCCCGGATAAGCCAGTGGTCTGAAGCGCTGGATGCGCAGAAGGTCGCACACGCGCAGATGCAGTCGGAGCAGGGGACCTTTCTTAAGTTCTCCCAACAGGAGGAAATGAACTACTGGCAGGGCATCCTTAAGCGTACTGACCTCAGTGCCTCCGAAAGACTCGCCGTGCAACGCAACTATTTGGGTGCCTTGAACGGGATTCGGCGTCAGGACGAAGGGAAAGCGTTTGCAGATCTGCAGGCCCAGGCCCAGCAGTACCGAAACAACATGGACGCTCGGCTGCAAATTGCTCAGCAGACGCTGGATCGCAGTCGGCTGCTCTATGGCCAAGACTCTCAGGAGTACCAGCGGGCGGCTTCTGAGGTGGTTGCTATCGAGCGGGAGAAACAGCAGCAGATTGCCAACATGAAACAGCAGCAAGTTGCTGCCGATCAACAAGCCCGGCTGACGGACATTACCCATGCAGAGCAGATGGCGCAGTTGGATCAGCAGGCCAACCTGATCACCCAGGGGCAACTGCTGCAGGCGCAAGCCGAGTTCGAGCAGCAGCGTTATGCCATTGAAGCGGCTGCTTTGCAGCAGCGCAAAGCCTTGCTCGATCAAGACCCCGACCGCAACCCGGTCGCCCTGCAGCAGGTCCAGCAGCAGATTCAAGCCTTGGAACAAACCCATCGCAACAGCATGGCTGTCATCGGCCGTCAGCAAACGATGGAGTCCCAGAGTAACTGGACCGGCATGGTCGATAGTTTACGCGGGAGCTGGTCCGGCGCGATGAATGGAATCTTGAGCGGCACCATGAACACCCGCGGGCTGATGAATGGGCTTTTCAGCAGCATCGGTGGCGCGTTCATCGAGAACATGGTTTCCAAGCCACTGATGGCCTGGGTTTTCGGTGAGACGGCGAAAACAGGTGCGACGGTTGCCGGCGTTGGCGTACGAACCGCGGCTGAGGCGGGCGGGGCGGCGATGTCCGTTGCGATCTGGGGCGCGGCCACCATCAAGAACATAATCGCCAGCGCCTGGCAGGCCATGGCCGGCGCCTTTGCGGCCATGTCGGCGATTCCTATCATCGGTCCCGTGCTGGGGGTCGCTGCCGCTGCGGCGGCCGGCGCCTTCGTGTTTGGCTTGGTGAAAAACGTGGCGTCGGCCGAAGGCGGCTATGACATCCCTGCAGGCACCAACCCGATGACTCAACTCCATGAACAGGAAATGGTTCTGCCCAAGCAGTACGCCAACGTCATCCGCCAGGCAGCAAACGGCGACGGGCAGTTGGGCGGTGGTGGCACCTATCACTACAACGATCACAGTGGCCGGCTCACCCCTGCGGACATCCGGCGCAATGCCCGGGTGTTTGCCGAGGAAATGCAGAAGCTGCGACGCAATGGTGCCATCAAAGCTTAGGGGGAATTATGCCATTAGGACCAATCTGGCCGCCGCGCTGGATTTCCGTTCTACCGGATATGGGCGAGATGGCGGATGACGTATTGCCGCGTTTTCCGGGTCAGACATTGTTGGCGAAAAAAGCGCCTGAGTGGAGCACGGGCATGCAGAAATCGGTGAGTGGTCGCCGGCGGACAACCGCGTATTACACGGCGCCACTGTGGTCATTCCAGATCAGCTACAACGCTGTACGCAAACGCCCCGGGCTTGATGAGTGGTCGCGGCTGGTGGACTTCTTCAACAGCCGCAAAGGTCAGTTCGGTGAATTTCTGTACTTCGATCGAACCGATCATCTGGTTACTGATCACTCATTCGGTACCGGTGATGGAGCCACGCACACCTTCCAGTTGACTCGTGCAGTCGGTGGTTGGGTGGAGCCGGTGTATGGCGTCGTGAACATCGATTCGGTTCGGGTTGCGGGTTTATCGATTTACGACCAGGCCTACACCGTTGATGAACTGGGGCGGATCACGTTCGCCGTCGCTCCTGCACCGGGTGCGGATCTGGTCTGGGCCGGCGCGTTCTTTTTTCGCTGTGCCTTTGATGCTGATTCGCTCGATCAAGCTCAACCATTCCAGACCATCTGGGAAATGAAGAACGTCGCCTTTACGAGTATCAAACCATGATCGATGCCAGCCCAGAGTTGAAGCACTTCCTGGCCACGGCCCGCAGCTTCGTCATGGCCGACCTGTACACGATCGCCTTGGCCAGCGGCCAGGTGCTGCGCTACACCGATGCCGGTTTGCAGATTTACCACGCTGGACAGAACTACTCGGCCAGCGGCCCGCTGATCAAACGTACCGGCGTTCGTGCGGTGCGCGGCATCGAGGTGGATACCCTGAACGTCACTTTTACCGCCGGTTTGAACGACACGGTGCTGGGGGAGTCGGTGCTGCCGTTCATTGCCGGTGGTGGATTTGATGGTGCGACGTTGAATCTGGCCCGGGCCTTCATGGCGGACTGGGGCCAGCCGGTGATCGGTACCGTGACGCGTTTCATTGGCCGGGTAGCGGAGGTCGATCCCGCCGATCGCGAGCAAGCGACCATCACCGTCAAGTCGCCAATGGAATTGCTGGACACCAAAGTCCCTCGGGGCGTGTATCAGCCGTCGTGTTTGCGCACGGTGTACAGCGCCGATTGCGGGGTTAATAGGGTGTTGTTCCAGACGGCGGGTACCGTCCAGGCCGGCAGCAATACCGCCTTGCGGATCAACTCCAACGTGGCGGCGGATCAGGGCTGGTTCGACCAGGGTGTGATCCGCTTCGTCAACGGGGCGAACGCCGGTGTAGCGCGCACGGTGCGCCGGCAGACCGGAGACGGCGCGGTCACGATGATCTTGGGGTTGCCGGCCGTGCCTGAGCCGGGCGATCAATTCCTGATTTATCCGGGCTGCCCGCGCACGCTGGATGCCTGCACCAACAAGTTCGGCAACCGCGCGCGTTATCGCGGCATGCCCTTCATCCCAGTCGCGGAGACGTCCATATGAGCGAGTTCGAAGCTCAGCAACGGGCGGCAGTGGTGACCGAGGCGGAACGCTGGCTGCGCACACCGTACCAGCACCGTCAGCATTTGATGGGTGTCGGTGTTGACTGTGCCTGGCTGCTGATCGAGGTCTATCACGCGGTTGGGCTGATGCCCTTGATCGACCCCGGACCCTACGCTCAAGACTGGCACCTGCATCGTAGCGAGGAACGTTATCTGGACTGGCTCGACCGGTACGGTCACCCAGTGGAAACGCCGCAACGCGGAGACGTCGCGGTGTGGCGGTTCGGCCGCACGTACAGTCACGGCGCGGTGGTGATCGATGAACACCAGGTCATCCATGCCTACCGCGATATCGGCGTGGAATACGCAGATATGCGCGAGGAACGACTGGCCAATCAGCTGGTGCGTTATTACACACTCAACCTATATGGAGTCAGCGATGGGGGGCAGCAGCACCACGATCTCTACTAGTGCCACGCGCATCAATGCGCTGCAGGTCCAGAGCAGCGCGAGCGGTAAACCGATCGCCTGGCTCGCCGGCCGCAATCGCATCAGTCCCAACCTGATTTATTACAGCGACTTCGAAGCCGTCGCGCACACCACCAAGAAAAAGTCGGGCGGCAAAGGCGGCGGCGGGGCGACGCAAAAAGACACCACCTACACCTACTATGCGGCGCTGATTCTCGCGATCGGTCGCGGACCGATGGGGGCGATTCACCGCATTTTTCGCGACAAGGAAGTGTTCGCCGAAGCAGTCATCGACGGGGTGACCCAGTCCGCCTTGGCGCAGGCCGGATTCAGCTTTGCGCAAGGTGCCCGGGATCAACTGGTTTGGGGCTTTCTTCAAACTAATCATCCCGCCGAGGCCATCGCCTACGCGGACACCGCTTATGTGTATTCCAGCCGGTACCTGCTCAACGACAGCGCTGGGGTGCAGAATCACACATTCGAAGTCGATGGTCCCTATCAGGTGCCGGGGCTGCCAGACGCCAATCCCGGCGACTTCTTGCCAGGGCTATTGCTCGATCCTCTGGACGGTATCGGCTTCAACCCGGCATGGATTGCCGACCTGAGCAATTATCGTAATTACTGCTTGGCTGAAAACCTGTTGTTGAGTCCGGTGCTCGATGAGCAGTCTCTGGCCAGTGAAGCGATCGCCCGCTGGCTGCAGCTGACCAACAGCGAGCTGGTCTGGTCGGCGGGTCAGCTCAAGGTCATTCCATATGGTGATCAAGCCGTCACCGGCAACGGCGTGTCCTGGTTCCCGGATCTCGCGCCGGTAGCCAATCTAACTGATGACGATTTTCTGGCCGAGGAGGGGGAGCCTCCGGTTTCGCTCAAGATCAAGAGTCAGGCGGACAGCTACAACGAAGTCTCGCTGGAGATTCTCGATCGCGCTCACGAGTACAACACCGATGTGGTGCGTGGCACTGATCAGGCGGCCATCGAGCAGTTCGGCTCGCGGCCCATGCAGACGATTAAGGCCTATGAGATTTGTGATGTGGCGATCGGCGCGCATGCCGCGCAGTTGCTGGTTCAGCGCAAGCTCTACGTGCGCAATGAATATCAGTTTTCCCTGGGTTGGCAGCATGTGCTGCTGGAGCCGATGGACCTGGTCACCATCACAGAGCCGGGCTTGAAGCTACATCAGCGCTTGGTCCGTTTAATCTCGGTCGAGGAGGACGAAGAGGGCAAATTGGCCGTGGTGGCCGAGGATGCATTGCTGGGTGTCGGCAGTGCGCCGAATTACCCGGTGCAAAGCAAGAGCGGTTTTCAGAGCAATCAGAACGTCGCACCTGGTCCGGCCTTGGCGCCGATCATGTTCAATCCACCGGAAAGCTTGTTGCTTGCTGGTCAGTTGCAAGTGTGGGGTGCCGTGGCCGGTGCGAGCCCCAACTGGGGTGGCTGCGAGATCTGGATCAGCGCCGACGGTGACAGCTATCGGATGGCTGAAACCATCTATGGTCGGGCACGTATGGGCTCGCTTTCGGCCACGTTGGCCGCCGGCGGCGATCCGGATATGGTCAATGTCTTGTCCGTGCAGTTAGCGGCCACCGACGAACTGACGGCCGCGACCACCGCCGAGGCGGACAGCGGTGCCACCCTGTGCTGGGTCGACGGGGAACTGCTCAGTTACCGCGATGCGACGCTGACCGGCGTGGGCGCCTATCAGTTGGGCTACCTGCGACGTGGACGACTCAGCTCGCCGGTAGCTAGCCATCCACCTGGGGCACCGTTTGTGCGGCTGGATGATGCCGTCTGGAAATACAGCTACTCCCAGGATCAGATCGGCAGAACCGTGTGGGTCAAGTTTCGCTCGTTTAACGTGTATGGCCGGGCGCTGGAAGATTTGGCGAGCGTCGCGGCGTACAGCGTCACCTTGTCGCCGGCACGCGTGGTACCCGAATCGGCGCAGAACTTGGCACTGGTCGGCTCATTCGAGGCGCCGTACTTCACCGTCAGTTGGACGGCGGGGGCTCGCGCCGAAGATCGGCTGGTGCGGATCCGCAACGCCGGAAGCAATGCGCTGCTGCGTCAGGTGTCAACCACCAGCACGGCCTTCACCTACCAGCGTGACGACGCGTTGGTCGATGGTGCGCTGATTCGCAGTTACCGCGTCGAGATCATCGAGCGCAATGCTGCCGGCAGTGCGCCACTGGCCGCGGTGTTGGTGACCAACACCGCGCCAGCCCCCGTAACCGGGACAGCGGCCACCGCGAGCGGCACCACGGCTGACGTGAGCTGCGATGTAAGCAGCGCAGCAGACGCTGCTGGTTACACGTTTGTGTACTCAACAGACGCTGATTTCGATCCGACCATTGCCGGATCTATCGGCTATCAGGGCAGCTCCCGTGTTGGGCAAATCACCGGCTTGACCGCCGGTACCACGTACTACCTCCGCGCCGCGGCTTACGACACCTGGAGCAGTGTGCGCAGTCAGCTCAACTTCGCTCCGGCGATCATCTTCAACACTTAACAGAGACTCAACATGCAGCCCATTCAATTCTTTGCCGCAAGGGCCGAGGACGGTGCCCTGGTGCCTGGTGCAACGGTCGATGTGTTCGTTACCGGTACCCAGACGCGGGCCGCATTGTTTGCCGATTCCATGGGCAATGTACCGCTCATAAACCCAATACTGGCGGACAAGAACGCGCGCGTCTTTTTCTACAGCGCGATTACCCGGGTTGATATCCAGATCCATCGGGGGGCTTACGTCGGCCCTCTAATGCGGGATGTGGTGATTACCGATCCAGATGATGTCTTGGCACTGACCAATGGGTTGTATCGCACCGTCGCCCAAGGACTGGCGGCGACGGTCAGCGGGAAGACTTTTCAGGTCATCTCGCCCGAGGATGAGGCGGCGTATGCCATTTACGAGAATGTCGGTGGGGCCGCTGTTGATACTGGAAAGCGGATTCCTACACGGTATTTGCTCGACAGAGTCGAGAGTGCTTCGAGGCAATATGCTGAAGCGGCTCAAGCCTATGCCGGGCGTAACTTTGGACCTTTCACTACTGATCCGACTGCCAACCCTCTGGGGCAACCGTTGGTGGCTGGCGACCGATACCTCAACACTGCTTGGGGACTTGAGCGTGTGTATAACGGCATCGCCTGGTATACGCCCAATGCGGATGGGCAGCAGATTCAGGCGTTTTTGGCAGACCCCAGCGACCCGAATAAAGCTGGGGGGATGGTCGGCTATTCGCCTCCAGGGTTCCCCGCAATCATCACGAATATCCGTGAGCTGTTCGATAACCAGCGGCAGATGGGTGTCCCCATCACGGACAAGTTGTTCGGCGCCGGCGGCGGAAAGACCGCGGCACAGAACGACATCGCCATTCAGGCAGCGCTGGATGCCGCCGGTGAGGCCAATGGCGGTGTAATTCAAATTCCAGGAGATAAGTTCAACTGGAACGGGGGACGCCTGAGTCAAGAGGGCATTGAACTTACCGGTCCTGGTTGGCTCATGAATGGACAGCTGTGGATTGGGGATTTGGGCACAACCAAGAAGGTATTGGATTTCAAGATCAGTACCAATTTCGGTTTTGACAGTTTGGCCGAAGGTAACATCCCTATCAAACTACTGTACGCGGTGAAGGGACAGATTTTTCGAAGCCGCTTTAAGAACTGTGACAAGGCAATCTACACTGCCCCAGCCGGCACATGGCAGCAGGTAGCCCGAGTCACCACGATGCTTTGTGAGTTCGACACTGTCAATTATGGGGTCTACCTGGACCGTAATGTCGGCTACTTGAATTATGAAACCGCGGATATGCGGTTTCTGTACAACACCTATCTGAACTGCCAGAAGACTCACATCTATGGACGTGCCGTCGACGGCATCATGATCGTCGGTGAGAAATGTTTTTTCCCTGGCTTCAGCCAGCATCACCCCACCAAAGGTCGGAACATCGACCTTCAGCACGTCAACTGGGTGCAAATTTCCATCTGTGACTTGTTTGAAGCGGGGTTGGAGGCAATCAAGATTGGTAACTTCCAGAACCTGAAAATCGGGCCCAACAACATTGCCTGGTGCGGGCAGCGACTCATGAGCAGCGCCATTCTGCTCTACAACGGTGACCGTACCGGAGCGACGTGGGTCGGTGATGCAGAGCAGCACGGTGACGTATATTGCATCTCCAGTGTCGATGCACAAAACATCATGTTCCCCACCAAACATGGCATCGAGATCGATCAGTACAGCGGTCACATTCAAGTGGCTATGTCGCAGATTCGAAACCCGGGTAACGCGAGCTTTTATTACGGCTCGGAAAATCTCAACTCGATCAACCACTATGCGGTCGACTCCAGCGGTCCCGATTGTCGTATTGATGCTCAGCTCTCTGACCGAGTGTCCCGTGTCAGCGGTGCGCGTTCGGTCCAGATGCGCCAGTTCTTAGGTAATGAAAACCAGACATCAGGTGTCGTTAACACGGTGACGGCGACAACGTCGGTCATCAACGTAGACGGAGTTGATCAGGTCAACCTGAGCTTCCCTTCGGCTGGCACGATCACTGACTTCGTGGGCTTCTTCATGTGGGATATGAAAAAAATCACCGTTACGTCGTTCAACACCAACGCAACGATCCAGAACAGTTCGCTTATCCATACCACCAGTGGGTCCAACCTCGTGCTGGCGGCGCAGAAGCCGGTTCAGTTTGAGCGAATTGCCAATGCCTGGTATCAGGTCTGAGGAGGGCAGCATGGAAATTTATCACTACCACCCTGTGCTCTTCACTCCGGTTCGAAGTGAAGATATTTCAGACGATGCCGGAGATGACATCCCAGGCGATTCGACAGCGGTCGCCTGGCCGGAATACGGGGCACTGGACGTCCCGGTTTTCAGTCCGCTGACTAATACTTGGGTCGTGCTACCCGACTATCGAAAGGCCACTCTTTACTCCACCCAAACCGGTGCGCTTGTCGAAGTGGGTGATTTTGATATTGGTCGCACTTTGGAAGACATGAGCGCGACAACATTGCCCCGGCCAACTGAATGGCATCACTGGCAGGGCGGTGCTTGGGTAGGCGATGAGCAACAGCGCATTAGCGATGCGACCACCAACGTCCGGGCAATGCGTGATGAGCAGCTTCGCTTGGCGCTGGATGTGATCGATCGGCACCGTAACCAGAAAGAAATCAGCCGACCAACAACAATCACCGATGCCGAGTATGTGGCGATCCTGGGATACGTGGAGGATCTGCGCAATTTGCCTGAGCAGCCCGGCTTTCCGCTCGACGTTAGCTGGCCTGAAATCCCGGCGCCATTGGCGGCCTGCTCGCCTGCTGAGTAATGAGAGTCTATCTGAAGGAATACCTAGTGAAATATTACCTAGTGAAGTATTCGGACCACCTTCCCGAGGGCTTTGGAGGTGACACCCGGGGCCCGCTTATTAGGATCCACCCAAAATACAACTGCGATACCGGTTTACTCGAGCACGAAAAGACTCATGTACGGCAGTGGTACGCAGCGATGGTGGCGGGATTGCTGCTCGGCGCACTGTTGGTGCTACTCGTCTCGCCGTCCTTTTGGATTGTGTGCGGGGTTGCGCCGTTCCTTCATCAGCTGCTTTACAGACTTGTCCGGCCCTATCGGCGCTGGTGTGAGGTACGGGCCTACCGCGAGCAGATTGCAGTCGGTGGCTATATCAACAAGGAGTTTGCAGTAACCGCCTTGGTCGGGAAGTACGATCTGGAGCTGGAGACCGATGAAGCCATAGCGCTGCTAGCGGACGAAAAAAGATAGCGCTCGACTCATGCCGCATAGTCCTTCGCCACGAGTGAAATTTTCTATCACGAGGAAGTGGGCTGGCTTGTTATTACCTAACGTCGTAGCCGGAATTTTTGAAAACTCCACTTGCTGGAGAACAATCCCGAGTCGCCTCGAAGTACATACAGGGTTGCTCTGTGGATGGCAGTCGTTCGAGAGCATCCATAACCCCTGATTTTTTTATAGGCCCATACCCATCCCCGAGACTTTGTGTTTTCAACACGTGTCAATTTCACTTGGAAACCTCTGGTAATGGGGTTTCCGGGGATAATAGCAATCTGCCGCAGTTAGGAATGCGTCAAATAATAACCATTCATGTATCATGGTTATTACAAAAGCCGGCGATTGGCCGTCAGGATAAAAGCCGTACCGATTGCTCCCGCAGCATGTGCTGCAGATCTTCCCGAACGCCCGCCCAGTCGCGGGCTTTTTTACGCCTGGAGAAAACCATGACTGTCACCGATAGAGACCGAGATATCCTTGCCCGCACACTCTGGGGCGAGGCCCGCGGGGAAGGGGTGGCCGGCCAGATTGCCGTCGGCTGGACGATCCGCAACCGCGTGAACGATGGCAAGGCCACGTCGTGGTGGGGCGAGGGTTATACCGGTGTGTGCCTGAAGAAGTATCAGTTCAGCTGCTGGAACAAGAACGACCCGAACTATGCCTACCTGAGCGGCGCCAAGCCGATCCCGTTCCGCGAGTTTGCTCAGGCACAAATCGCCGCAGACCAGGTGATGGCCGGCAAGGTACCAGATCCTACCGGCGGTGCTACCCACTACTACGCGACCACCATGCCCAAGCCACCAGCCTGGGTGAAAGGCGCCAAACAGACGCTGACGCTCGGGCGCCACATTTTCTATAAGGATGTGCCATGAACCCGGCTGCGCTGAAGCTAGCGCTGGTGAGCGTGGTGGCGCTGCTGCCGATCACCGCTGGTGGCGTGTGGAAGGTGCAGGACTGGCGTTACGGTAAGCAGTTGGCCGAACAGGCCGGCCTGCACAACGACGATCTGACCGCCATCAGCAACGCGGCCGCTGCTCAGGTCCGGACCGATCAAGACAAGCGCTTGGCTCTGGAGCAACGGTTGTCGATCAGCGAACAAACCCATTACAAGGAATTGAGCGATGCTCAAACCAATCAGGCTCGCTTGCGCGATCGCCTTGCCACTTCTGATTTGCGGCTGTCAGTCCTTCTCGACGCCACGGATCCAGACGGTGGCTGTTCAGTGTCAGCCGGTACCGACACCCGCTGCATGGTTCATGGAGAAACGCGCGTCCGACTTGACCCAGCGCATGCTCAACGAATTATCGGAATCACCGATGCCGGTGACCAAGGACTGATTGCGCTGGCGGCCTGTCAGGCGTATGCCAAAGAAGTATCAACCCCAAAGTAAAAAAGAGCGACCGGAGTGGGTGCGTCAACATCCAATCCGGCCGCCGTCCCCGCAGAATGTCCCTGCAAGTCCAGCCATGGCTCCCGCTTCGTGCACAAAGCGGAGCGAGCCTAACACCTGTTTATCCATACAGTAAAGGTCTTGCTCTTTATGTCCTCTCCCATCATCCCTTGGATGGGCGGCAAACGCCGCCTGGCCGATCGCCTCATTCCGCTTTTCCCACCCCACGAATGCTACGTTGAAGTCTTTGCCGGCGGAGCCGCGTTGTACTTCATGCGACCCCAGGCCGCGCCGGTTGAAGTCCTAAATGACATCAACGGAGACCTAGTGACGCTGTACCGCGTCGTGCAGAACCACCTAGAAGAATTCGTGCGCCAGTTCAAATGGGCGCTCAGTTCGCGCCAGGTGTTTGAGTGGCAGAAGATGACCCGCCCTGAAACCCTCACCGACATCCAGCGCGCCGCCCGATTCTTCTACCTCCAGCACCATGCCTTCGCTGGCAAGGTCACCGGGCAGACGTTCGGTACCGCCACTACCGGCCCGGCCATCAACCTGTTGCGGATCGAGGAAAATCTCTCGGCCGCCTGGCAGCGCCTGTCCGGCACTTACGTCGAAAACCTACCCTGGCTTGAATGCGCCGAGCGCTACGACCGTGCCCATACGTTCCACTACATGGACCCGCCTTACTGGCAGACCGCTGGCTATGGTGTGGACTTTCCATTCGAAAACTATGAGCGGATGGCCGATTTCATGCGCCGCTGCAAAGGCAGGGTAATGGTCAGCATCAATGATCATGCTGATATTCGGCAGGTTTTCAAAGGCTTTCACATGGAAACAGTGGATATACGGTACTGTAATACTAACCAGCGTCAAGGAAAGCTTGAAGTAAGCGGTGAACTGGTAATCATGAACTGGGCTCCTGCTGAACTGGGACTTCTGTTTTAAATGTACTGCACTACTTGGAGTTGACTGGTAAGGAGGCTTTCCCTAGAGCTGGACGCGTCGTTCCCATGCTTGGGGTGGCCAGGTCCGGCCACTCCCGAGCCAGTTCCTGCGGATCGTGAATGCCGACCTAGCGGCCTTAAAGGCAATAAAGGCATTAAGGGTTACGTTCTAGAAGTTTGTTTTGGGTGATGAATAATACTAAGCACTCCAAAAATTCTCTTACATTATCGAAAGAATGTAGATATCATCCAATAAGAAGCGGTAGAGGCGCTATTGCCATTTAGTGTTTTATCTATTGTAAGGCATTGTATGAAATTGTTTGTTCGTTTAGTAAAAGAATTTTGGCTTCCTGCGGTCGGTGCGTCGGCATGGACTATTTATAATGTAACTTCGGTTGCAGCTGGTTGGGATATAAAGGCACTAATTAATGTTTTTTTTCCGTCTTTTTTCTTAGTTAGTTGGGCAACTGGGCAGTTTTTCCGAGTTCAAAAGCAAGCTGCAGTGGAGAAAAATTTGACGGGCATCGATAATCGAGTCAATGACTTGGTAACGAAGCTGGAAAAGCACACTCAGGATTTCATCGGTCATGCAACAGGGGCGGACAGTGTTGTGTACTTTATACCTATGTCTTTTCCCCCAGAGACTCTTCAGCTAGGTCTTACGAATGATTCTGTCTATCCGGTGTTTGATATATTTACAGAAGTAATTGATCTTGATGAGCCAGTTGATCCTAAAAATGGCATTTTTAGGAGTAAGTGCTTGTACTCTCTTGATAGCTTGTATCCGAATAAAATTGTAAATGATGCATACACGTTTCATCTGGGTAATCGCTCTCGTCTATATATTAATGTTTTCATTTATACTAGGACGCAGCGTCTGTGGCAGCAAATCCGAGTAGTTAAAGTTCCTGAAGGGCTATGCGTCGCAGTCAGAACTGCGAGTGAGAAGGGGGTTATAGAGCAGAGCGTACCTGATAACTTTCCTGGCTTTGACCCGACAGATCCTGATGCGGTTTTTAATGTTGTGCCGGTGCACATTTAAAGCGCGGGTGAACTGCTATTGCAGCAGGCCTTGCAAGCGCTGGGCCGGAGGCGAAAAGTATGATGCCGGTGGAGGAGGTCAAACGTCTGCGCCTCAATTGGAGGGAGCGGCACTGATACGGGATGCAGGAAAATTGTTAGATGGAGCGAGAGAGTGGATACCAATTTTGATACCACTCAATGCTTTTTCTGGTGTTTTGATGCGACCCGATGCGGTTCAAGAGCCCACTTAGAGCTACCTCACGACGTCATTAAATATCGCTGTGAGGTCCTGGATTAAGCATTGAAACTATAGGCCCTTCAGCTCGAAATTCATCCATGTAGAGTAAGATGGAGTGACCAAGGTCTGAGATATAAGCGCGAACACCTTTCCCCACGATAATTATCATCGAACTGGCGCCCATTAAAGTAGGCATGATGAAGTCTTTGTGAGCGAACTTAATTGGTCTTTGCTCTAGTAAGATGGCAATGCCAGGGTAAGTGCTAATTCCACCTTGCTTCCAAGCATTTATTTCAGCTGGTGTGGCTGGTTTTGTACTCTCACCAAATAGTGTGGTAATTGCTTTTTCAGCCAAGATCACTTTTCTATTCGCCGCATCAACTTCATTTTTTAGGTGCCATATTTCACCTTTTGCGTTTGATAATTCCATGCTTTGTTCAGCCTGTGAGGTCTTGCTACCTCTCACCCATCCTAGAATAGAAGCATCATTTGTATGTTGGGAAATTGACGCCGAAACACGCATTACGAGGTCTTGAGGACTTTTCCAAAAGTTTACCATCTTGTCGCTTGAGATTTTATTTTTGAAGGCTTTAAGCTTGTCTCTGCTTTCCAGTAATAAGTCAACTTTTCCTACTGGGAATGAATCCGGGTCCTCATGGATGAATGTAAGAATTATTTTTCCCTGCGCGTGTGCGTAGTCAAATTCGGCTTCGGTAAAGCTAATTCCCTCAGGCGTTAGTGATCCATATCTACCGCCGATTACTAAAATATAAAAATCACTTGCATCAATGATGGGCTTAATAAAGTTGAGTTGTTCTTTTGGCGATGCGGGAAAATTTTCCATCCCTGCGGGGATAATTCCATGTTTCAGGAACATGGTAATCAACTGCTGTCTTTCGTTTTCTAGATCTACAAAGGTCGAGCTTATAAACGCTTGATATTTTTTTGTCATGAATTACCTTCCGCTCTCGATTGATATCCCTTGATTTCATGCTATCCGATTATTTGTCGGCGGTCGTGACGTAAACAGCTCTAAAACGTTTTCCAAGCCTGACCCGGAAGCGGACGTAGGTACGCTTAAGCATAGCAGTGGCAGTAATCGTTAGGGTTGCCGAAGGCGTTACGGGATGCAGGAAAATTGTCAGATGGAGCGAGAGAGGGGATACCAATTTTGATACCACTCAATGCTTTTTCTGGTCTTTTGATGCGACCCGATGCGGTTCCAGAGCCCGGTTTTGCTGCACTTAGAACTACCTCGCGACGTCGTTAAGATCGCATCGTGATGTTAGCTGAGTCCTCAGCTGTTTAGACGATCGTTTTGGGGTGATCTATGAGGCCATCAAGCATCCCGCGAAGCCGGTCAGCTTCGCGCTTGTGGCCTCTTGCCGATATGTCGAGATCGTACAATTGCTTACGAGCAACTGCCAATTCTCCGGCCCTTTCCCGAAGATTTCTCATAGCTTCGTCACGCTGCGCTGAGGCTTCGGTGTACATCTGCACCAGGCCGAAGATGTTTTCCCTGGCTGTTCGCAGCTGCTGGTTCAATTCTTGGACTTCGTTTTCCAGTATTCGCAAATAGTGAGTGCACGTTTCAAGCTCAGTTGGGCATCCCAGCCAGTCGGAGGTGTCTTCGATTTCGAGGGGGTCCACGGTTGGCGCCTTACGGTAACTGTTTTTATATACAGTAATCCACGCATCAAGGACGGTCGAGGTTGGCGCGACGAGCTGCAAAAAATCGGGAGCGGAGCAGTTCCGCAACCACAGAGGCGCCCCTTGTTCCGTGCGGGTTACAGAGCCTTAAAAATCAGTAGCTTGCGGAACGCTTATGATGCTAACCTATTGATATAGCTTGTTTTGTGGATGGATTGCAAATCCACCTACGCCGGTTCGATTCCGACTTCGGCCTCCACTTTAAACGAGCTCCGTAGATCCATGATCTACGGAGCTTTTTTATTTTCGCAGTCCTGCAAGATTTAGTCTTGAAAAGGGGATTTGCGAACTTGCTTCACCGGGGCGGGATGTATATATTTCCCCCTCTGTTGCACAAGCGTCAGAACTGCCAGATCGTTATTTGGACAGTCTTCAGACTGCTTACCGCGCTACCGCCCGAATGGCGAAACTGGTAGACGCATGGGACTTAAAATCCCCCGCTCGTAAGGGCGTGCCGGTTCGATTCCGGCTTCGGGCACCAATAGTATGATTTCAGATGTTCCCGTAAACACCTGAAACGTAGAGAAACCGGCCTTATAGCCGGTTTTTTTGTGTCTGAATATCCCCGTATGTTCCTGTACAGCCCCACGATTTAGGTATACGTTTAGGTATATATCGGTTCGATATCGAGGCGTATACCTATGGCGCGCACCGTAACTCCTCTGACAGACCCCAAATGTGAAGCCGCCAAGTCCCGCGAGAAGGATTACACCCTGTTCGACGGGCAGGGGCTTTTTTTGCTTGTAAAGGCTACCGGCACCAAGGTCTGGCGCTTCAAGTATAAAAAGCCAAACGGTAAGCCCGGTCTGGCTACGTTCGGCAACTACCCGGCTCTCACTCTGAAAGCCGCCCGCGCACGTCGAGCCGATGCACTCGAGTTGCTGGCGCATGGCCAAGACCCCATCGAGAGCGCTAAGCAAGCAAAGATCGAGGCGACCAATAAGGCGGGGAACACCTTTGAGGCGCTGGCCCTGGAATGGCACGCCAGCATGGCCGGCAAATGGTCGAAGGATCACGCGGTCAGGGTGCTGAAAGAGATTGAGGTCGATCTTTTCCCCATGCTGGGCAAACGCCCCGTATCCGATCTGAAAACCCGCGACCTGCTGGCCTGTCTGAAGACGGTAGAGAAGCGCGGCGCGCTTGATGTGGTTGGGCGACTGCGTCAGCGCATCGCCGGAATCATGCGAATCGCCGTTCAGCGCAATTTCATCGAATACAACCCGGCGCTTGATCTGGTGGGGGGGACTGCCACCCGCAAGACCAAACACCGCCCGGCCTTGCCCCTTGAGCGGTTGCCGGAGTTGTTGCAACGCTGCGAGGCTGACACCGGACGACCGCTTACCTGTCTTGCTGTAAGCCTCGCTTTACTGGTGTTCATTCGTTCTAGTGAGCTGCGTTTTGCTCGCTGGTCGGAGTTCGACTTTACCCGGAGCATGTGGACGATTCCCGGCGAACGGGCACCAATCGAGGGTGTCAAGAGGTCGCACCGAGGAGCCAAGATGGGGACTCCGCACCTTGTCCCGTTGTCACGCCAGACGCTTGAGGTGCTGGAACAGATACGCCAGCTGAGCGGTCGTTTTGAGCTGGTGCTGCCAGGAGATCACCACCACTGGCGGCCAATGTCAGAGAACACCGTAAACAAGTCACTGCGCCGCATGGGGTACGACACCAAGATAGAAATTTGCGGGCACGGTTTCCGCACTATGGCCTGTTCCGCGTTGGTCGAGTCCGGCCTGTGGTCGCGTGACGCGGTTGAACGGCAAATGAGCCACCAAGAGCGCAACGGCGTGCGCGCGGCCTACATCCACAAGGCTGAGCACTTGGAAGAGCGCCGACGGATGATGACGTGGTGGGCTGACTACCTGGACGCCAACCGGGAAAAGCACATTACGCCCTACGAGTTTGCGCAGCATAAGGTCAGTGTTGGTGAGCCCAGAGCTCTAGGGGCGGTGGGAGCATGATAAAACCTGACATGCTGCCGATCATTGAAGCGCACCTTACGCAATGGGATTGCGGGGAAAGTGAGTACATGCGGGACTTTCTGGCCGGGGTCATCCTTCGTGCTGAGATTGAACGAGCGCCAATTGATATTGACCTCGCATTTGAGATGCCTTGTCAGGAGCTGGCCGGGCGAGCCCTTGACTGCTTGGTAAAGACCACCGGCTACAGTCCTGACTGGTTCGAATCATTGAGCGATTGCCAACACATGAAGTTTTCCAGCTTCGGCTTTCATTTGCCCAAATATGTCTGCTCGCTGTTGGATGTCCGATCATCTTGTCTATTGGTGCTAGGCCATATCGAAGAAGCGCGGCAGTTTGATCCAGACAGCCATGCCGAGTGCGCTGTTGAGGAGGTTCGAGAGCTGATCAAACGGTTGGAGTCACTTGAAATGGCAGTAGCGGAGCGCCATTTTTTGCAAAAGGACCTGCACTCCACCGTTGAAGCTGAGCAGGCAGTCAGGTCTGAGATTGCCCAAAAGTACAGGCAGAAGATGGAGACGGCCCGCGCCGGACGAACCGCCCTTCACGATTGGGCGGCAGTCGCCAAGCTGGAAGCGGAGTTGTTGGCTACCGGCAAGTCGCGGCGCGAGTTCGCAAATATCATCGAGCGGCGTTTAAAAATCCCGCAATCAACCTATCGAGAGTGGCGGCGTAAACAAACGACGGGGTAATTATTTGGCCGTTGTTTCGATAACTATCTTGTGAGCGTCACCCATACGGAGGCGCTCAAATGCACCCTGCAACGACTCCCGCAAAAGCTCTAATCCGCCAGCCAGCGCTGTGTCGCTGGTTGGACCTATCCCGCTCGGGCTTGGACAAGCTCCGCAAGAAAGACCCGACCTTCCCGAAGCCGATCAAAGACGGCGACACCCGCCAGGCTGCTGCGTATTACGTCGTGGCTGAGGTGGAGGCATGGCTGCGCGCCAAGATCGAAGCGAGGGACGCAGCATGAAAATGGCCGCCTTTGCGAAGAAAAATGGCCTCGAACTGATGCAGGCTCAGTCAAGCCGAAATGCGCGCTCGTGTGCCCGGTTGGTAAACCGTCGCGCAGATGTCTTCAAATCTCCATTCGGAGCACCGCCCTTGAAGCACGATGCTACGTGCAGCTCGTCCGCACTCCACAATCGCGCCACTGACTTGCACCGTAACGAGTACGCCGTCGACCTGCAGCCCCACTTGGTCCTGATCTCTCTGTGCTGGTTTTGCGAGGTACAACTATGATGCCCGCCGACAAGCTGTTGCCCCGTCTAAATAAGGTGCGCCCCCTTAAACCAAGCCAATGGGTCGCCTGCTGCCCAGCTCATGATGACCGCAATCCGAGCCTGAAGATCACGGAAGTAGGGGACGGCACGCTACTGCTGAAATGCTGGGCTGGTTGCTCGGCGGCGCAAATCGTCGCGGCTATCGGCCTGGAGATGCGCGACCTGTTTCCTGATGGCGGCCAGCGCTCCTCCCCAAGATGGCCCAGTCGTGCGGCAGTTGAGCACGAGCGTCACATCGTCGCGATTGGCCTGTCCCTGCAAGCTCGAGGCGAGAAGCTGCCGAAGTCAGATTTAGACCGCTTGGAGTTGGCACGTCGCCGTCTGGCTCAATGGGAGGAGCGTGTATGAATGCAAAGGCACAAGACCGTTATGGCGACCAGTGGGCCGAGGTTGACCAGCGTCTGTCCAGCACAAGGCCCTTCCGGTTCATCGCCGCCTGCGACATGCCGGTGAAGCCAGTCGCGTGGCTAGTTCGCGAATACATCGAGGAAGATGCGCTTGCTGTAGTGTATGGCCCACCCGGCAAGGGCAAATCCTTCCTGGCCCTGGATGTGTCGTGCTGCATCGCTATGGGTATCCCGTTCCACGGGCATGATGTGAAGCAGGGAACAGTGTTCTACATTGCAGGCGAAGGCCACAATGGGCTGGCGCGACGCCTGCGTGCATGGGCACAGCACAATGGCACCGACATGCCGGCACTGTTATTCGTGTCCGACGCCCCTACCGATCTATCCAGCGCCACCAACGTGGCGAAGGTAGCCGAGTCGGTTCAACAACTCGCAGACGCAACCGGCGAAGCCCCGGCTCTGATCGTTATCGACACGATGGCCCGCAACTTCGGCGGTGACGAAAACAGCGCAACGGAAGTTGGGCAGTTTGTGCGCAACGCCGACGTGCTACGCCGACACTGGAAGGCTACTGTGCTGATCGTCCACCACAGCGGTAAGGATGGGGAAAAGGGCGCGCGTGGGTCGTCCGCCCTGAAGGGGGCTGCTGATGCCGAGTACGAAGTCAGTCGGAGCGACGTAGACAAACTGATCCGACTGACCCCGCGCAAGATGAAGGACGCAGAGGAGCCGCCGCCGCTCGCCTTCGAGCTAGTGGGGGTGTCGGTGCGCGACGATAGCGGAAGTTTGGTTGGCGGCGCGGCGTTGAAGTTGACTGAGTACACCGCACCTGTTCCTGCGACGAAGCCGCAGGGGAAGAACCAGCAGAAGGCCTTGGACGTCCTGAACCAGATGTGGGGGGAGGTCGCTACGCGGCTTGCCAAGCAGGGCCGAGAAGATCATCCGATCAACATCCTGTTCGATGACTGGAAGGCGCGCTGCGAGGTTGTCGGGCTGGATCGCAACCGCGCCAAAGAGGCGTGTGAAGGCTTGCAGAAGCGTGGAGTAGTTGAACGGGACGGACCGCATGTCCTAGTAACTGAGTCTGTCCGAAGAAAACGAAACCCTTAGGGACTTCGGACTATTCGGACGCCTGCAGGCCTGTGCCTTTCGGGCATATCGGACAGGCCGATGAATTACCCGACCTCGAGGAGTTTTGACTATGACCACCTTGGACTATTTGCGTCGGGCCCTCCTGTCGGTCGAAGCCAGTGGCGAAAATGTGCGTTGGCGCCCCGTCGAGCACATCTGCTCGGCCAAAAACTACCAATCATAACCGGCAGCGATTAGCCCGAAACGGAAGCTCACCTCCTCATGAAAGTGTCCGATCGATACTGAATCCCGACGCTCGTGGTTTGTGCTTTCGCTGTATGCGCTGCACCATTGAGTAGCAGCGTATGTTGTGAGATCAGCTCGATCCGCTGGCGATGCGTAATATCAAGGGAGTGAAATCATGAAGAAGGTGGTCAAGCCGATGCGGTGCGAACAAGCGATCTTTGACGAGTTGGCAGAACTGTGTGTCTCGCCAGGTTACGTGCATGCCATCTCCTACCTTTGCTTCCGGGACAACATCATCCTTTATTCAGGTGAGATGAAGGCGGATGACATGCAGCAGCTCTTCTCAAAGGGGCGACTAATCCGCACAGAAACATCTACCGTCATCGGCCTGATGCTGAAGAACGACATCGACTACACCTTGCCCGCACCGAAGACGCTCGAAGGCTACGTCAATAAGACAGAGGCATTACTCGAAGAGATTCACCACACCATGTCGGCTGCGTTCTTTAATGATATTGATCCGGCCAACATCGCTGACAAAGATTTCAATCCGTTCACCAGCGGTGCTGTCCTGCGAGAGCCTATCTTCTACGGGGGTGAATCCGCCTACAGCTTCCAGTACCGCGACTTTTCGCCGACCAAATATGGACGCGATGACGATTGGCTCGTTGCGAACAAGCAGTTCTCCATCCAAGATGCCCGCAACGTCGTTTATGCGATCTCGCGTCTGCTGGACGAAAAGGCGGGCGATACGCTCCAATCGATGCGCACGGCCGCCCCGAAGGATTGGACGTTCCTGCCATGCATTACATTTGCGATCCAGGAAGTGGCCGGCTGTGCACGCATGGACCCAGCAGTCGTAGAGCGCGTCTTGAAGGCCTTTGCAGTGCCGGCAGGCGCGTGCAATGAGCAGTTCACGGCGCTAAACGACTTCAACATCATCAACGCCAGCCCTCTAATCCCTATGCCGGATGGCCGTTACGCCCTTTTTCATATCTACAGCTTGGTCGAAGCACTGTATGAAGCGCCGTTCTATTGGATGGGCGCTGACAAGGCCTATGTCAGCACTGCGATGAAGCACCGCGGCCTATTCACAGAGCAGTTTGCCGTCGAGCGACTGACACAGATCTTTGGTGCGGACAACGTCCTCTCCAACATCGACATATTCGGATCGAAGGGCAACAAACTTGGAGAAATTGATGTCCTTGTTCTGTTCGGCGATCGCGCCCTGGTCCTGCAAGCAAAGTCGAAGCGGCTGACGTTGGAAGCCCGACGTGGTAACGACCTCCAAATCAAGGATGACTTCAAGAAGAGTATTCAAGATTCGAGTGATCAGGCATACCTGTGTGCCCAACTACTGGAGGAAGGCAAATGCGCGTTCCGGGATGCAGCTGGCAATGTTGTGCCACTGCCGGACAAGCTCAAGCGCATATACGTCCTGTGCCTCATCGCCGATCATTATCCGGCACTAAGCTTCCAGGCACGGCAATTCCTGAAGTGCGCTCCGACTGCGACGATCTCGCCGCCATTTATCATGGACGTTTTCGCGCTCGATGCGATGACGGAAATGCTGGGGTCACCGCTCCAGCTACTCAGCTACATCGACCGTAGGACGGGATATTCCGAGAAGTTAATGGCGTCGCACGAACTAACGATCCTGTCGTATCACCTCAAGAAGAACCTGTGGCTGAGTGATGAGCACAACATGCTCTTGCTGGATGACGATATTTCGGCAGACTTGGACTTGGCAATGCTTGTTCGACGCGAGGGCATTCCCGGCAAGAGTACGCCGGATGGCATACTTACACGGTTTGCCGCGACGGCGCTGGGTCGCATTACAAAGGCCATTGAGGCCTCGCCAGAGCCCGCCACCATTGACCTTGGCTTCACGTTGTTGACGCTTGACGAGGATACCGTCATTGCAGCTAGTAAGGCCATTGATCACATAGCTCAACTTGGCGTGGCCGATGGCAAGAGCCACGACTTCACTGCTGGCTTAGGTCAAGGAGATACCGGTCTTACTATCCACTGCAATAACGACCCGATTGAAATTGCGGGGCCGAGCCTGCAAAGGCACTGTCGCGCCCGAAAGTATACCCAGCGAGCGAGAACTTGGTTTGGCGTGTGCCTTCGTCCGAATGATCAAGCTCTACGCTTTGGGATCAATTTGGATTTTTTGTGGCAACAGAGCGACGAAATGGATGTCCTGACCCAAGGCATGGGCAAGGCGACCAGACTGCACGCTATTACATCAAGGCCGCGCTCGAATGGCCCAAAGGTTGGGCGCAACGCCCCTTGCCCATGCGGCAGCGGGAATAAGTTTAAGAACTGCTGCCTATCATGATTCGCTGGCATCTACATGAAGTGCCACCATAGATCGCGAAACAGAATAGGCAGAGGCAGTACTGATCGAGTACGTCACTCAACGGTCGTCCGTGTCGAAGGGAAAACTTCCGCAATTGGGGCGAGAGTTAACCTTGGACAAGCGTCAGCTTTCGACCGCTTTTGGCTGTTTTCTGCCTCTGGCTAGGGGCAGCAGTCGACCCGAAGCTGTCGACCGATTCTGTTGAAAAAGTCCGAGCGGATTGACTCAGCCTACACTGAGCTTGAAAAGCGTCCGATTTACGCGTTGCAAGCCCTCCTGGCAGGGCAAGCGTATTGCAGTGAATCGCTCCAGCCCTACCACTTATGCCTGAGTCGTTAATCATGGATGAAGTCACTACCATGCCCTCGGATGATGTACCTGACCGTCAACGTATAGTGCAGCGCAAGCTCGGGCGCTGCCTGTTGCGCTTGCAACAATACGAACGGGTGCTGAAAGTCATAGTCGCGCATGGCGAGTTGAGCGGCCCTGCGGATCGGCTGCATACCATCCGTGGGCAAAAGATCGCATGTGCCCAGAAAAAGACCATGGGCACGTTGGTCGGAATGCTGACCGAAAGCTTCCTGACCCAGTCGCCCCAAAATGAAGAATCACAGACGGAAGCCGATGCCGGTGACCAGATCTGGTTCAGCTATCGACTCCAGTTGGAAATGCCAGCCGAGCACTATGAGGCAACGAGGGCCGCCCTCAAGGAGCTGGTCGACCTGCGCAATGAACTGGTTCACCACTTCATTGAGCGTTTCGATCTCTGGACTGAATCAGGCTGCCGGGCGGCGGATGGTTTTCTGGAGGAAAGCTACGAAACCATCAATCGGCATTGTCTGAATCTGCAATGTTGGGCCAAAACCATTGATGTGGCAGCAGCTAAAGTGGCTTCGGTTATGCAAAGCCAAGAATTTGAAGATGCGCTCATCGATGGTATCAGGGAGGACGGTTCAATTTATTGGCCTGGCAGTGGGATATGCCGCTGTTTACGTGAAGCAGAAACCAAGCTTGCCGAAGGTGGCTGGACTCGACTGGAAGCAGCCATCCGCTGGATTGGTGGTACCTATCAAGAGCAGACGCCCAAGCGCTACGGTTGCAGCGACTGGAAGCATGCCCTGCACGAGTCACAGCAGTTCGAAATACGAAAATCCCAAGCTGATAATGAACCTACTGCCGTCTGGTATCGCAGCAAGGTCAGCTGAATGGGAAACTGAATCGTCCTTCCTTTTGTAAGCGCGCTGACTGACTGCTTCTGGCCGATTGTGTTGAAAAAGTCGATCCGGCTTGGCTAGCCAAACATTGAGCGGTGAGAACGCCGTTTTTGCATGTTGCTATGTCAAATCTGAGCCCTGAACCTTCTGCTAAACACACGGATTTCAATCTCAGACGCGTACTTTTCTGCCGTGGAAATCGAAGCCGACTTTTTCAACAGAATCGGCCGATTCCTGCCAGTCACGGCAGGCAGAAAACGAGCCATTACGGACAAGAATAATACAAAATCGAATAATTTCAGTGGCTTATAGTCGGGCGCCGAAAATAGGTATGAGCACATCTTCTGTTTGGTATGTTAGGTATACATTGACTGGTTGATGGCTAAATAGTAGCGTGCCTACAGATGCTGGTTTCGGGCGATTTTGCTTGTATGAGTGATTTGCTCTTTCTCTAGTGCAAGAGGTTAAAACGGAATTTAAGTATGTCTTCGAAATCTGCTCAAGCAATTGATAGTGTTTATGATGAAGCGAAGAATTTTCTTATTATCGGGCTTACCGGGCGAACAGGGTCAGGTTGTTCAACTGCTGCCAATAAGCTGTGTTCAATGTCTTTGGAGGTGCCTTTTGATGGTTACGACGGGCTGACGGAAAATGAACTGAAGAAGCACAAAATCATACATAAATATTTGAGTGGCGAGGGTTGGACTGCATTTTATAAAATCGAGGCAAGATCGATAATTACATATCATCTGCTACTTTTGACGCAGGAACTTTTTGTTAAGTATTTGGTTGAGATTGTTGGCGCTGGCATTCCTGTGGGGACGGCAGAGCGAATGTATGATGATCTAATTTCTGTACGCGAAGAGCTTCAGCGGCTTCATGTGTTTAGGAAGAGTGGTGATTTGGGTGCGATTGAACCGTGGATGGATTTATATTTTGAGAAGCTACCTGTAGCCACGGAGGTAATTAAGGCGTCTTTAGGGACGGCCAATTTTACTAAGCTGTATCAAAGCGCGGGAGACAACGTCAGGTCTTCTGGTGCTGCGAATAGTAGGATTTTTAATGTTGATGAGTTATTTAATTTCCCAAAGCACCTGAATTTTTTAATTAAGCTGGTACGTAGATCTACTAAAGCAAAGGATGTCCCTTGTAGGATTGTGATAGATGCAATAAGGAATCCGTATGAGGCATTTTATTTAAAAAGAAGGTATGCGAATTTTTATCTCGTCTCAATAAATACTCCTGATTTTCAGCGCTTGAGCAGCTTGCGCGATTACAGAAAACTTTCTAGTAAGGAAATTTCTGAGCTTGATAGTAAGGAATATCCAGGAAAGATTTCCGGTGAAAATAAATTCATTGCGCAAAACATTCAGGCCTGCATAGAAATCTCTGATATCCATATTCATAATTCAAAAACTAACGAGTTTAATCAGAATGATTTAGTGGGGCAGCTGGCTTGGTATTTGGCTCTCATGATGCACCCTGGTTTGGTAATGCCGACGTCTGTTGAAAATTGTATGCAGGTTGCTTATACGGTTAAGCAAAGTTCTGGCTGTATATCCAGGCAGGTTGGCGCTGTGGTAACAGATGACAGTTATAGCGTGAAGTGTGTAGGATGGAATAGTACACCCCAAGGGCAAACCCCGTGCCTTTTGAGAAGCGTAGAGGACTTGCTGCGTGGAAATAATAGTTTGGATTACAGCGACTATGAACGAAATGACAACGTTTTTCGAAAGGCATTGAGTGACAAGTATTTTGGATTGATTCAATCCGGTGCTACTCAAAGGAGAAATGTCCCATTTTGCTTTAAAAGTGTTCAAAATGAAATAGAAGGCGAGAAGAATCAAGTTCATACTAGGGCGTTGCACGCAGAAGAGAATGCTTTTTTACAGATAGCAAAAAATGGAGGGCAGAAACTTCTTGGTGGTATTTTATTTACTACTGCGAGCCCGTGTGAGCTTTGTGCGAAAAAAGCTTATCAGTTAGGTATTGTTAAAGTAATTTATATCGACCCGTACCCAGGGATTGCTACAGATCATATACTTTCTGTTGGTGCAATAAAGCCAAAGCTGGAACTGTTTAGAGGCGCAGTTGGTCGCGCCTTTTATCAGCTTTATCAACCACTGATGCCTTATAAGGACGAGTTGGATTTATTATACTCTATAAGGCCTTATCATAATCCCGAGAGCCCGTCGAAGCGATTTCTTGAAGAGGAGAATAAAAAATTACTCGCTGATATTGAAGCTCTGAAAGTCGAGTTGCGCGCCTTAAAGGGAGAGGGCTAAATCGACTTCACCGTTCTGCGATGAGGAAGACGCTAGGAAGTCGATGGAAACGCTGAAAGCGTTCAATATTTTCGTGTTACACCTTTGCCCGAGAGAAGGTAAAAGGTGACAAGGCAAAAAGGCAAAAGTAGACAAATTTATTTTGAGATATAGATCTGTCACCTTTTACTCCGAAAGCCCGTTCCTTAGTTTGATCGTTAGATGTTACATAAGAGGCTTGTTTATGGCGATAAATACTTACGGTTTTGATTCGGTAGCATGGGATGTCGCGAAGCAAGAAGGTAAAGTTGTATTGCAAGCATGCGCGCGCGCACGACAAATGATCCCTTATTCCAATTTCGTTCAACGGCTTTCAGCAATCACCATAGAGGCGCATGATCCTCGCCTTGCACATTTTTTGGAAGAAATTACATCCGAAGAAAGTGCCGCCGAGCGAGGTATGCTCACGGCGTTAGTAGTACATAAAACAGGAGACTTTCAGCCTGGGCCAGGTTTTTTTGAGCTGGCTCGGAATCTTGGTTATCAATTCACCGACATTGAGAAGTTTTGGATTCAAGAAGTTAAGCGGGTTTTTGAAATTTGGGCAAAGTGAGGGTTGGGTTGCCTGACAATGTGCTCAAGGCAAAAGGTGGTAGGTTTATATAAATAAATAGATCTGTCACCTTTTACTGTAGGAAGACCTCAAACTTCTGCCATCCGGGCGCCGCATTCTCTGCAGTAATCTGGCGCAGCATTGAGATAACCTCTTCACGACTGACAACTTGCCCCTTTACTGCCGGATTGGTTGTAAGGCGGCTGATGAAGTACTGTCTCCCCTCGTTGCTTATAGAGTACTGGCCGTCGCTGTGCATCTCTAATCGCCCCGACTCCAGATGGGTGCGGTAGTTACCCATGAAACGAGAAATATCGAAGCGCTCACCAGCCATCAGACCGGTAACTTCCAAAATGGCCTGCATGTAAGCGCGCATGTCACGGGAGTTTGCGGTAGGTGGTGTGATCATTTTATTGAGGAATGCCATGGTTATCTCCTAAGTAACAGTCTAGATGCAAATATAAATCAGGTGGTGAAAAGAATATTTCTGGATGCGGACATCCCCGCGAGCGAAGCAAGCAACGTGATAGCTAAACTAGATAAGGGCTATTTTAAGCAGCCCCTTGATCATTCATTGTCGGTAGTTTTGCCTCTGCATAAGATACAAAGACTTGGAGGGCATCCACGCAAAATCTTATCTGTTCGCGATACTGTAACCACGACTGGACTCCCTTCGCGCCGTGGAACATGTTGTTCCTGAAGCGATAAACAACATAGGTAAGTAGCTCAATGACTTGCTTCTTCGTGAGTTTCTCAAAGGGAATAGCAAGAAGCTTTTTGAGTGCGTCAACCATCCGCGTCGAGGTTTTTTTATCAGGGATGAGGTTGGCAAGTTTTTTGGGGTCTTGGTAGCGAGCATGAAAGTGATGTGCAGGGATGTTTAGCGAGTCAAGCGCAATCTTACTGCTGTTAACGACTTCATTTGCGAAATCTGGAAGTTTGTTCGGGTTTAGGTCGTTTTGAAAACACTTGGACTCGAAAAGAGACCACGCTAGCAAGAAGTGCATTGCCGTGGGGTCTTTCAATAGGTGTTGTACCTCTAACTCACTCTGCTGGAATAGTTGGCCAAGCCAACTGGAAAAATTTTGCATAACAGAGACCTCGCGCGAAATTGTCGGGTTAAGGCCGTTTGTATAACGCGGCCGCCTTTAATATTTTCTTATGTTGCCCTAGGATATATATGATACATAGTCTTGATCGCTCCTGGTTACGTAGGTGCTTCTGAGTTAGTAGTTGCTGCAATTCACAGAAGTCAATAGTTTCCGGACTCGTGGAAGCCCTGATTGGACGCACTGCGTTCGGTGAGTGGAGTAGGCGTGTATAGGGAAAAAACCATTTGTATTTTTTCTCGATTGTTCCTGAAGATCACGCGGCACCTCGGCCAAGCTTGCCGCGACCTCCTTCGATGCTCTCTAGAGATAACCTGCGTTAGTAATCAGTTGAAACTCATAAGCTATGTGTAGCCAGCACAGCGTCATCCAACACTGCATCAGCCAAATCAAGCAAGTGTCGATGATGAGTAAAAAGCAATACTTGACCACCTTCAGAAAATTGCGCCAACGCACGAAGAATATTCTCGGTCCGCGCATCATCAGAGGTGATAAGGACATCGTCCAAAATCAGCGGCATTGGGCGATTTGGGTCACGCTGCAGTTCCAAGGCTGCCAAACGAAGCGCGAGGTAAAGCTGATCGGCAGTTCCTTCACTCATGGCATCGATACCAATATGACTTCCATCACTTCGTTCAGCCTGCAGGACAGGCTGATCAGCAGAATCATCGACAGTCAGGCGGGTGTAGCTTCCTCCGGTGACTAGCTGGAAATAATTTGAAGCCAAACGCACCATGGGGGCCTGTGCCCGCTCGCGAAAACGTTTAAGTGCCTCATCTAGCAGTGATTCAGCAAGTTTCAGTTGCGCCCATGGCCTTATGGCTGCGCGATAGCTAGCAACCGCCGATTCCATGGCTTCACGTGCTACCGCTGCATCATCTGAACCATCGACTTCTGCAAGCAGCTGGCGCGCAAGTCGCTCAGCTTCTTCTTTTTGCCGAAGAAGGGTCTCCTGCTCAGTAATATGGGCTTGGCAACGATCGCGCTCGGTTTCGGCAGAGACAATATCAAGCCCCTCCAAGCGCTGCCGTAGCTCAGGCACAGATCGAGTCGAGGCTTGGCGCAACTGAGCCGCCAAGCCATCCGACTGCTCCTGCTGCTTTCGCTTTTTCTCCGATAACACCTCTATCTCCTCCAAGCCATCAGCGTCCTCTACGCCTGCAGCCACACACAGCGTTTTTATGCTGGCCTGACCAACGTCATGTCTTTCACTGGCAGCCTGTTGCTTACCCTTGGCCGCAGACTCCCGACGATTGAGCTCAAGCAGTTTGGAGTTATTGGTTTTTGACTTGAGCAATCTGGTTTGCAGACGATCAACAAAGTCATATACATGGGCGAAATCAGGCTCTGACAGCAAGGCGGCAAGGTTCAAGGCGTTCTCGTGAAATAAACTCTCAGCGATCGTGAACTTACGGATACGTTCTTCGCGGGCACTCTGCTCCGACACCTCTCTGGCAAGTGTTGTTAGCTCATCAAGCCTGGCCTTGACGACCGAGGGAGAACTCTCCGGCATAAGGAAAAGGCGCTCATGCCACTTCATCAATGCGCTTTGACATGACTGCAAGCGTTCGGAATCTTCACTGATGGCCTGACTTTCTTCTTGAGCTTCTTCTTGTTGCGCTCTTATTGCTTCTTCAAGTGACTCTCGTGTCGCTGATGTCTTGATCATGGTCTGATGCCATGAATCCGCTTGCTCCATCAGCGAGTTCAGATCGCTCGTGTCATCCCGAGAAAGCGCGCTTGCATTGGTCAATGCACTGATAAGCGTCGCAGCAGCCTGTTCTACCTCAGCGTTTATTTCTGCTGGCTCTCGGCATGCAGATATGTGCCGCTCATGCAAATCCAGCGCAGCAGCTCGCTGGCTCAACCACTCACGTAATGCCGCTGGCTGAAGTTTTGGCAAATTTGCCGCTGCCAGCCTTTCAGACCAATTGTCTTGAAACTCTTCACGCTCAACATTATTGGCTTCTTTAAGCCTGTTAATTTCCAGTAACTGCTCATTCATTTCGCCGATTCTGGACTCGCATTCGGCTGCAGTGGCGGCTCTTTCGGCATTGTCCCGCAGTACATCGGCCTGACGATCGGCCTCACTGATTGAGACCTCAAAGGCTTCTGGCAGCGTTCGGTCTGGGTCGAAATCCTGGGCAAGTATTGCTGGGTCGTCGCTACGCAGCACATAAGCCTTACGCACTCGTCGCCAGCCATCATCGCGGTGCTCTCTGGCCGTCTTCAACGTTAGAGCCGTCACCACTTCGCCAGTGGTCATCAAGGTTTGCTGGCGGCGTAGCTGCACTTTCAGGTCGCGCGAAATCCCCATCTCTTCATTGCTTAGCGCAGTGAGCTCAGTCTCAAGACGGCCTAACTCCTGCTCTGCAATGCTAAGTTCTGAAGGCTGCAAGGGTCTGCTTTTCTGCAGGTTCTCAACCGAATCCACACCACTATCGGACAACGCTTGTTTCAACGACCTCGCAAGGCTGTCCATATCACGCAGCAGATCAGATTGCCGCTTAGAGAAGTCACCGAGTGTTTGGGCATTTCGCAGTGCGCTGGCAACCGCCTTGAGCTGGACGGGATCGCAAATGGCATCACTCCGCGCAGCTTGTTGTACCTTTATTCTCTTTTGCAGGGTATCCAGATGCAGCTTCTTAAGGGCCAGGCTACTGTCCAGCAAGCTGAATTGATCCAGACTCTCTACCAGGGAAACCCGTTCAGCGGCAGAAGGCAGGGCAGCCACGAGTGCAGTTAACGGCTGATCGGCTGAAATATTCCCGGCCACGGCGGTGAGTTGCGCACCATGCGACTCAATTTCATCCTGTGTGTTTAGTTGTTCTTCACGACTACGGATTACGTTGTCCCGCTCCACCACCAGCCGATTAATGGCTACTTCGTGTTCAAGCAGCTTGGGCTCAATAGTAAGTTCAGCCCGCTCTTGGTTGCACTCATCCAACTCCTCTGAAGCTTCAAGCATGGCGTCAGACGCATGGCGCATCGCTTGCTCCGCGGCCAAACGTGTTTCGCGAGAATTAATGGGCAGTAATGGCTGGCTCTCCAGTGCCTCGAGCTCCGCCAAAACATCGTCATGTTGCTTCAGTAAAGGCTGCACTGTGCGCAACTCGGTCAGTTCGTTAACACGGCGTCTCAGTGCCTGAAGCGCTTGCTCAGTTTCTTCAACTTCTGATTTAGCTACTTCGTGGCTGCGCTCCAGCGCTTTCCATTCCGATGGCTTCGTCAACGCATCGCGATAAAGCCTTTTCTGTTCTTCCAGTTCTTTGCGTGCCGTATTGATCGTTGCGCTATGGCTTCGTGAGCTGAAGTATTTTTTGGCATCCTCTTCAAGGGTAGCCAGAAGGGTTTTGATACTGGCGGTACCTGAACTGGCCTCAAACAAGGCCGAACCGACCTCATTATCCCCTTTGAGCAGAGACTTGCCGCCTTCGCGTAAACGCTGGTGATTCAGGCCAAACATGGACTCGAACTGTGCACGATCCAGGCCGCCGCTGAGGGCTTGCTCAATGCCGTTAGGTAGCGCTACTCCAGATTCACCTTCACCCGTCAGCGGATTTGCCTGCGTCAGTGTTTGACCGCGGCCCTTATGTCGGGCCAGAGCGACCTCCTGACCTTCGGCATCCACAAATACCCCGACAATTGCCATTCGATTATGGGCATGCACAAAGTTGTCTTTGCTCTGTTGCGGAATGCCAAAGCGCAAATCACCCATCGCCCTCAGCGCCGAGGACTTGCCTGCTTCATTGGGCCCATAGATCACATGCAGATTGGCTGACGTGGAGTCAAGTTGCAGGTGTTTATCTGTAAATGGCCCAAAGGCTTTGAAAATAAGGCTTTTGATTTTCATACGCTGGCTCCTGTCTGCGCGAGGCGCGCCAACACCGTCGCCTCCGCATCCATTAAGAGATTGCGCATGGCATCACGATCATCCAGTCGCGGCACGTCATGTGTGGCGAACTCCGGCATGACCTCTGCCGGCAAGGCGCCCAGTACGCTCTCCAGCGCTTCCCTGGTCCAATTCGCCAGAGCATCCTCATCAGAAGCCAAGCTGTCTACCAGGCGGATTAACTCCGCGATGGCATCCTGGCCCCCTGCGGCTTGACCTCGATCAATTGGTGAGCAGACTTCAACATGCACCTGCTCAATCCAAACCTCGCTGCCGCTTATATCCTGCGCGGCGGCCTGCACCGCAGCGGCCAGAGTGCCGGGTTGGTTAGCTTCAAGGCCATGCAAAATCGTGACACCTGAGAGTATGATCCGTACAGCATGCAGACGATCGCTTGCTTCTTGTACGAGCGCTATCAGCGCTGCACGCACGCGCTCAGGGATGATCTCGAGCCGCTCCACTCCATCCAACTCGACCGTTACCTGACTCCAGCGCACAACATCCAAGGCAACAAAGCGAGCTTCTATTATCTTGCCGGCATCGACCGTCACCAGCTCGCAGCCCTTGGCGCCGGTTTCTTTGGCGTGTCGCCCTTGCAAGTTGCCGGGGAAGACAATGCGGGGATTTTCAGCGACAACTTGGCGTTTGTGTATATGCCCCAGTGCCCAATAGTCGTAACCCTTGGCCGTGAGCGCACTCACGCTGGTTGGTGCATATGTGTCGTGGCCGGCGGCCCCGGTGAGGCTAGTATGCAGCACGCCAATATTGAAGTAGTCGTTAACGGGGGCAGGGTAGGAAGGCACCAGATCTTCCGGCATAGCGCGATCCGGAAAGCTGTAACCATGAACAGCTACAGTTAATTCATCAAGCTGTACCGTTTCTGCGGTACGACTGGAGAAGACCTTCACGTTCTGCGGCAAGGGCAGCTGCCGGCTGATTACTCCCTGCGCATCGTGGTTACCCTGCACAATGAACACCGGGATATTTTTCCGATCCAACCGCACCATTTGCTCGCGGAAAAAAAGTCCAGTGTGAAAATCCTGCCAGTCGCGGTCATACAGATCGCCGGCTAGCAAGACGAAATCGACCTGCTCCTCCAGCGCCAAGTCCACCAGCCGCTCCAGAGCCTGACGGGTAGCGTTGCGCAAGCGCTCGAGGGGAGCGCCTTCGTAACGGCTCAAGCCGCGTAGCGGGCTATCGATATGCAAATCAGCAGCATGGATGAAACGCATCAGACAGCTCCTTCTGTTGGTGTTTTTTAAAAAAACGCCCAAGCAATGCGGTAGTCGGCTTCGCGATTGGCCAGATAGTAGGTTTATTTATCCGCCCCATAGCAGGGGCGATATATGGTTAGCTCGTATTTCGACATCACTGAGAGCCATCCTCCTGAGCCAAGGGACACGATTTTACGACGTACATCCCGCCTCCCAGCGTCGAGGAAAAACACGACATCGGCGGCAAGCGGCGCAATCAGTTCGCCAGCAGAGCAAGCATAGCCACTAATCTGCCGCCGGCCCGTCCATCGTCCGCTTTTAGCCGCTTACTGCCCGGCACGACACCGCTCTCGGCCAATCACCAAAACTGGCTCTGATCACGGATGACAATCGCCCCTAAGCTTGGCCACCATACTGGGGCTAGTCCAGAGCGAGCCGCCCACCTAAGTCCGATAGTTCGAAAGATATCCCTGACTCACCCCCTATGCGGGTAATTCGAAGTCCAGCGCAGGGCCGCATCCGGCAGGGCGTGGCGGATTGGTTGTTGATCCGTAACTTGTCACAGGGCAACGTAACCTTGACAGTTGATGCTGCTCTATAAAGCTATTAGGGAGGGGGAGGTTAAAAGTCTGGAGCCTTCGCCTCAAAGACCGGTCCCTGTCCGTTTCAACCATAAATTCGTAGTTTTTTTGGAAAGTCGCCGTCTTAGGCGAGCATGAGGGGGCGCTGGGAGGTGCTGCGTCAAAAGTCTGAGCATTCGCAATATCGGCCTGCGCGCCCAAACTATTATTCAAACTCTTCAAAATTGCATTCCTAACCACCATCCCAAAACGGGGAGAGCGCTGATGATCACAAGTAGTGCCACCCGACGATGGCGAAATGGTGGGAGGACGTCGGCACGATAAGCGACCGACTAGAGGCGGAGAAGACGAGGGTACTTTCCGTTTTAGGTATACGTTTAGGTATACGTGATGAACCTAATAATAGAGAAGATCAGCAATTTAGCGCTCTTCAGATGGTATGTTCGACCCCGGCTTCGGCACCATGAATATCAAGGGCTTGCGTGAGGTTTCTCATGCAGGCCCTTAGTTTTTTCCGCAATCAAAAAATCTTTTCCGCAATTCGCGACCGTCAGTCACTTCGTAGGGGGTCACCTTCATGCCCTTTCGCATTCGAATGTACTGCTCTGTCATGCCCGCGGTTGTATGACCCAACTGATCTCTAGCTTCGCGAATGCTGCCTGTTGGCTCCTCTTTGTCCTACTGCTCAAGCATCAAACTGCGCCAAACGATCACTGGCGGTTTAACAGGCACAACATCCGGTTGCAGCTCTCCCTGTTTCTGCAACTCTGGCGAAGTCACCCCGGACGATGGCTGCTGAAGCGGCAAACGTCGTGCGGCGTCTGCGGTTGACTTATCGATAGGCGGCATAGTCATTTGATCGTAACAACGACCTTGCCCTTGGCTCGTCCCTGCTCGACGTACTTCAATGCCTCTGCAGTTGATTCAAAGGTGAAGGAGCGGTCAACCACAGGTTTGATGATTCCGGCCTCAATGAGCGCGGTGATTTGTTGCAGTTGGGCGCCATTGGCCCGCATGAACACGAACGCGTAGCTGACGTCCTGCTTGCGTGCCTTGCGCCGAATGCCGAGGCTCAGCAGGCGCATGACTTGCTGCAATGGCCAGGACAACCCTTGCTCCTGCGCGAACTGCGCAGTGGGTGGCCCTGAGATGGAAATGAGTTGGCCACCGGGCTTGAGGACTTTGAGTGACTTCTCCAGTACGTCCGCGCCGAGGCTGTTCAACACCACGTCGTAGTCGTGCAAGACACTTTCGAAGTTCTGCTGTGTGTAGTCGATCACCAGGTCGGCCCCCAACGCCTTCACCCATTCGACATTCGCGGTGCTGGTGGTGGTCGCGACAAAGGCGCCGAGGTGTTTGGCAAGCTGGATTGCTAGGGTGCCGACACCGCCGGAGCCGGCGTGGATCAGCACTTTCTGGCCCTTTTCCAGTTGGGCGGTTTCGACCAGCACTTGCCAGGCGGTCAGCGCGACCAAGGGGATGGACGCGGCTTGTGCCATGTTGGTATTGGCAGGTTTCAGGGCGATCGCGTTTTCGTTTACGGCGATCAATTGAGCGAACGTCCCGATCCGCGCTTCGGGCGGGCGAGCGTAGACTTCGTCTCCCGGTTTGAAGCGTTTCACTTGCGAGCCAACCTCAACCACGACGCCCGCCAGGTCATTGCCCAGTACCAGCGGAAATGAATAGGGCAGGATCAGTTTGAATTCGCCTTTGCTGATCTTCGAATCCAGCAGGTTGACGCTGCTGGCGTGTACCTCAATCAAGACGTCGTGGGCGCCCACCGCGGGGGCAGGCGCTTCGCCAATGCGCCCGGTGTTCTTGCCATAGCGATCAATTAAAAATGCCTTCATCGTTGTGCGGCTCTTGTCGGTTGGAATGAGGATGGGTGGAGCGTTTGTGGCGTTGCTGCGCTTATCAGGCATCAAGGAACGCCAGTGCCTTGGTCACAAAGTCAACGTAGTGCTGGAAAATGGCGCCGTGCCCGGCATCTTCATAAATGACCAGTTGTGCGTTGGGAATGCGGTTGGTAAGCGCAATCGAGTTAATGCTGGGCACCATGATGTCGTTGTCGCCGTTGACGATCAGCGTCGGCGTCCGCAAGCGCCCGAGGTCTTGGGGCGCCTGTTTGCCCCACGCGGTGATGGCTTTCAACTGCCGTAGGAAAGCACTGGGCGTCGGGCCTTTGTCGCGATTTTTTTTGCGCTCTTTCAAGCGTTGCAAATACTGCGATGCGGTTCGACGGCCATTGGGTGTCGAAGTGAAGAACAGGTATAGCTTGGGATCTCGCAAGGTCAGCAAGCCTTTGATCATCAATGGCCACGTCACCGAACCGACCTTGTCGATACCGGTGCCGCCGGCCGGCCCGGTTCCGGTCAGAATCAATCGACGCACCCGTTCGGGCGCCTTCAGGGCGATGTCCTGAGCGACAAAGCCGCCGAGTGAGAAACCGAGCACGTCAACGGTCACGAAACCCAGCGCATGTATCAGCTGGATGGCATCGTCAGCCATTTCGCCGACCGTCAATGGCGCGGTTCCGCCAGAGCCGCCGATGCCGCGATAGTCGGTGGCAATGACGCGTCGTGTTTGTGTCAGGCCATCGATTATCGCGGGGTCGTAGTTGTCCAGTACCGCGCCCCAATGGTTGAACAGTACGAGGGGCACGTCGGTCTTGGGGCCGATGTCACGATAGGCGAAGGGAGTGCCGTTGACCGTGATCGACTGGTTCGACGCGTTGATGAACGACGTCTGCGAGCCAGCGGGGTCATTTGTATTCGTGGGAGCCATGTCTACTCCGAACAGGGGGCCGCATTCGGCGCAGTACCCTGGGCGCCTGCATCGAATCCGGCATGGGTGTTCGCTACAAAAGGATCACTGTGGGGTTTGGTAGCGCTGGGCAACCGCAGACTGGCGGATCTGCTCCAGCAGGCCCTGACGTGCGGTCTGCAGGCTATCCCAGCGTTCAGCTTCGTGCAGCGGCGGGATAGTCACCGGCTCACGTCGATCAAAACCGACCAGTGCGGCATCCACCAGATCGCTCACTTCCATGATTTCGTTCAAGGTGCTGATGTCGATGCCGGAGCGATCCCAGATCTCCGTGCGGGTTGCGGCCGGCAGCACGGCCTGCACGTAGACACCCAGAGGCGAAAGCTCCAGGCTCAGACCTTGGGAAAGGAATAGCACAAACGCCTTGGTCGCACCGTAGACCGACATGCCGAACTCCGGCGCAAGACCCACCACCGAACCGATGTTGATGATCGCGCCGTCGCCTGCTTTGGCCAGGCGTGGGGCGATGGCGCTGGCGAGCCGCACCAGCGCCGTGGTGTTGAGGGCGACTAATTGCGCAACACTGTCGGTGCTTTGGTCGATGAAGTTGCCGGACAGCGCGGCGCCAGCGTTATTGACGAGGATGCCGATACGGGCGTCGTCGCGCAGGCGTGCTTCAACGGTTGTCAGATCACTGAGTTGGGTCAGATCCGCCGAGATCACATCGACGGCGACGCCGTGTTCGCTGCGCAAGCGAGCTGCAAGTGCGTCCAGGCGAGCCTGGTCTCGGGCGACCAGTACCAGATCGTGGCCGCGTTGCGCGAAGCGTTCGGCGTAGACGGCGCCAATGCCGGTGGAGGCGCCAGTGATGAAAACAGTAGGGCGAGTGCTCATGGGTTATCTCTCTTTCAGGATGTGTGAAACAGAAAGCGCGATCACTGATTGCTCAGCTTGCGGTGGCGCTCGATTCAGCCAACGTCGGGTAGTCGATGTAGCCTGCCGCGCCGCCGCCATAGAGGGTGGCGGGATTGAAGGCGGACAACGGCGTGCCGCTCTGGAGGCGTTCCACCAGATCCGGGTTGCCAATGAACGGGCGACCGAACGCGATCAGATCAGCCTGGTCTTCGGCGAGCCGCGATGTCGCCAAGTCCAGGTCATAGCCGTTGTTGGCGATGTAGTTGTTATTGAAACGCTGGCGCAGGGCGCCGAAATCGAATGGCGCCACGTCACGCGGGCCACCGGTCGCGCCTTCGACCACGTGCAGATAAACGACGCCGAGGGCGTCGAGTTGATCGACGACGTAATCGAATTGCGCCTGCGGATCGCTGCTGGAAACGCCATTGGCCGGCGACACTGGCGACAGGCGCACCCCGGTGCGATCCGCTCCAATTTCATTGACGACGGCCGCCGTCACTTCGAGCAATAGACGTGCACGATTTGCAATCGAACCGCCGTAAGCATCGGTGCGCAAGTTGGCGCTGTCCTTGAGGAATTGATCCAGCAAATAGCCGTTCGCGCCGTGAATTTCCACGCCATCGAACCCGGCGGCGACGGCGTTTGCCGCGGCCTGGCGGAAATCGGAGACGATCCCCGGCAGTTCGCTGATGTCCAGTGCGCGAGGCTCGGAGACGTCTTCAAAGCGGTTGTTGACGAACACTTTGGTGGCGGCGCGTAGCGCAGAAGGGGCCACGGGAGCGGCGCCGTTTTCTTGCAGATCAACGTGCGACACGCGGCCGACATGCCACAGTTGCAGAAAGATTTTTCCGCCCTTGGCGTGGACGGCATCGGTCACTTTGCGCCAGCCATCTATCTGCGCCTGCGTGTAGATCCCGGGGGTGTCCTGATAGCCCTGACCCTGTTGTGAAATCTGCGTGGCTTCGCTGATCAGCAAGCCTGCGCTTGCACGTTGGCTGTAATAGGTGGCCGCGAACTCGCTTGGCACAAAGCCTTCGCCTGCGCGGTTGCGTGTCAGTGGCGCGAGGACGACACGGTTCGACAGCGTGAGTGCGCCGAGTCTGTAAGGGGTGAATAGATTCTGGTCGGTCATTTGGTATTTCTTCCGTGCCCGTTGATGGAGATCGGTTGTGCGTGCAATTAGGATGATGATCGAAATCTAAACTGTCAACGATTTTGATTATGACCAACATCTATGTATCATTGGGCGCATGATTTCCCAGTGGACATGAGGTATTGCACGTGAGAGTGACCAAGGCCCAGGCGCAGGCCAATCGGGAGCACATCGTTGAAACGGCCTCTGAGCTGTTCCGTGAGCGCGGTTTTGACGGCGTCGGTGTGTCGGATCTCATGGCGGCTGCCGGCTTCACCCACGGAGGTTTCTACAAGCATTTCGGCTCGAAGGCCGACCTGATGGCCGAAGCCTCTGCCAGCAGCCTTTCCAAATCGCTGGCGGGCGCGGAAGCGCTCGATGTTCCGGGCTTAATCGACGTCTATGTAACGAGAGAACATCGGGACGGACGTAGCAGCGGTTGCACCATGGCCGCGTTGTGTGGCGACGCGGCGCGTCAATCGGACGATTTGAAAGCGACGTTTGCCGAAGGGATCGAGCACACCCTGCAAACCCTCGGGGACAAATATCCGACAGGGACGGGGGCCGCGCTGGGTGAGGGGAGAAGGAAAATGATCGACCTGCTGTCTCGTGCTGTCGGCGCGATTATTTTGTCGCGTGCCTGCCCGGATGATTCCGCGCTGGCTGACGAGATCCTTGAGGTGTGCCGCGCTGAAATGTTTGCTTCGTTGCCGGTCAATGAAGTGGAAGCGGTGTAGAAGGGCGGCTCATTCAGGGCGAGGTTTTCGTGAGAACTTCGGATTTTGATGCTCGGACCAGAAAATCAACTTTGGGCCGACTGCTGCGGCTCACGAGTGGCGGCTTTCGGTGTGATAGATCCGAGGTCTCTGCTTCATCTGCAACACTCCTTCTGCTTACACAGAATTTAGTTGTGTTGCGTCGACCGGTTGAATCCACAGCCGAAAGCTGCCCTTGGTTAGCGTGCCGGTTCGATTCCGGCTTCTGTCGCCATGAATATCAAAGGCTTGCGTGATGTTTCTCATGCAAGCCCTTATTTTTTTTTCGCAATATGACGTCCCTATGCCTGGAAGAATCGGTCAGGACGACATGGGCCAAGGGCAGCAAAGGCCTTGTCGTCGATGATCTCCTCGCTGGCAAGACGGCCCACTATCGCAGCCAGAGCGACTCCGGGATGCATGGTGCAAACGTACACCCCGCCGATAGTGGGTAGATGCCCGATGATGGGGATCCCGTCGGCAGCAATCGGCCTCAGTCCGACGCAAGCCAATTCCGGCTCAATGGAAATAACGCCGTGAAGTTCGTTCTGGATGGCTTTGGCGGTTCTTAGCGCTATTGCTGCTGGCTGGTTTTCCAAAGCGTCTCCCAAATAATCTTCCGCTGCCAGCAACGTACCCTCCGTGCTTTGCCTCACCTCCATTTCAGGACTGGAGATGATGGTGTTCACGAGATTGGGTTGTGTCTTGTAGCGGATGAATATGGCAGGGGAGGCCTCTATTGGAAGGGGCGCGTTTAGCATCTGTGTCAGTTTGGTGATGCCAGTCCCTGCGGCCAGTACGACGATGTCGGCGTCGATGACGCCAGTTGCGGTTTCGACTCCCGTCACCTTCGCGTTCCGGGTGGTAAAGCCGAGCACCCGAGTCTGCGTGAGAACCTTTGCCCCATGAGCCTGGGCGGCCGCGATCAAAGCATGGGTGGCCTCTACAGCATCCAGCGCGCCTTCTTCTGCTGCATACAAAGCGTGCTGAGGGGGATTCTTGAGGTTGGGCTCAAGGGTGGAAATCCGCGAGCGGGATACCGGTATTGCCGAAGGCTGGCTGCCTGAGGCTTGCTGCACGCCATCTGAGTTCGCGCCATAAGACAGGGAGCCTGTCCATCGTATCTTCAGGCCAGGCAGCTTCGTTTCGAGTCGGCGATACTCTTCGATTGCTGCACCACGCAACTGTGCAATGGGATCGGGTTTGTTGTGTGAAGTGTTGATCCATGCGAATGAGCTTCCAGTCACGCCGCGCGCTATACCTTCAGCCTCGACCAGGATGACATTCGCGCCTTTGCTGGTCAGGTGATACGCGAGGGACGCGCCCACGATGCCCGCACCAATGACAACAACTCTTTTGTCCCTACCATTTCTCATGTCAGCCTCCGTTCTGTGAGCAGGCAAAATCCGAAGGGTCGAACCGATCGGTCGTGTCCATCCGAATACTTCGCAGTCCCACCGTTTCCAGGTGTGACGCGTATAGATGCTCCGAAAAATAGCTAATCAGGATGGAGCGACGGCGTGCGCCGATTGAGTTCAGACTGCCCGCATGCACTATATCGGCATCAAACACCAGGATGTCACCAGCAGAGCCTGAAAGCTGCACAGACCGGGACTCGTCATTGAAGTCGAATGGCGGTGCTTCCAGGTCAGGGCGATGGCTGCCGGGAACGATACGTGTCGCGCCGTTCTCAGGGCCATAATCGTCGAAATAAGCAATGGCGTTCACAATGTCGCCTGGCCGTTGGGCCGACAAGTCGCGGTGCAGTTGCTGATGACCGCCACCTGCAAGGGGCTCGCGGCCCTCCACCTGCGAGAGGAAGAACCGTTCTCCAATCAACTCACCAACCACTGCCAGCAGCTCCGGTAGACGACACACCGCCTGAATCTTCGAATCAGAATCCAGCAGCGAATGGCGCCAATCCATGCCGCGCGGCACTGGCCATTGGTCCGCCGGCTTCACGCCCGCATCGAACACGGCACGAAGGTCACCCAGCCACTCGGCCGGGATCGCTCGACGGAGCAGCGCAAAGCCATCTCGATGGAGTTGTTCGCGGTCAGTCATGGATTCCTCAATTCCCTTGCTACCAACGCGTCAAAAATCCTGAAGTTGCGCGCGCAACTGATGGACATCATAGAAGAACAAAGTGGACAGCCTGTTCTTCGCGCTCGTTTAGATCTGTTCCAGCAACCAGGTACGGAACGCGATGAGCGATGGCAGCATTTCGTTGCGCGGCGGGTAGGTCAGGTAGTAGCTGCGCTGGCTGGCGAACGGCTGGTCGAGGCTGATCAGCTCTGCGTTGGCCAACTCGTCGGCCACTAGAATACGCGGCACCAAACCGATGCCGATGCCGGCCCTGACGGCCTGGATCAAGTGCGAGGTGAGTTCGAAACTCGGCCCCAGCCGCATCATTCGATGGGGCAGGCCGTGGTGGCTGAACCACTCGCCCCAGACGTTGGCGTTGTTTGCGACGTTGAGCAGTGTCTGTGCGCCAATGCGCTCCGGCGTCCAGGCGTCGTGGAGCTCGGCCGCTTCTGGAGAAATGACCACCATCAGTTCTTCGGTGTGCAGGCGATGGCTGATCAGGCCCGGCAAATCGGCATTGCCGACGACGATCGCGGCATCGATACCGCTGGTTTCGAAGTCGATGGCGTCGATCCGGGAATTGATGTGCACCAGCATGCCGGGATGGGTTTTGTAGAAGTCATGAAGGCGCGGCAATAACCACTTCGAGCCGAAGGTCGGCAAGGTGGCCAGGCGCAAGGTGCCGCTGCCGGATTGATAAGCCATGGCTTGCAACGTGGCGCTGCGGATGCGTCCGAGCGCTTCGCTCATTTCCCGTTGGTAGAGACGACCGACATCGGTCAACTGCACTTGCCGGCCTTCACGGCGAAACAGCGTCAGGCCCAGTTGCTGTTCCAGCGCCTGGACTTGCCGGCTCACGGCGCTTTGGGTCAGAGACAGTTCCATCGCAGCGCGAGTGTAGCTTTCATGGCGGGCGGCGGCCTCAAAGGCCAGCAGCAACGACATCGAGGGCGTGAGGTGACGGTAATTCATTCGTAAAAGTCATCGATAGCGGCAGGATTATCCGTTTGTCCGGCGCCAGAGCCTGCAGGATCATTGGCGTAGCCGACGACCTGAGGCTGACCCATTAATGCCCGGGCGACAAGTGTTTTGATTTTTTCCCATGATTAGACCGACAAGAGAACAGCCTGCGATGATCGCTCAGTTGCCCACCGTTGCACTCGCGGCAGACTACCCGGAATTTCTTCAGGCCCTGCGCGCCAGCGGCTTTCGTGGTCAGCTCAGCGCCGACTACGCCACCCGCACCGTGCTGGCGACCGACAACTCGATTTACCAGCGCCTGCCGCAAGCGGCGGTGTTCCCCATGGACGCGGACGACATCGCACGCATCGCGACCTTGATGGCCGAACCACGCTTTCGCCAGATCAAGCTGACCCCGCGAGGCGGCGGCACCGGCACCAACGGCCAGTCATTGACCGATGGCATCGTGGTCGACTTGTCGCGGCACATGAACACCATCCTCGAAATCAACGTCGCCGAGCGTTGGGTGCGGGTGCAGGCGGGCGTGGTCAAGGACCAGCTGAATGCCGCGCTCAAACCCCATGGGCTGTTCTTCGCCCCGGAGCTGTCGACGTCCAACCGCGCCACCGTCGGCGGCATGATCAACACCGACGCCAGCGGCCAGGGGAGTTGCACCTACGGCAAGACCCGTGATCACGTGCTGGAACTGCACAGTGTGCTGCTCGGTGGCGAGCGCCTGCACAGCCGGCCTCTGTCCGACGCGGAGCTGGAAGTGGCCTGCACGCACCCCGGCCGCATCGGCGAGGTGTACCGGACGGCGCGGCACATTCAGGAAACCCAGGCCGACCTGATCGAGTCGGTGTTCCCCAAACTCAACCGCTGCCTCACCGGTTACGACCTGGCGCACCTGCGCGACGAGCACGGGCGTTTCAACCTCAACAGTGTGCTGTGCGGGGCGGAAGGTTCGTTGGGCTACATCGTCGAAGCCAAGCTCAACGTGCTGCCGATTCCCAAGTATTCGGTGTTGGTGAACGTGCGCTACAGCAGCTTCATGGATGCGTTGCGCGACGCTAATGCATTATTGGCGCACAAGCCGTTGTCCATCGAAACCGTGGACTCCAAAGTGTTGATGCTGGCGATGAAAGACATCGTCTGGCACAGCGTCGCCGAGTACTTCCCGACGGACGCCGGGCGCGCGACGCTGGGCATCAATCTGGTGGAGTTCAGCGGGGAAGACCTGGCGGAGGTGAATGCTCGCGTGGTGTCGTTCGTGGAGCATTTGCAGGCCGACACGACGATTGAGCGACTGGGCCACACCCTGGCTGAAGGGGCCGAAGCCGTGACCCGCGTATACACCATGCGCAAACGCTCGGTCGGGCTGCTGGGTAACGTCGACGGCGAGATTCGCCCGCAGCCTTTCGTCGAAGACACAGCTGTGCCGCCGGAGAAACTGGCTGACTACATCGCTGAGTTCCGCGCCTTGCTGGATAGCCATGGCCTGGCCTATGGCATGTTCGGTCACGTCGATGCCGGTGTGTTGCATGTACGTCCGGCGCTGGATATGAAAAATCCGGCCCAGGCCGCTCTGGTCAAGCCGATTTCCGATGCCGTGGCGGAGTTGACCCGGCGTTATGGTGGTCTGCTGTGGGGAGAGCACGGCAAAGGATTGCGTTCGGAATATGTCCCCGATTTTTTTGGCGAGCTGTACCCGGCGCTGCAATCGCTCAAGGGGGCGTTCGACCCGCACAATCAGCTCAATCCCGGCAAGATCTGCACCCCGCCGGACGCCGCCCAGGGCTTGCTCAAGGTCAACGAAGTCACGCTGCGCGGTGATCTGGACCGGCAAATCGACGAGCGCGTCTGGCAAAGCTTCGGCACCGCCGTGCACTGCAACGGTAACGGCGCCTGCTACAACTATGATCCCAACGATGCGATGTGCCCGTCGTGGAAAGCCACCCGTGAACGCCAGCATTCGCCAAAGGGCAGAGCCTCATTGATTCGCGAGTGGTTGCGTCTGCAAGGCGCGGCCAATATCGATGTGTTGCAAGCGGCCCGAGGCAAGTTGTCGTGGCTGAGCGGGTTGCCAACGCGGTTGCGCAATAACCTGGCGCGCTCGCGCGGCGAGGCGGATTTCTCCCATGAAGTCTACGACGCGATGGCGGGGTGTCTGGCCTGTAAATCCTGTGCGGGACAATGCCCGGTCAAGGTCAATGTGCCGGAATTCCGTTCGCGATTTCTGGAGCTGTACCACGGTCGTTATCAACGCCCGCTGCGCGACTATTTGATCGGCTCGCTGGAGTTCACCCTGCCTTACATGGCCTACGCGCCAGGTTTGTACAACGCGGTGATGAGCTCGAAATGGGTGAGCCGTCTGCTTGAACGACAGGTCGGCATGCTCGACAGTCCGTTGATCAACCGCCATAACTTGCAAGCCACGCTGACTCGCTGCAAGGTTGCTGTCGCCAGTGTGCCAGCCTTGCGCGAGCTCTCTGTCGCGCAACGTGAGCGCAGCGTGGTGTTGGTGCAGGACGCCTTCACCCGGTATTTCGAGACCCCGTTGCTGGCGAGCTTTATCCAGTTGGCGCATCAGCTGGGTTATCGGGTGTTTCTGGCGCCCTATAGCGCCAACGGCAAGCCTTTGCATGTACAGGGTTTCCTCGGTGCCTTTGCCAAGGCTGCGATCCGCAACGCCCATCAGCTCAAGGCGCTCGCCGACTGTGGAGTGCCGTTGGTGGGCCTGGATCCTGCGATGACGCTGGTCTACCGCCAGGAATATCAGAAAGTACCGGGGCTCAACGATTGCCCAAAGGTCCTGCTACCCCAGGAATGGCTCTGCGATGCGTTGCCGGAAAATCCGCAGCCCGCGACTGATACATTCCGTTTGTTGGCGCACTGCACCGAGAAAACCAATGTCCCGGCCAGCACTTCGCAATGGGAAGCCGTTTTTGCCCGGCTCGGGCTCAAGCTGACGACTGAGGCGACCGGCTGCTGCGGCATGTCCGGAACCTACGGTCATGAAGCCCGAAACCAGGACACCTCGCGGACCATTTTCGAGCAGTCATGGGCCGGCAAACTGGACAAAAAGGGTGAGGCGCTGGCGACGGGATACTCCTGTCGCAGTCAGGTGAAGCGCTTTGCCAACACGCAATTGCGCCATCCACTGGAGGTTGTGTTGGAGCGCATTGTTCAGCAAGTTCGCTGATGCAAACGTGTCAGCTACACAAACGGCTGGCCAGTAAAGCCACGCGGCAGTCGTTGCAAACCGGGCATTTCGATCAGCCGCTGGACCCACTCTGCGCGCCAGTCATTGGCGGCGTGGGTGGCTTTGGCCTTGCGTGCGGCTCGACGTGCGGCGTTGCGTTCGGCTTTGCGCGCTTCCTTGAACGCATCCGTATTGCGACAGCTTCTGCATTTCACCCGGTTCAGTATGTTGCTGGAGGTCAGGTTGCTGCCTTTGTGCCCGCAGGCCAAGTGCCCGCCGACTTTGAAGTGAGTGACCATGGGACATTCTCCTTCGTGATGTGTAAGCGTTCGACACCTGGCAGGTGAGGGCGTTCGTTCGCTTTACGGCAGGCAAAAAAATGGCCCGCATGCGGGCGGGCCAGGGGAGTTCTTCAAAGGAGCACGTGAACTGTAGGAGGTGGCTTGTGAAGGCGGTGTGAAAAGGCCGAAGGCACGAATAAAAAAGCCCGGCAAACTGGGCCGGGTTGGGATGTAGCGCGAGTCTGGCAGGCAAGCGTAACCACGGTGACGAAGATGTCACCGTTCAGGTGTCCTGAATTGGACTCTGTCCCTGGCTCAAATAACGCGGTCGACTGATTTGAACCGAGGCAGTGGCGGCTCGACAGGTTTGAGTGCAGACAGCGCGCTGCGAATCTGCGGCGTGTCTTTCTCGATGTCGTTCAGGCGGTCGCGAATCCTGAGGGCTGTCGGATGCCCCCCTTGATGATCGACCCAATCGGCGATCTCCTTGCACGCAGCGGCAAGGCGGGCCTGACGGGAATCAAGCAGGGTGAGCAGGGTAGCGATAGACTCTTTCTCGGACATGACAATCACCTCCGTTCAAGCAAATCGGCTAAAGGGCAACAAAAAGCCCGCGGGGGAGCGAGCTTTCTGCCGATGGGTCGCTGGTCCTTCAGCTCCTTCAAGTATAGACCCGGAAAATGAAAGGGGCGGGCTTCAAGCCAACCCTTGCGACACCGGCGAACTGGCCGCGTTAAGCCTGCGGCATTCGCGCTTGGCGTCCTCTTCAAGATCGAAGCCGTCACCGATGAAGCCGCGAGTGCGGGTATCGACGATGCGATACCAGACAGCAGCGTCGGGTGGTGGGTGATCGACTTCTCCGGCCCGGCGGCCATGAACAATGATCTTGTTGCAGCGTTTCACAACGAAAATGTCTTCCATGGCGTCACCGAAGCTATTCGTGTTCAGATCAAGCATAGAAGCCCGTTGCGATCATGCAAAAAACTGGTGGGTCAGTTCGTCGGTTCAGTGCACCCTTGAATACGTCTCGGCGACGGATTCAGGCCAACACTGCCACCGCTTTGATCTGCGCCCAGAGTTGCTGGCCAGGGTGCACGCTCAATTGATCCCGGGAGTAGCGGGTGATTCGCGCCAGCAGCGGTGTGCCGGCGGCATTCAGGCGGATCAGTACGTGAGCGGCGTTGTCGGCGCCGATTTCACTGATCACCGTGACCGGCAGGCGATTGAGGATGCTGCTTTGCTCGGCGCCTTGCAGGCTCAGGCTGACATCTCGTGCCTGGACCTTGCAACGCAGTGCCTGGCCCTTGGTCATCGGCGCATGGGCGACTCGAATCCTGAGGTCGGTGTTGGGCAGTTGCAAGGTCAAGAGCTGGTAGTCGGCGTCATAGGCGCTGACGTGCCCTTCGATCACCACGCCGGCATCGTCGCCCAGCGCCAGCGGCAGATCGAGCCGGGCCAGGGTTTCGCCGATGGCGCCGCTGGCCAAAGCCTTGCCGTCGCTGAGCAGGACGAGGTGGTCGGCGAGCCGCGCGACTTCATCCTGGGAATGGCTGACGTACAGCACCGGGATGTCGAGCTCATCGTGCAGCCGTTGCAGGTACGGCAGGATTTCGTTTTTACGCTGGGCATCGAGCGCCGCGAGCGGCTCGTCCATCAGCAATAGTTTGGGGCTGGTGAGCAGGGCACGAGCGATGCCGATACGCTGGCGCTCGCCGCCGGAAAGATTCTGCGGATTGCGCTCGAGTAAATGGCCGATCCCCAGCAGTTCAGTGGCATGCGCCATGTCGACCCGGCGCTGTTGGCGGGGGATACGCTTGAGGCCGAATTCAAGATTGGCCCGCACCGACAGATGGGGAAACAGGCTGGCTTCCTGGAAAACATAACCCAGGGCGCGTTTATGCGGCGGGACGAAAATCCGCTTGTCGCTGTCCTGCCAGACTTCATCGTTGACCTGGATAAAACCCTGCTCAGCCTGCTCCAGGCCGGCGATACAGCGCAGGCAGGTGGTTTTGCCCGAACCGGAATGACCATAAAGCGCAGTCACCCCGCGGCCGGGCAATTGAAGATCGACATCCAGGGCAAATCCCGAATAGCTCAGTTTCAAGCGCGTTTGAATCATGGGTCAGCTCCAGGCCGCTTTGGTTTTACGGCTGGAGTAGAGCGCCAGCAACACTGCAAAGGAGAACACCAGCATTGCCCCGGCCAGCCAATGGGCCTGGGCATATTCCATGGCTTCGACGTGATCGTAGATCTGCACCGAGACCACGCGGGTCTTGTCGGGAATATTGCCGCCGATCATCAGCACCACGCCGAACTCGCCGACGGTGTGGGCGAAACCGAGAATGGCCGCGGTGATGAAGCCGGGGCGGGCCAGCGGCACAATCACGCTGAAAAACGTGTCCCAGGGATTGGCGCGCAAGGTGGCGGCCACTTCCAGTGGGCGAGTGCCGATGGCGGAAAATGCGTTTTGCAGCGGCTGGACCACGAACGGCATCGAGTACAGCACCGAGCCGATCAAGAGCCCCGCAAAACTGAAGGTCAGGGTGCCGAGCCCCAGCGATTGGGTGAAGTGGCCGATCCACCCGTTCGGGCCGAGCGCCAACAGTAAATAAAAGCCAATCACCGTGGGTGGCAGTACCAGGGGCAGGGCGACGATCGCCCCGACCGGGCCGCGCAACCAGGATTGGGTACGCGACAGCCATAACGCAATCGGAGTGCCAATGATCAGCAGGATGGCCGTGGTCAGGGACGCCAGTTTCAGGGTCAGCCAGATCGCGGAGTAATCGGCACTCGAAAGTGTCATTTAGAGTTGGTAACCGTAGGACTTGATGACGGCGGCGGCTTTCGGCCCCTTGAGGTAGTCAACCAATGCCTTGGCGGCCGGGTTGTCCTTGCCCTTGTTGAGGATCACCGCGTCTTGTTTGATCGGATCATGCAGGTTGGCCGGAACGATCCAGGCCGAACCGCTGGTCACTTTGCCGTCTTTGTAGATCTGCGACAAGGCCACAAAACCGAGTTCGGCATTGCCGGTGGACACGAATTGGTAAGCCTGGGTGATGTTCTGGCCTTCAACGATCTTGTCTTTGACCTTGTCGGTCAGGCCTTGCTTGGCCAGCACCTGAGTGGCAGCCAGGCCATACGGGGCGGCTTTCGGGTTGGCGATGGAAAGATGCTGATACTTGTTGTCGCTCAGCACCTTGCCCTTGGCGTCGACATAACCTTCCTTGGCCGACCATAGCGCTAGCGTGCCGATGGCGTAGGTGAAGCGTGAGCCCTTGACGGCGTCGCCTTCGGTCTCGAGTTTTTGCGGGGTGGTGTCATCCGCCGAGAGCAACACTTCGAACGGCGCGCCATTCTTGATCTGGGTATAGAACTGGCCGGTTGCACCAAACGAGGTGACCAGTTTGTGCCCGGTGTCTTTCTCGAAATCGGCAGCGATGGCCTGGATTGGCGCGGTGAAGTTGGCGGCAACGGCGACCTGGACTTCGTCCGCCTGGGCAGACCCGAAAGCGAACACGCTGAACAGGCACACAGGGGCAAAACGTGAGGCACGAATGATCATGAAACGGCTCCGTGGTAGGCGAGTGAAACGCTATATATCAGAATATATAGCGAAATGCCTGTAAACGGAACTTGCTGGATGCAGAGTGCAAGGTTGGCACCGAACTGTGGCGAGGGAGCTTACTTGTGGCAAGGGAGCTTACTTATGGCAAGGAAGCTTACCTGTGGCGAGGGAGCTTGCTCCCGTTGGGTCGCGAAGCGGCCCCAAAAGCTCGCGACTGCTTCGCAGCCGAACGGGAGCAAGCTCCCTCGCCACAGGTAAGCTCCCTTGCCACAGGTTGTTGTTAGTTGCAGCTTGATTAGCGGTGGATCAATTTGGCCAATCCTTCCTCGGCCAACCGCCGGGTCAGCTCTGCCGTGCTCAGTTCAACGCCCAGAGTGAACGCCTGTCCGGCCCAAAGGTTGCTGAAATCCGCTTCCCCTTTAGCCCGCAACGGCATCAGCGCACCGCCCGCCAATGGGAAGGCCGGTGCTTTGGCGCTCATCGGCCCGAGTTCACGCATCACCCGATTGAGAATCCCGCGCGCCGGGCGTCCGGTGAAAATGTTGGTGACCGCTGTCTCGCTTTCCTTGGCCGTGCGCAACGCCTTGTGGTGAGACGCGCTGACTTTGGCCTCTGGCGTGAACAAATAAGCCGTACCTACCTGAACCGCCGAAGCGCCCAGCATGAAAGCCGCCGCGACACCCCGCGCATCGCCAATCCCGCCCGCCGCAATGACCGGCACTTTCACCGCATCAACGACCTGCGGCACCAGCGCGAAAGTACCCACCTGGCTGCTCAAGTCATCGCTGAGGAACATGCCCCGGTGACCGCCAGCCTCGTAACCCATCGCAATGATCGCATCGCAGCCATGCTGCTCCAGCCAGATGGCTTCTTCGACCGTAGTCGCCGAGGAGAGAACTTTCGCTCCGGTGGCTTTTACCCGATCCAACAGCGACTTTTCCGGCAGGCCAAAGTGAAAACTCACCACTGCGGGGCGAAACTCTTCGATCACTTCGCAGGCTGCGTTATCGAACGGCGCGCGATTTGACACCGGCGTCGGCGCGTCGAAGTCGACGCCCAATTCCCGGTAGTACGGTTCCAGCAGATTCTTCCAGTCCCGGGCACGTTGCTCATCGGGCGGCGGAGGTTGATGGCAGAAGAAATTGACGTTGAACGGGCGCTGGGTGTGTTGGCGAATCGTCTTCAGTTCTTCGCGCAACTGCTCGATGCTCAGCATCGCGGCAGGCATCGAACCCAGGCCGCCGGCGTTACTCGTTGCAATCACCATGGCCGAAGTCGTCGCGCCGGCCAAAGGGCCCTGAATGATCGGCAGTTCGATCCCGAGCAGGTCAAGAATGCGGGTGTCTGGCCATTGGCTCATGTGCAGTGTTCTCCGACGTCGAAACAGGGCAGGGACGGTAGAAGCAAGTTTGTATCAGTAATGCCTGGCGCAAGGCCAGTCGAGTTTTTAATGCGTACGGGATGATCCGCAAGGCGCCAGCCGATGGGGATTGGCTTAAAGTCGGGTACGGTGATGGGGTTCCCTGTGTTATTTCAACAGCACGACAACTGAGCGATTCCACCAGGAGGCAGCGATGTTCAAAGGCATTTTGATCGACAAAGACGACAGCGGTTACCGGGCCACACTGCAAGAGATCGCTGACGATCAATTGCCCGAGGGCGATGTGACGGTGCGTGTGGCGTACAGCACATTGAATTTCAAGGATGGTCTGGCGATCACTGGCAGTAGCCCGGTGGTGCGTAAATTCCCGATGGTGCCGGGGATCGATCTGGCAGGCACTGTCGAAGTCAGCAGTCATCCGGACTACAAGGTCGGTGATCAAGTCCTGCTCAATGGCTGGGGTGTTGGCGAAGGACACTGGGGCGGGCTGGCGCAGAAAGCTCGTCTGAATGGCGATTGGCTGATCCCGCAGCCCAAGGCATTCACCGCCGCGCAAGCGATGGCCATTGGCACGGCCGGCTACACGGCGATGCTGAGCATCCTGGCACTGGAACACAGCGGCGTGAGTCCCGAGCAGGGCGAGGTGTTGGTGACGGGCGCCAACGGCGGCGTAGGCAGCTTCGCCATCGCGCTGCTGAGCAAACTCGGCTACCGCGTGGTGGCCTCCACTGGCCGCACCTCCGAACACGACTACCTCAAGCACTTGGGCGCCAGTGAAATCATCGATCGCGCCACGTTGTCGGAGCCGGGCAAACCGTTGGCCAAGGAGCGTTGGGCGGCGGTGATCGACTCGGTCGGCAGTCACACACTGGCCAACGCTTGCGCCAGCACCCGGGCCAACGGCACCGTCGCCGCCTGCGGTCTGGCCCAGGGCATGGACTTCCCGGCCTCCGTCGCACCGTTCATATTGCGCGGCGTGACCCTGGTCGGGATCAACAGCGTGACCCAACCCAAAGCCAAGCGGATACTGGCGTGGAATCGCCTGGCTAAAGACCTGGATTTCGCCTTGCTACCGCTGATCAGCCACGAAATCGGCTTGAGCGAAGCCATCGACGCCGCGCCGCGCTTGCTTGCCGGGCAGTTGCGCGGCCGGGTGGTGGTCGACGTCAATCGTTGATCGTTTCAGCATCAATCAATCAAACAGACAAACTGTAGCGACAAGGAATATCGACCAATGGATGTAAAACTGCGTGAAGTGCAGCCCTTTAGCGTCTCGGGTTTGCAGGTGCGAACCCTCAATACCGCAGAGCAGCAGCCGGATACCGCGCGTATCGGCCCTATGTGGGAACGGTTTTTCGTCGAGGATATTTACGACAAGATCACCCACAAACAACCGGATTCCTTTATGTACGGCGTCTACTCCAACTACGAGTCCGACGCGTCGGGCCACTTCGATGTGATCGCGGGAGTGGCGGTCACCGCACCCTCCGAGGGCTTTGCGCAGATTCAGGTTGAGGGCGGCGATTACCTGGTGTTCAGCGCTAAAGGGGCGATGCCCGATAGCGTCATTCAGGCATGGGGCTTTATCTGGGCCTACTTCGAGGACAACCCGCAGGTTCGCCGCAAGTTCGCCACGGACTTCGAGGTCTACACCGGGCCTGAGTCCGCGGCGGTCTATATCGGCATTCAGGACCCGGACGCGTTTTCACGTTCCAGCAACTGACGCTTGCGCTCCACGCCCCAGCGGTAGCCCGACAGGTTGCCGTCGCTGCGCACCACGCGATGGCAAGGAATCGCCACCGCGAGGCTGTTCGCGCCACAGGCCTGGGCCACGGCGCGCATGGCTTTCGGCGCGCCGATGCGCTGGGCGATATCGGCATAACTGGCGGTGCTACCGGCAGGAATCTCCCGCAGGGCTTGCCACACCCGCTCCTGAAACGCCGTACCGCGTACGTCCAGCGGCAAGTCCAGGCCGAGGGCCGGGGCTTCGATAAAGCCGACGACCTTGGCGATCAGCTGCTCGAACTCATGATCGGCGCCAATCAGGTTGGCGCGGCGAAACTTGTCCTGCAGGTCGCAGACCAGTTGATGCGGATCGTCCCCCAGCAGAATCGCGCAGACACCGCGTTCACTTTGTGCCACCAGAATCGCGCCCAGGGAGCACTGGCCGACGGCGAAACGGATGTCGTTGTTCTGCCCGGCCGCGCGGTAGTCGCCGGGTGTCATGCCGAGCAATTGATCCGCTGCCTCATAGAAACGGCTGTTGGAGTTGAATCCGGCGTCATACAGCGCGTCGGTAACCGTGCCGCCGTCGGTCAGGCGCTCGCGAACCTTGCGTGAGCGGTGGGCGGTGGCGTAGCCCTTGGGCGTCAGGCCGGTGATGGCCTTGAACACGCGATGGAAGTGGAAGCTGCTCAAACCGGCTGCATCCGCCAGCTCATTCAACGCCGGCAATGTTTCGGCGGATTCGATTTGACGGCACGCGGCGGCCACGGTCGCGGCATGTTGGGCTGCGACGTCGCTGTGATCTTTCGCGGCCCGTTTGCTGGGGCGATAACCCGCCGCCTGAGCTTGCTCGGCCGTGTCGAAGAATTCGACGTTCTGCGGTTTCGGCAGGCGTGCCAGGCTGCTGGGGCGGCAGTAGATACCGGTGGTTTTCACCGCATACACAAACTGCCCGTCGGCACGTGGATCGCGCGCGACCACGGCGGCCCAGCGAGGATCGTTTTCGGTGGCGATTGTTGGCGATTGAGTTGTCATGGCTTCATGTCCGTTGACCCGTTTCATGCAGATTAACCAGCCGGTAGAGACGCCACACTCCGGGTCTTGCGGTCGAATTCGACTGCATCATCGCGCGGTACGAAAGGTGAAGTTGATTCGCTGTTCACCCAGCCGCGGATGCTGGCCGTCCTTGATCGGCAATACGCCGTGGTAACGCAAACGGTCCACGCCGCCCCAGACCACGATATCACCGTGAAACAGCGGCACCCGCTGGGTTTTCGCGCTGCGTTCGAAGCCACCGAACAGGAACGTCGCCGGCAATCCCAAAGACACCGACACGATGGGGGCGGTGTAGGCGTTTTCGTTTTTGTCTTGATGCAACGACATCCTGGCCCCGGGAACATAGCGGTTGATCAGGCAGGAATCCGGTACGAACGCCATAAACCCTGCCTCTCGCGCCGCCGCCTGGGCCAGTTCGAAAAACACCTCGGGCATTTCAGGCCAGGGCGCGCCGGTCTGCGGATCGTTGCGGGTGTATTGGTAGCCGCTGCGGTCGGTGGTCCAGCCCCAGGTGCCGCAACTGCTCAAGGCCACCGACATGGTAAAGCCGCCGGGCGTGACCATTTGCCGGAAGGGCGCCGCTGTCAGAACCGCCTCCAGCGCCGGCAGCAACCGGTCGAGCCAGGGCAGGGCGAAGCCTCTGAGAACGCAGGATTGCTCGCCGATCTGCTCGCGCCTGGGCTGCTGCTCGGGTTCGGCGTCGGCAAACAGATCTAGGGTGATCGGGCTCATGGGGTCATAACGCATCGTGAAAGATGATTCCAAGGGTATGCCGTTTTCCACTGTGCAGGCGACTCACCCCATGACGCAGGGTCACGCGGTAATAGCCGCGAACGCCTTTAACCGGGCGCTGACTCACGGCAAAAATCAACGCGTCACCTTTCCTCAGGCCGATGACTTGCGGGCGTGATTGCATCCGTGGACGTTGTTCGGTCAGCACAAATTCGCCACCGGTGAAGTCCTCTCCCGGTTCTGACAGCAGAATCGCCACTTGCAGCGGGAACACGTGTTCGCCGTACAGATCCTGATGCAAGCAGTTGTAGTCCTGCGGGCCGTATTGCAGCAATAAAGGTGTCGGGCGTTCCTGACCGGCGGCATGGCAGCGTTGTAGAAACGCTTCGTGGGATTCGGGGAAGCGGGTCGGCAAATCCATGCATTCGTACCAGCGATTGGCGATGGGAACCAGTCGAGGGTAGAGCGCGCTGCGCAACCGGGCCACCGGATCCGGCAGCGGGTACCTGAAGTATTTGTACTCGCCACGGCCGAAACCGTGGCGCGCCATCACCACTTTCGAGCGAAAAGGCTCGGGGTGGTCGTACAGGGCGCTTATTTCATCGCAGGTCTTGTGGCTTAAAAGCGATTTGATGATCGCGCAGCCATCTTGGTCGAGTTGCTGCGTAAGCCTGCCCCAGTCGAGGGCATCGTGGTGAATCGGATCGGTAAGCAAGGGTTCTGACTCCTTGACCAAAAGGTCGAGGCGGCCAGTTTAGTGAGCGGTGCGAGAGCAGGCACTCCGGCGCTTGCGGTCGAATTCGCGAGGGGAGCAGACGTCCATGTTGTCGCTCCAGATCGCGTTACAGCGCTTTGCTGACGCTGATCTCGCTGATGACGTCTTCGCTCTGGCCATGCAGCTTGTCCAGCGCAGCCTTGGCTTCTTCTGCGGTGCCGTTTTCAAGCTGGGCGAATTCGAAGCGACGCTCGCCGTTGAGTTTGTATTTGATGACGTATTTGGTCGTCTGGGCCACGGTCATACCTGCCTGTTCTGGTGTGGGTTCAGCTCAGCTTCGAGCTGGAGCGGCGGATGATCTTGATCGAGTGCGTCAGGGTCGGCTTGCGGGTCACGCTGATCGGCCGGCGGTTGACCGTGTCGATGGTGATGTTCCAGAAACCGGTGCTCGGCGCAGTGATCCGGGCCGGGAAGGTGTCGAATGCGCCACCGTGATACGTGTGACGGCCGCCGTTCTTGAAGCTGCGGAAGTTGGCGTCGTTCATCAAGCGGATGTTGCACATTTGGGAGCACTGAATGACGACGATGTCGTCTTCGTTGAGGTGCTCGCGCTGGTGGATAAATTTCATGAGGCGCCTCCAGAAGGGCTTTTTCTACAAAATCAAAACGATAGCATGGGCGATTGGCGCAGTTTATCAGCCCGAACAGGTTATTATCTGGCTGTCGGGGTCCGCTTTGACAATTAAAAACAGTTATTTGGAATTCTATGAGCGATAAAAGCAGGGAGCCTTGGAGAAAAACAGCATCTGTGCTGTCGGAGGGTCTTTATCGGAGGTTTCATATGAAATGGGGTGTTCTGGTCGTACCGTTGGCATTGGCAGTGGGTGGATGTGCGACGGTCTCGGACATCACTGCTTCGCTGCCTACCATGAACGTGATTTCAGGCAAGAAACCCCACGAGTACGCCCAGTGCCTGGTCGAGAAGTTAGCCAGCAGCCGTGGAGCCCTGCAAGTCGAGCCGCAAAAGGATGGCATGCGGGTTATTGTGCCGCAGAAGTTCTCCTCGGGGCCGGCAGCGGTGTTTGACATTGAAGACCGCTCCGGCGGCAGCAGCATCAAACTGCATGAACGCATCTCCAATGTGCCGTTGCGCCCATGGGATGTGCGCAATGCCGCTACCGCGTGCATTTCCGGCTGATAAACTACCCCGGTCAGCATCGATGCCGTCAAGGTCGCACTTTGACGGCATTGTCATTTCTGGAGTCGAGCATGAAACGAGAGCAGGTGCGGGAGCGCCATGCAGAGGGTCATATCTCTGCCACCCATGTGATTCAGAACCCGGCGAACCCGGGGGAGTGGATCGTATTTTTCAAGAAAAGCGCCGGGCGCAGTTTTTTCCTGGTGGATGACAACGATGAAGTCGAGTCCTTCAGCCGCCTCGACGATTTGATCGAGACCGTACGCGGGCTCGGAATCAAGTTCGCCGAAATCCATATGTAGGGCATTGGGCGCCCTACTTGCAGACCACCACCACACTGCGGTTCTTGTAATTGCCGATATCCGCGCCCAGGGTTTTGTCGCTTTCCTTGGTCGAAGGTGTGCCATCGGTACCGACAATCCGATAGCCGGTGCCGGCGCAAGAGGCATCGGCTTTTTCATAGCAACTGGCCCAGTCGTTGGCTTCCCCGGAGCAGTCGATGCTCAGGCCTTGCTCGCCATTCTTCAGGTAAGTCGTTTCGGACGTGGCGCAGCCACTCAGGGCCAGTACCACAATCAGTGGCAAAAATCTTTTCATGTCGTGGTCATCGTCAGTGATGGGGGCTAAACGCTATGACAGCGGCTGCAACAAAAGGTTATAGCGATTGGCCACTTCGTTGCAGGCATTCACAAAAAAGCCCTGTGCAAAGACAGGGCTGCGGTTGCGCCAGGTTCAGCTCAAGGCTTGTCCTTGCCGCGCCGCTTGGGTGCTGCGGGTTGATCCTGCAACACCGATGCCACTTCAATCGCCAACGCTTCTGTAGGGAACGGCCCGGCAATATTCTCGCCGCCGACGCTGTCTATCCACCACTGGCCGTCTTTAGCCTGATTGATCAGGTACCCGTTGACGCTTTTTGCTGCCGACATCTATCTGCCTCGTTGGCTGGTTCAGGTGCGCAATGATAGCGCCAAATGCCCTCAACGGGTGCCGATGGGTGTAGGGTGGGGCAGATTGTCGCTAGACTGATGGCCGCGCAGATCGTCAATCTCTGCTATCTATAAGAGGTTGTGCCGCTTATCTGCGGAACTATCCAGCAGAATATTTCTCTATGATGGCGTCGGTTAGCCAGTGCGGGGCATTGTAAGGTGCACGCCGCCTGATTAGACTGCGCCGAAACTCGTACACACAGCCCTTTCAAGGACTTATATGATCAAGAAATGCTTGTTCCCAGCAGCCGGTTACGGTACTCGCTTCCTGCCAGCGACTAAAGCCATGCCCAAAGAAATGCTGCCGGTGGTAAACAAGCCACTGATCCAGTACGGCGTCGAAGAAGCACTGGATGCCGGGTTGACCGAAATCTCCATCGTCACCGGCCGCGGCAAACGCGCGCTGGAAGACCACTTCGACATCAGCTACGAGCTGGAAAACCAGATCAAGGGCACTGACAAGGAGAAATACCTGGTCGGCATCCGTAAGCTGCTCGACGAGTGCTCGTTCTCCTACACTCGCCAGACCGAAATGAAAGGCCTGGGCCACGCGATCCTGACTGGTCGTCCGCTGATCGGCGACGAACCTTTCGCAGTGGTACTGGCGGACGACTTGTGCGTCAACCTCGAAGGCGACGGCGTACTGACCCAGATGGTCAAGCTGTACAAGCAGTTCCGCTGCTCGATCGTGGCCATCCAGGAAGTCGATCCTCAAGAAACCAACAAGTACGGTGTGATTGCCGGCGAAATGATTCGCGACGACATCTATCGCGTTCACAGCATGGTTGAGAAGCCAAAACCTGAAGACGCACCGTCGAACCTGGCGATCATCGGCCGTTACATCCTGACCCCGGACATCTTCGACCTGATCGAACAGACCGAGCCAGGCAAGGGCGGCGAAATCCAGATCACCGACGCCCTGATGAAACAAGCGCAAAACGGCTGCGTCATGGCCTACAAGTTCAAGGGCACGCGTTTCGACTGCGGTGGCGCCGAAGGCTACATCGACGCGACCAACTTCTGCTTCGAGAACTTCTACAAGACTGGCAAGGCTTACTGATAGCGTTTGACCTGCTTGTACTGAAAAGCCACCTTCGGGTGGCTTTTTCGTTTTTCGGCCCCAAATAGTTTGCAACGCTTGCCCAAAGGGCGCCCGCAGGTATGCTGGTGGCCTGCCGAGGAGATAGTAATGGCCTACGATTTTGACCTATATGTGATTGGTGCCGGTTCTGGCGGTGTGCGGGCTGCGCGGTTCGCGGCCGGTTTTGGTGCGAAAGTCGCCGTGGCCGAGAGCCGCTACCTGGGCGGTACGTGTGTGAACGTCGGCTGTGTGCCGAAAAAGCTGCTGGTCTACGGCGCGCACTTCGCCGAAGACTTCGAGCAGTCGCAAGGTTTTGGCTGGACTCCGGGTGAAGCGACGTTCGACTGGGCGACACTGATCGCCAACAAGGATCGCGAGATCAATCGCCTGAACGGCATTTATCGCAATTTGCTGGTCAACACTGGTGTGACCTTGCATGAAGGGCACGCGAAAATCGTCGATCCGCATCAAATCGAGATCAATGGCGAGCGTTACACCGCCAAAAACATCCTGATTGCGACCGGTGGCTGGCCGCAGATTCCGGAGATTCCGGGGCACGAGCATGCCATCAGCTCCAACCAGGCATTTTTCCTTAAAGAGCTGCCCAAGCGCGTTCTGGTGGTCGGTGGTGGCTACATTGCGGTGGAGTTTGCCGGGATTTTCCACGGACTGGGCGCTGAGACCACGCTGCTGTATCGCGGTGATCTGTTCCTGCGTGGCTTCGACGGCGCAGTGCGCAAACATTTGCAGGAAGAGCTGACCAAGCGCGGTATGGACCTGCAATTCAATGCCGATATCGAGCGTATCGATAAACAGGCCGATGGCAGTGTGAAGGCGACGCTCAAGGATGGTCGTGAGCTGGTGGCGGACTGCGTGTTCTACGCCACCGGTCGGCGTCCGATGCTCGACAACCTGGGGCTGGAAAACACCGGGGTCAAACTCGACAAGAAAGGTTTTGTCGAGGTCGATGAGCAGTATCAAACTGCTGAACCGTCGATCCTGGCCCTGGGCGATGTGATTGGTCGGGTACAACTCACGCCGGTTGCGCTGGCCGAAGGCATGGCCGTGGCGCGGCGGTTGTTCAAGCCTGAGCAGTGTCGCCCGGTGGATTACAAGATGATCCCGACCGCCGTGTTCAGCTTGCCGAACATCGGTACTGTCGGCCTCACTGAAGAAGAGGCGCGAGAAGCTGGGCACGATGTGGTGATCTTCGAAAGTCGTTTCCGGCCGATGAAGCTGACCCTGACCGAATGCCAGGAGCGCACCTTGATGAAGCTGGTGGTAGATGCCAAGACCGATAAGGTCCTGGGCTGCCACATGGTCGGCCCGGACGCCGGAGAGATCGTGCAAGGGCTGGCGATTGCCCTGAAAGCGGGCGCGACCAAGCGCGACTTCGACGAAACCATCGGCGTGCATCCGACGGCCGCCGAAGAGTTCGTCACCATGCGCACGCCGGTCGCGGGTTAATCGTCCTTCTGCGGTGCTGATGCGTCTGGTCCTGTCGCAACGACAGCGGCCAGGCGCACGCTTTCATCCAGGCTTGCCTGCAACTTGATCAGTTCAACTTCCAGCGCTTTGTTGATGTGCGATTGCTCGTCGATGTTCTGCTTGAGTGACTGGCTTTCCAGCAAGGCAATTCGCAAGCGTTCCTGGAGGAGGGTGCGTTCGCTGTCGATGCGGTTGACCTGTTCCAGTAACTGATCCTGTCGGCTGTTGGTGTGCTTGAGTTGCTCCTGCAACAGGCTCAACTCCCGCAGCGTGCCACGGTTTTCGGTCAGCAGACGCTCGTTGTCGCGATGCAGCTGGGTGATTTCATCCTGGCGTACCAGTGCGCTTTGCTGCGCCTGACGCAATTCCATCTGAATCTGCTGCACCTGACCTTCGTGGCGTCGCTGTTCCTGCTCGCGCTGGTCTTTGACGGCGTTGCGGTAGTGCTCCAGTGCTTCGCGGGCGTGCAGGTGTTTTTCTTCCAGTGAGCGGATCTGCTCGTCCTTGTCCTGCAAGCGTAATTCGAAATCGGCCAGCGCCTGGTTCAGCCCGGCGTTGCGGGTTTGCTCGGTTTGCAGCATCGAGCGAGTGTCGTGCAGTTCCGCCGATTCCTGGGTCAGCGCCAGGCTTTGAATTTCGTATTGCTGCTGCAATTCGGTATTGGCCTCGCGGGCCTCGTGCAGTTGGGTTTCCAGCTCTTTTCGTTGTTGCTCGAACTGCGCGCGTGCCTGGTCGATGGGTTCTTGCGCCTGTTCTTTCAGGCGTTGCGCTAGCCGCGCCACCAGCGCTGCCAGCTCATCATCGATGGGTTCGGAAGGTGCTTGCGCGGGTTCGGCGCCGTCATCGAGCTCTTTCAGATAACGATGGATCGTGGTTTTCGAGCCGGTATTGCCCATTTCGATCCGCACTGCGTCGATGCTTGGGTGTTCGCCCCGGGCGAGGATTGCCGAGCGTGCCGCTTGCACCAGTGCCTTGTTTACGCCGCCACGTGCCATGTGTTCTCCTACGATTTGATACTGTGGTACGTACCACTAATATGCACAATGTACCACGACACAGATAAAGTTAAAAACACATCATATTTCATGCGGGATATACTGGTATTACCCCGTGTGATCAGCTGTAGACCGGGTTTTCAATCGCCAACGCGGTACGTTTTCGAGCACTGAGCCCATGACCGATCTGGATCGCTACCTGCAAGCCGCCACCCGCGACAACACCCGTCGCAGCTATCGCGCGGCCATCGAGCACTTCGAAGTCAGTTGGGGTGGGTTCCTGCCGGCGACCAGCGATAGCGTGGCGCGATACCTGGTTGCACATGCGGGCGTGCTGTCGATCAATACCTTGAAGTTGCGCTTGTCCGCGCTAGCCCAGTGGCACAACAGCCAGGGGTTCGCCGATCCAACCAAGGCGCCGGTGGTGCGCAAGGTGTTCAAAGGCATTCGCGCATTGCACCCGGCCCAGGAAAAACAGGCTGAGCCGTTGCAGTTGCAGCATCTGGAGCAAGTGGTTGCCTGGCTGGAGCAGGAAGCGCAAACCGCCAGGGCGCAGGGCGATCGAGCGGGGTTGCTGAGAGCCAGGCGCGACACCGCGTTGATTCTGCTGGGCTTCTGGCGTGGTTTTCGTAGCGATGAGTTGTGCCGTGTGCAGATTGAGCATGTACAAGCCAGCGCTGGTTCAGGCATCACCCTCTACTTGCCACGCAGCAAGAGCGATCGCGAGAACCTAGGCCAGACCTACCAGACGCCGGCCTTGCAGCGCCTGTGCCCGGTGCAGGCCTATATCGAATGGATTACCGAAGCGGCGTTGGTCCGTGGTCCCGTGTTTCGGGGCATCGACCGCTGGGGCCATTTGAGCGAGGAGGGCTTGCACGCCAATAGCGTGATCCCGTTGTTGCGCCAGGCACTGGAGCGCGCCGGCATTGCGGCTGAGCACTACACCAGTCACTCCTTGCGTCGTGGTTTTGCCACCTGGGCCCATCAGAGCGGTTGGGATTTGAAGTCGTTGATGAATTACGTGGGCTGGAAGGATGTGAAGTCAGCCATGCGCTATGTTGAAGCCAGCCCGTTTCTCGGGATGACCCGAATCGCTGAAAAGCCGTTGGCGCTGTAGATCACGTTTTCTTCTATTAATACGCTCGGCTAATAGCGAAAACCAATCAGCAGCATCAGGTTTGCCAATGAGCCAACCGTCGATCGGGTGGGTAGGATTCACCACATCAACTTCATAACCCCTGACGGAGAGTCACCGATGCCTATCATCAACAGCCAAGTTAAACCGTTCAAAGCTAACGCCTTCAAAAATGGCGACTTCGTACACGTGTCGGACGCTGACCTGAAAGGCAAGTGGTCTGTCGTTTTCTTCTACCCGGCTGACTTCACCTTTGTTTGCCCGACCGAACTGGAAGACCTGGCTGACAACTACGCCGAGTTCCAAAAACTGGGCGTCGAGATCTACAGCGTTTCCACCGATACCCACTTTGCCCACGCTGCCTGGCACAACACTTCGCCAGCCATCGGCAAAATCCAGTACACCATGATCGGCGACCCGACTCATGTCATCTCCCGCAACTTCGACGTGCTGATCGAAGAAGCTGGCCTGGCTGACCGTGGCACTTTCGTGATCAACCCTGAAGGCCAGATCAAAATCGTTGAACTCAACGATGGCGGTGTAGGCCGTGACGCTTCCGAGCTGCTGCGCAAAATCAAGGCCGCTCAATACGTCGCTGCTCACCCGGGCGAAGTGTGCCCAGCCAAGTGGAAAGAAGGCGAGGCCACTCTGGCTCCGTCCCTGGACCTGGTCGGCAAGATCTAAGTCTGTGACGCGCTTCATCAGGGCGGAACTCCGCACCTACTAAGTAAGCTGCACCGCCCTCAAAAACGCCCGGGCGAGATTCGCTCGGGCGTTTTTTTATGTCTGATTGCTCTCTATTCAAACAGCATCTAAGGAAATCGCCCGTATGTTGGACGCCAATCTTAAAGCCCAGTTGAAATCGTACCTGGAACGGGTCACTCAGCCGATCGAGATCGTTGCATCCCTCGACGACGGTGCGAAATCCCAGGAAATGCTCGCGTTACTCAAAGACGTTGCCAGTCTTTCCACCCAGATTACTTTGCTCGACAACGGTAACGATGCACGTAAACCATCGTTCTCGATCAATCGCCCGGGAGCCGATATCAGCCTGCGTTTCGCCGGCATCCCGATGGGCCACGAATTTACATCCTTGGTGCTGGCCCTGCTGCAAGTCGGCGGCCACCCATCGAAAGCCAGTGCGGAAGTGATCGAACAGATCCGCTCGCTCAAGGGCGAGTTCAACTTCGAGACTTACTTCTCGCTGTCCTGCCAGAACTGCCCGGATGTGGTTCAGGCGCTGAACCTGATGGCCGTGCTGAACCCGAACATCCGCCACGTCGCCATCGACGGCGCGCTGTTTCAGACCGAAGTTGACGAGCGCCAGATCATGGCCGTGCCAAGCGTTTACCTGAACGGCGTGAACTTCGGCCAGGGCCGCATGGGCCTGGAAGAAATCCTCGCCAAGATCGACACCAGCGGCATCGAGCGTCAGGCCGAGAAGATCAGCGCCAAACAAGCCTTTGACGTGCTGGTCGTCGGCGGTGGCCCGGCCGGTGCTTCAGCGGCAATTTACGCCGCTCGTAAAGGCATTCGCACCGGCGTGGCGGCTGAACGTTTTGGTGGCCAGGTGCTCGACACCATGGCCATCGAGAACTTCATCTCCGTACAGGAAACCGAAGGGCCGAAACTGGCCGTGGCCCTGGAAGAACACGTCAAGCAGTACGACGTGGACATCATGAACCTGCAGCGCGCCGACAAACTGGTGCCGGGCAAAAACGGCGAGCTGCACGAAATCCACTTCGCCAGCGGCGCGTCCTTGAAAGCCAAGACTGTGATCCTCGCCACCGGCGCGCGCTGGCGTGAAATGAACGTTCCGGGTGAGCAGCAATACCGCAACAAGGGCGTGGCGTACTGCCCGCACTGTGACGGTCCGCTGTTCAAAGGCAAGCGTGTGGCGGTGATCGGTGGCGGCAACTCCGGCGTTGAAGCGGCCATCGACCTGGCCGGGATCGTGTCCCACGTAACGCTGCTGGAGTTCGACGTACAACTGCGTGCCGATGCGGTGTTGCAGCGCAAGTTGCACAGCCTGCCGAACGTTACCGTGATCACCAGTGCACAAACCACTGAAGTGACCGGCGACGGCCAGAAGGTCAACGGCCTGCGCTACAAGGATCGTCAGTCGGACGAGTTGCGCACTGTCGAGCTGGAAGGGATCTTCGTGCAGATCGGTCTGTTGCCTAATACCGATTGGCTCAAAGGCACTATCGAGCTGTCGCCGCGCGGCGAGATCATTGTCGATGCCCGTGGTGAAACGTCGATCCCCGGCGTGTTCGCGGCCGGCGATGTGACCACCGTGCCGTACAAGCAGATCGTGATTGCGGTGGGCGAGGGCGCCAAGGCTTCCTTGAGCGCATTCGATCACTTGATCCGAACTTCGGCGCCGGCATAAACACCGCCCCTGAAAACACAAAACCCCATGAGTGATCATGGGGTTTTTTGTATCTTGCACTGATCGTTCCCACGCTCTGCGTGGGAATGCAGCCCGGGACGCTCCGCGTTCCAAAAGCGTGACGCAGAGCGTCACAGGAGGCGTTACCACGCAGAGCGTGGGAACGATCAAGGCTGCGATCTTTTGATTTGGATTTACATCGGTGCTGGCTGAATGATTTCGACCCAGTAACCATCCGGGTCCTTGATGAAGGCCAGGCTCTTCATGCGACCATCGTTCAGGCGTTTCTGGAAATCGCAGCCCAGCGCTTCAAAACGTTCGCACGCGGCGCGGATGTCTGGCACCGAGATGCAGATATGGCCGAAGCCGCGCGGGTCGGTGTTGCCGTTGTGGTAGGCGAAATCCGCGTCGTTCTCGGTGCCGTGGTTGTGGGTCAGTTCGAGAATGCCGGGGATCGACTTCATCCACTCGGTGCGGGCAGCGGCATCGGACGGGATCTGGTTTTTATCGACCAGCGCCAGGAAATACAGGCTGAACTCGGCTTCCGGGAAATCGCGTTTTTCCACCAGCGAGAAACCCAGGACGCGGGTGTAGAAATCCAGCGACCGGGTGATGTCCTTGACCCGCAGCATGGTGTGGTTGAAGACGAACTTCTGGGTGGCGGCGTCAGGTTGGGCGGTCACACCAGGAAATGTATTGAGTTCGTGCAGGCTCATGGGCCCTCCGGAAATTCCAAGAATGGTCACAATGATACGCAAGGGGCCTGGCATCGCCAAACCAAAACCGCAGGCTTGCCTGCCGGGCGGGTGAAGCTCAGACTTTGCGCCTCAATCCGTGAGTGTTCATTGCAATGACCCGATCCTGTCAATTCATGTTCGTCCTGATGTGTCTGCTTTCAGGTGTTACCCGTGCTCATGCAGAGGCACCGGTCGTGACCTGGCCCAATGGATGGACTGTCGAGACCATCCCGCAAGACGAGGCCAGACCACAGGTTTCCCGGCAACGAGCGGTAAAAAACGACCAGGACGGTACACCGGTGATGGTGATGGAGTTGACCATGACTCAAGTGGAAAGCGGTCATCAGGTGAATCTGGAGGGTGTGTTACTGGAAATGCGCAAGTCCGTGCAGAAGGACTTTTTTCAGGGTGGCTATCAGAGCGTCTGCAACAAAATTCATCCGACTGCCTTGAGCCGGTTATCGGCGCTGGAAACTACCTGCACCATTACCCAGAACGGTCGACATGTGTTGTCTCAAACATTGGTCGCCGCAGTGGATGGCGATAAAGCCTATGTTCTTTCCTACGCGGGGCAGGCTGAGGTTTATAAGGCAAGTCAGGGCGACATAGAGGCGGCTCGAAACAGCTTGAAACTTTAGTTTAAGGTTTCTGTACCCACGTCTTTGAGCATGGCCCGCATTTTTAGATAGCCAAACGGATTAAGCACAAAGTTAGTCAGTCTATAGCGAGTTGATCGGCGACTATCGTCGCATTTTAGACGGCATCCGTGAAAAAGCCCTGCATTGGCAGGGCTTTTTTTATTACCGTGAGCGCTTAGGCACGCAGCCAGGAGTCAACGGTGGCTGCACCGTATTGTTCCTTCCAGGCTTTCAGGCCACGGTGGTTGCCGCCCTTGGTTTCAATCAGCTCGCCGGTGTGTGGGTTCTGATAAACCTTGACCACGCGGGCGCGGCGGGTTTTAGGCGCTGTTGCCTGTTGCAGGCCGGATTTCGCCGGGTGCGGGTCGAGGATGGCGATGATGTCGCGCAGGCTCTTGCCGTAGGTTTTCATCAGCCCCTGGAGCTTCTCTTCGAATTCGATTTCTTTCTTGAGCCCGGCATCGTTCTTCAGCGATTCCAACTGCTTGAGCTGTTCTTGAAGGGCCTTTTCAGCTGCACGGAATTCAGCGAGTCTGGACAATATCTTTACTCCAATAGTGTGTTTGGCTGAAACCAACCGCAAACAAAGCTATAAGCCAAGAGCCTTGAAGCGACTCGGTGATAATGACACGCCTGCCGATTTTGCACAGGTATGAAAAATTGTAGTAGTTAATTGGTCAAGAGTAAATCCTGACTTTTTCTTCATGTAACAAGAGTAGTCTTTTGATTCAATTTGGTGCGCATCATCATGATCTCGGCGCTTAACGTGGTTAGTTAATGATCACTTAATGCACTAATGAATTCTGCTCCGGGCATCGGTCGACCGAACAGATAACCTTGCAGAAAGTTCACGCCATGGGCGGTCAGATAGTCACTTTGCTCGTCGGTTTCCACCCCTTCGGCGACGATGCCCAGATCGAGTTTGGCCGAGAGTTCGATAATGCTGTCCAGAATGTGCCGGGAGAGGGCGTCGACACCGATCATGGCGACAAAGCTCTGGTCGATTTTCAGGAAGTCCACATTGAACTGGCGTAAGTAACCGAGGCTTGAATGGCCGGTGCCGAAATCGTCGATGGCGATCATCACACCCAGCGCGCGAAGCTGTTCGAACAACTGCAACGTGATGGCTGTCGGTTCGATGAGTTCGCGCTCGGTCAACTCCAGCACCAAGTGGACACTGCCCGGTGCAAAAGCACTGAGGAATTCACGGCAGTCTTCGACCAGTTGCAGGTCCCGGCAATGACTGGCGGTGATGTTGATGCCAATGTGGAACGGCCCGTCGAACGATGCAGACAAGGGCGCCAGCAATGCGGCGGTCTGTTGCATCAACGAGCGGGTCATCGGCACGATCAGCCCGGAATGTTCGGCAAACGGGATGAACAGATCCGGGCGTACCAAACCTTCTTTGGGGTGTTTCCAGCGCATCAAGACTTCGGCGCCGGACCACTGTTTGCTGTTGCCGTGCACCACCGGCTGAAAATACGGAACGAACTCTGCGGCCTCCAGCGCGCGCTGCATTTCACGGCTGGGCGACGCTGCGCGCTGCTGCAGGACATGCCCGATCGAGCCTGAAACCATACCGAAGAACATCAGCAGGCTGAACAGCGGCGGGTACTCGCTGCGCATGTAACGCCAGGTTTCACCTTCGGGGAAACCGGCGGCCACCGTAAAGGCATAACGCGAGGACGTCAGCGTACTTTGCGCCACCGGCAAGTCTGGCAGGGCAACGTCGTGGACCTTGCCATCGGCGGACAGCCAATGAGGGCCGATTTGCAGCAGCAATAATGCTTTACGACCGATCAGGCGCAACACGTTGCTCAAGTGATAACCGTCCAGCGTGGTCAATGCCCCCTGTTTTCCTTCACTGAGTCGATACACCAACAAGGCGGTATTGGGCGTGACGGCATTGCCATTCATGAGCCACAACTTGCCTTGGGTGTAGTCGCCGGGATTGACCGCTTCCTGATAGTCACCGAACAACGAACTGCAATAGATGTTGTTGTCCGAAACAAGGTTGGTCGAGCGCACAAAGGGCCGGCGGGTGACTTGTTCGCGCAGGGCCAGTTTGACGTCGTTGCAATTTTTGCCGGCCAGCGGCAGTAGCTCTTGCGCGGCTTGGGCGGTGTTGTCGAGCATCAGTTCGAATTGGCGGATGGCTTCTTCGGCCGTCAGTTCAGTACTTTGCCTGAGCGCACGTTCAGCCTGCAGATAAAGAATGACCAGCCCCAGTAAAACCGGGAGCAACCCGCTCAGAACGGTGACAACAATTCGGGTACCACGTTTACGGCGGCTTTTGACGTTCAGTGGCATTCGCGAAGCTTCCCCGGAAAAGTTCAGCCATGATAGTTGGCCATTGGTAGTTATGCCGCTCAACGAGCATTCAGACTTGAGGCCAGTTTGATAAAGGCCAGTGTTGCAGGTGATGACTGACGCTGATCGAGCACCGCCAGACCGATCTGGCGGCTGATGGGTGGAGACAGTGGTTTTTTCACGTAGCGGCTGTCGTTGTCGTCGGGCAGTGAGCCTTCGGCGACCACGGTCAGGGCGTCGCCACGAGCTACTGTGTCCAGCGTGCTGAGCAACTGCGAGCAGCGATACCGAATGTTCGGCGTCAATCGCGCCGCATTGAACACGCGCGACACCAGCTCCGAAGACCCGGCCTCGGTCAGCACAAAAGGGTCGTGGCACAAGTCGCTCAAACTCACGCTGTCGCGACCGGCCAGTGCATGATCGGCAGGCAGCAGCGCGACCATCTGATCTTCGATCAGTGCAATCGTGTCGAAACGTTCCTGGGGCAACACCACGAAACCAATATCGATACGTCGTTCCTCCAGCCATTGGATCACTTGGCGGTCCGGACCTTCGTCGATGTGAACCTCAATGCCCGGGTGTGCGGCGCGGTAGTGCTGCAAAATCCTCGGCAGCAGCTTGATCGATGACGTCGGGCCGAACGAGCCGATGCGAAGAGTGCCGCGTTTCATGCCGCGGGCATCGGCCGCCTCCTGGCGCAAGGTGTTGGCCAACCCGAGCATCGCCCGAGCGCGCAGTAATAGCTGCTGGCCGATGTCACTCAACTCGACCTGGGACTGATGCCGGCGCAGCAATTCGACACCCAACTCCTGCTCCAACGACTTGAGTGCGTGGGAGACCGCAGACTGGGAAATCTCCAAACGATGGGCGGCCGCCGTGAAGCCACGCAGTTCGGCCACCAGCGAGAAAATTTCGAGTTGAGTGAGTGTCATAAGCTTTTACTCATTTTACGATGATCGATCATTAGTCGAATGATACGCCACGTACCCGATTTCTGGTGGTGGAGACTTATGACTACGTGTGAACAGACCCTTGCGAATCCTTCGGATGTGCCGGTCTATCTAAAACTGGCGGCGGTCACCATGATCTGGGGCGGGACGTTCGTCGCCGGGCGGTTTCTGGCCGACAGCCTCAGCCCGTTATTGGCCGCGAGTTTACGGTTCATGCTGGCGAGCATCGCGTTGTTGCTGTTCCTGCTACTGGCGCGGGTGCCTTTGGTTCGACCTAGCCCGAGGCAGTGGCTACAACTGGCGCTGCTGGGTTTCTTCGGGATCTTCTTCTACAACCTGTGCTTCTTTTACGGGCTGCATTACATCAACGCGTCACGGGCGTCTTTGATCGTGGCGTTGAACCCGGCGGTGATCGGCCTGGCGTCGTGGTTGCTGTTCAAGGAGCGGCTGAGCCGGGCGAAAGTGACCGGTATTGCGATCTGTATTGCCGGCGCCAGCCTGGTGATCGTCAGCCGCAATCCGCAGTTACTGGCCGGCAACGCCGATGCCTGGATCGGCGATTTGTTGATCTTCGGCTGCGTGCTCGGCTGGGGCATTTATTCGCTGTTCTCCAAAGGCCTGAATCAAACACTGGGGCCGGTGCAGACGGTGACGTATTCGATTTTGCTCGGCACGCTGATGCTCTGGGTGACCAGCGCCGTGCGGGGCGAGCTAAGTGTCGCAGCGCTCACCGGACTCGGCGCGCAACAATGGTTGAGCCTGATGTACCTGGGCGTGCTGGGTTCGGCATTGGCCTACATTGGTTATTACGACGGCATCCGCAAAATCGGCGCGACGCGCTCGGGCGTGTTTATCGCCCTGAACCCGCTGACTGCTGTTCTTCTCGGCGCGTTGTTGCTGGGCGAGCAGCTGACACTGGCGATGTGCCTGGGCGGCGGGCTGATCCTGGCGGGGATTTTCCTGTGCAACAAACCGCTTGCGCAGGCCACGAAAAAGGGGATTGTATAAGAAGGCGGACAAACTGATTTACGCTGTGTAGAATCCGGTTACGCATATAAGAATAATCGTCTTCTGGCAGCAGAAGCCTCGCCCGCAAGAGCCTTGGGTCGACAATGAAGATATTTGGGTTTCAATTGATCTACGGTGACTTCCTCGCCCGCAGCGTGAGGGGCATCTCCTGCGCGCCACCCGCCGGTCTCAGCATTGCTAGCAACTAACGATCCGTTAATTGACAAGAAAATGATGAGGCGCCAACCATGGCAGATTTATACGAAAACCCAATGGGCCTGATGGGCTTTGAGTTCATCGAATTCGCATCGCCGACCCCGAACACCCTGGAGCCGATCTTCGAGATCATGGGCTTCACCAAGGTCGCGACCCACCGTTCCAAAGACGTGCACCTGTATCGCCAGGGCTCGATCAACCTGATCCTCAACAACGAACCCCATAGCGTGGCCTCGTACTTCGCGGCCGAGCATGGCCCGTCGGTGTGCGGCATGGCGTTCCGCGTCAAGGATTCGCAAAAGGCCTACAAGCGTGCCCTGGAACTCGGCGCCCAGCCGATCCACATTGAAACCGGCCCGATGGAACTGCACCTGCCGGCGATCAAAGGCATCGGCGGCGCGCCGCTGTACCTGATCGACCGTTTTGGCGAAGGCAGCTCGATCTACGACATCGACTTTGTGTTCATCGAAGGTGTTGACCGCAACCCGGTCGGTGCCGGTCTGAAGATCATCGATCACCTGACCCACAACGTGTATCGCGGTCGCATGGCCTACTGGGCCAACTTCTACGAGAAGCTGTTCAACTTCCGCGAAATCCGTTACTTCGACATCAAAGGCGAATACACCGGTCTGACTTCCAAAGCGATGACCGCGCCGGACGGCATGATCCGCATTCCGCTGAACGAAGAATCGTCCAAGGGCGCCGGGCAGATCGAAGAGTTCCTGATGCAGTTCAACGGCGAGGGCATCCAGCACGTGGCGTTCCTCACCGATAACCTGATCGACACCTGGGACCGCCTGAAAAAAATCGGCATGCGCTTCATGACGCCGCCGCCAGAGACCTACTACGAAATGCTCGAAGGCCGTTTGCCGAACCACGGCGAGCCGGTCGATCAACTGCAAGCACGGGGGATCTTGCTGGACGGTTCGTCCGAGCCGGGCGACAAGCGTCTGCTGCTGCAGATTTTCTCGGAAACCCTGATGGGCCCGGTGTTCTTCGAGTTCATCCAGCGTAAAGGCGACGACGGTTTCGGCGAAGGCAACTTCAAGGCGCTGTTCGAATCCATCGAGCGCGACCAGGTTCGTCGCGGTGTGCTCTCTACCGATTAAGCCGTTCCTGATGTGAAAAAGCCCGGTCAGCAGCAATGCTGGCCGGGCTTTTTTTGAATCATGCAATTACATAGGCCGGCGTCGTTGCCGGACCAGATGCTTGAACCCCTCAAACACCAACACTACCACCGCCAGCCAGATCGGAATGTAGGTCAGCCATTCGCCGGCCTTGATGCTTTCCCCCAACAGCAACGCAACGCCCAGCAACAGCACGGGCTCGACGTAACTCAACAACCCGAACAGGCTGAACGGCAGCAGCCGGCTGGCAATGATGTAGACCACCAGCGCCGAAGTGCTTATCACCCCGAGCAGCGGAATCAACAGCGACAGCCACGGATGTCGATCGAAGACGCCAAAACCTTGTTCACCCCCCTGCACGAACCAGAACGCCACCGGCAGCATCAACGCCATGTCCAGCCAGAGCCCGCCAAGGTTGTCCGTGGCCAGGCGTTTGCGCAGGATGAAATAGATCGGATAGCCGATCACCACCAGCAGAGTCGCCCAGGAAAAACCACCGACCTGATACAACTCGTTGAGCACGCCGAGGCTGGCGAAGAACACGGCTATTTTCTGCAGGTAGGAAAGCCGCTCGCCATAGACGATTCGCCCGGTGAGGACCATGGACAGCGGCAACAGGAAATACCCCAGCGACACGTCGAGGCTATAACCGTTGAGCGGCGCCCACATGAACAACCAGAGTTGCAGGCCCAGCAACACTGCCGAGCCGATCAGGGCGATGAGCAACTTCTGCTGGCCGGCCAGCCGCCGAAGAATCTCGACCACGCGTTTCCATTCGCCGGACACCACCATGAACACGGTCATGCACGGCGCGGTCAGCAGCATCCGCCAACCGAAAATCTCCACGCCACTCAAGGGGGAGAGCAGTGAGGTGTAGTAATACATGACGGCAAACAGCATCGAGGCTGTGACCGATAGAGCGATACCTTTAGACAAACTGTCCTCGCGGGTTGAAGGTCAAACGGGGCGCGCAGGATACGTGGTTTTTGTGCTGAATATTGGCCAAGTGATCAATATTTCCAACATGGGTAACCCCCCATGTAGGAGCTGCCGCAGGCTGCGATCTTTTGATCTTGCCCTTCAACAATCAAAAGATCGCAGCCTGCGGCAGCACCTACACGACCGGGATGGACACAAATCGAGCCTGGTCGCGATAAGTCTCAAGCCGTATGCGGTTTGCGTCCCGACACAAAATGGCTCACATCATTGAAGCCCGGTGTCGACGCGTGCCCCGGTGTCACCAGCGAGTCGATAAAGGCTTCATCTTGCGCCGTGATTTTCACCGCCAGCGCCTTGGTGTACCCGTCCCATTGTTCTTCGGTGCGCGGGCCGACGATGGCCGAGGTGACGGCGCTGTTGTTCAACACCCAGGCGATGGCGAACTCGACGATGCCCACGCCACGGTCCCGGGTGTACTGCTGGATCTGCTGGGCAATGCGCAAAGACTCAACCCGCCATTCGGTTTCCAGAATGCGTTTGTCCTGGCGACCGGCGCGGCTGTTGGCGTCCGGTGTCACGTCCGGCGCGTACTTGCCGCTGAGCACACCGCGCGCCAGCGGACTGTAAGGCACCACGCCAAGGCCATAGTTTTGCGCGGCGGTGATCTGCTCGGTTTCCGCCTGACGGTTGACGATGTTGTACAGCGGCTGGCTGATCACCGGCCTGTCGACGCCCAGTTGGTCGGCGATGCGGATGACTTCGGCAATACGCCAGCCACGGTAGTTCGACAGGCCCCAGTAGCGGATCTTGCCCTGACGAATCAGATCGCCGATGGCCGAAATCGTGACTTCCAGCGGCGTGTTGTGGTCTTCGCGGTGCAGGTAATAGATGTCCAGATAATCGGTGCCCAACCGCGTCAGGCTGGCGTCGATGCCATTGAACAAGTGCTTGCGGCTCAAACCGCTGCGGTTCGGCACACCGTCCACTGGACCGAAGCCGACCTTGGTGGCAAGCACCCATTCGTGGCGGCGACTGGCGATCGCTTCACCGACGATCTCTTCGGAGCGGCCGTTGGTGTACACGTCCGCGGTGTCGATGAAGTTGATGCCCTGGTCCCAGGCCTTGCCGATGATCCGCAGGGAATCTTCGGTGCTGGTCTGTTCGCCGAACATCATGGTGCCCAATGTGAGGGTCGACACCTGTAAACCCGAATGACCCAGCGTGCGATAGCTCATGACGAAATCCTTTTACCGGTGAGAAAGCTTCAATCAAATACCAAGAACCGCAGCGCGGAGCAATCTGAATTATCGACGCAGTGCCTCACAACGCTCCTGCAAAAACGCTTGCAGCACTTTGACCCGCTCCGACACCTGCACCCGATGCGGGCACAGCAAATTGAAGGGCACGCTTTCGCCTTGCCAGTCATCGAACAGCGTCACCAGGCGCCCGGCCTGTACATCGGCGGCGACGTCGAGCCAGGCCTTGTAGGCGATGCCATGCCCGGCCAGGGCCCAGCGGCGGGCAACTTCGCCGTCGTCGCTGAGGTAATCGCCGTGCACCTGAACCTCCATCACTTCATCGCCACGGCTGAAACGCCATTGGTTGTAGGGCCGGCCATCGCGCAGGTAGAGCAGGGCGCTGTGTTCGCTCAGTTCCGCCGGGGTTAACGGCACGCCGCACCGGGCCAGATACTCGGGGCTGGCGCAGGCCACGCGGCGATGCTGCGGCAGAATCGGCAGGGCCACCAACGTCGAGTCACTCGGCACACCGAAGCGCAGAGCCACATCGACCGTCTCGCGGAACAGGTCGGCATGGCGATCGTTGAGCAGTAGCTGAAATTGAATGTGCGGATGCGCGCGTTTGAAGTCGTCGAGCCACGGCAACAGCACATTGCGCCCGAAGTCCGATGGCGCGGCCAGTTGCAGCACGCCGCTCAAGCCTTGGGTTTGTTGCTTGAGCGCCTGCTCACCTTCGGCCAGCGCGGCAAGCGCCAGTCGCACGCTTTCCAGATAACGCCGGCCTTCTTCGGTCAGGCGCATGCTTCGCGTGGAACGGGCCAGCAAGCGAATGCCGAGGCGGGTTTCCAGGCGTTTGAGGGCAATGCTGGCTGCCGCCGGAGTCAGTTCCAGGGCGCGAGCAGCGGCGGAAATGCTGCCGGAGTCGGCGGTGCGGACAAAGATCTCCAGGTCGAGAATCGAGCTCATTGATAAAAATCCTTTAAAGATCCTTCCTTAATACCGGGATTTTTTCGTGATTGGCAAGCGTGGATACTCTAATCAATGAACTTCTAATCAATGAACAGCCGCAGGAGACGACCATGACGTGGACCTTCGATCATCTGGCATTCAACACCGCCGACGGCCAGACGCTGCAAGACACCTTCCAGTCCGTGCTGGGATTGGCGCCGGGACGTCGCCCGCCATTCCCGTTCCCCGGACGCTGGTTGTATCAGGATGCGCAGGCGCTGGTGCATGTGATTGAGCAGCCGACGTTCGATGAGACGGTGTTGAGCCACATTGCCTTTCGTACCGATGAGGACGCCGCCACGGTGTTGCGGCGGGTGCAGGCCAGCGGTTTGCCGTATCAGTTGGCGCAGGTGCCGGAGGACGGGATCTGGCAGATTTTCGTGCAGATGCCGGGTGGGCTGGTGATTGAACTGGATGCCAAGGCAGGAAGTCTGGAGAGCGTTTAACGGCGATGTTTAAAAGACATTTCCAGATACTCACTCAGGCTACATATTCTTGCGCCACTGCCTACGACTGCGCCAGAATCCGCCGGCTAGTGCATCTTTGGCCTGGGCTATATCGTTTCTCTGTCGCTGAAAAACAGCGATCGGGTTTGGTAGCCCGGGTCTCTATTTGCACAGCACTACCTTTTGCTGAGATTTTTCGTCTCGTCTTTATGGTGGTCATGCGCAGGGCGCCTTCGGGCGCGCCGTTTTCCTAGAGCCCGGTCTACCAACCTGCGTCTGGCCACCACCCCTCGTTTGGTAGCGAGAGTGATGGCTCCTTTTAAGTGCTTTAGGAGTTTCATCTATGTTCAAACCAACACCGAATCCACCAGAAACCGATCCAACATCCCCCTACGAATCCCTCGATTCAAAAAAACTCCACGAAGCCGCCGACCGCGCCCTCGATCATTACCTCAAACCACCCACCCCCAAAGCCACCAAGCGCAAACCCAGCACCATTTACCATGTGGGTGCGAAGGTCGATAACGAAACCCTGCTGGTCAACGCCTGCGAATCCCTGGCATCAGCGAGCGTCATGCTCAGTGAGTTCGCCGGGCTGATGGACATGCCGCATCGCAACATGATGTTGGGGATTCAATCGGTGGTCATGCTCGGCGAGCTGGCGGTCAACCGAGTGCTGGATAACCTCGATCCGCAAGGCTGACGAAAGTCTGTGGTGAGAGCACTTATTGTGGCGAGGGAGCTTGCTCCCGCTCGGCTGCGCAGCAGTCGCAAAACCGGTGTATGCGGTATGCCTGAAAACCTGCAGTTGAAGATTTTGGGGTCGCTACGCAACCCAGCGGGAGCAAGCTCCCTCGCCACAGCAGCAATTGCGAATGCATGGAATGAGAAACGGCCCGAGAGGGCCGTTTCTGTTTTCGCTGAACCTTAAACCCGCAACGTCCGCGTCATGCGCAACGCCAGCAAACTCCGGGGAAAGGGGACGCATTTATTTATCCTTATGCCGATAACCACTCGTCGTCACTGTCAGATCTGACAGTAGCGAGCCTGCCGCCAATCCGTGTCTCATAGCTCCAGCCGTCGTCCCGTCTCAGAGCATGCCCGACCGTGTCGCAGGAGCCATTACATGACCACGCCTACTCAATCGTCCGATAACACTGTGCTGGCCCTCGTTCCGCCGCAAATCCCAAACGGAACAATACCGGTCATAGGGGCAATCTATGGTATTGCGCTGCGCATTTACGATTTTGACCCGATGGGGCTGCAAGTCCGCGTTCTGTCGTACTTTGAGCAACAAAAAAATGACATCATCTGGCTCAATCTGAATGGTCAGCTACGCATTGTCAGTAAGCAGACCCAATCCGACGTTGACGACGTCACGTTGTATCTCCCTCATCAATTGCTGCGCCACAACCAGGTCAACGAGCTCACTTACACCGTAACCCGTGGCAGCGACAATCTGGCGACTTCCACGCCTGCGTTGACCTTGTTGTATAACGAAATCCGTCCCGGCAATGAAGACCTGACGCCCGGTGACCGGCAGCATTCCGAACTGGAGCTGTTGCTCCCTGATGCCCTCAAAAACGGTGTCGGCCCTGACTTCGTCAGCGCCACGGTCTGCGTGCGTTACCCGTACTGCCGCGCATACGACAAGATTCGTTTGAACTGCAATGGCCATGACGTGTTTTATACCGTCACCACCAACGATGCACCCGGCCCACCTGACCCGGGTTCGTCGACTCCAACCACGGTGTGTTTCCCTGTCACCCGCGCGGACCTTGAGCGAGCGAAGGACCATCCACAGTTCAGGTTTTCCTTCACGGTTACCGATCAACTACTCAACACGGCGGACCCGGAATCACTATTTTCGGCAGTACAGATTGTCGATGTCGATCTGGCCGGCACGCGGTTCGCGAAGCCGATTCTGTTGGAAAACCTCGACGACTATCCCGGTGATGATTCAAGCCTGATCGAGTTGAAAAAACTGGGCAGCAAGCCGCTGTCTGTGTTCGTACAGACCGATGACAGCCGCATTCAGATCGGTGACCGGGTCGAAGCGCTTTACACCGCCACCTTAAATGGGCAACCCGACATCATAGAAACGGTGAGCAGCACGGTCGAGGGCAGGCTGGGGCAGAAACTGCCCTGCGTGTTGGAAGTGGCTAATGACAAGGTCAAATCCGGCTATTCCGTCATTGTGGCTTACAAGGTGTTCAGGAGGGCTACGTTGATCGGAGAGTCACGCGTGGCCTATGCCAAGGTCGTCGGTGAAAACACGATTGATATAGCCCCGCCGACGCTGGAGGGTGCCGTTAACCCCGTCGATCCGCTGCGCTATCCTCAGGGCGTGCAGGTTAAGGTCGTGTTTGCGGTGGCGTTACCGGGTGATCAGGCGCAACTGTTTTTGCTTAATCCATTGCCGGGTTCGCCGGTGTTTCCTCTGCTGTCGCTGGCTCAGTTCTTTGCTCTCTTCACCCTGAATGCGGACTTTCTCGGTCAGTGGCACGGCAAGGTGCCGCAGTTGGGCTGGAAACTGATTCGGGGTGGGCAGGTGATTGCCGAGTCGTTGCCGTTGGTGCTGACGGTGCAGACCATCTCGAACGAAGACCGCCGTCTGCCGATGCCGACGGTTGCCAACCAAACCGGTCGGCAGCTGGATGTCCGCCCGCTGGCGACGAGCGATCTATTCAAGCTGGAGCGATGGCCGTTGCAGGCGTATGGGCAACCGGTGTGGCTGCGCTATGACGGCTTCCTGGACAACGGCAACGCCACCGAGTTCGTGATATGGACAGGCCAACCGCATAACTATCAACCCGAGAGGGAGTTCTCGACCCCGTTGACGGCGGCCTTGATTGCCTGGCTAAGAACCCTCAAGGGCGGCAGCGAAGTCCCGGTCACCTTCGGTGTGAACTTCGACAAGGTACGGAATGCGGCGACAAAGGTGATTTTTCCGCGGCGGGTGTACACCGTCAAGGCGCTGGCGGATGAGACTGTCATCACCAAGGTCGAAGACTCCAACGGCGAGATCCTGGACGGCGGCGGCACCATCGAAACGACCGTGACCCTGATCGGCACGGGGGCCAAGGGCCAGCAGGTTCAGATCTACAATGGTTCGACTATCGTAGGGGCACCCGTAAATGTCGACGTGAACACCGGCCTCTGGAGAACACAGCTCATGGGGCTGAGAGTGGCGGACCACAGCGTCACGGCCAAGCCGCGCGATGGTTCAGGACTGCCATCCAAGGCGCGAACCTTCACGGTAGCGGCACGATTGACAATTGATACTCGTCAGATGAACTTGAATGGGATCTCAGTAAAAATCCCCAACTGGCCGAAGACGGGGCGAGATTCTATAGGCAATACTGATGTGCGTGAGCCGCAAGGCGGCAAGCGTCCCTATACTTATCATTCAAGTAATGATGCCGTGGCGTCCACGCAAGAAGGAAAAGTCATCGGCAACCGTAATGGCCAAGCCACGATCACCGTCCGCGACAGTTTGAATCAAGAGGTTTTTTATCCAGTAAGGGTGTCGAATGTGTACTTTCTGGGGGTAAATGAGACACCGATGACGGCGTCACAGGCTCGCGGCTGGTACCAAACCCTCGGAAACGTCACGACCGCATATCACGGCATCCCGGACATGGAGCGAGTTTACGACATACCTCCCTTCTCTAACGGTTATTGGTTAGTCGCTGATCCGTTCCCCGCACATGGGTGTATTTATGGTTACTACGCCCAATATCATAAAGTGGGTGGTGGCATTAGGTGCGCTTATGACTTCGAGCCAGCCAGCACGTGGTATCTAATCCCAACATAAACCAACCGCACAACCCAGGAGTGTAGGAAAAGGAGGAAAAGGGGACGTAACTATTTTCTGTCCGATATTGATGGCGAAGTCCGCTTAAGCCGCGGTGTTTAAGAGACATCTCCAGACACTCTCTCAGGCTACACATCCTTGCGCCGTTACCTACGACTGCGCCAGAATCCGCCGGCTAGTGCGCCTTTGCACCGGGTTGTATCGTTTCCTTGTCGCTGAAAAACAGCGATCGGGTTTGGTAGCCCGGGATTTTTGTTAGGCGCACAGCTCCTCCTTTTTGCAGAGTTTCTCGTCTCTGTTTTATGGTGGTCATGCGCAGGGCGTCTTCGGGCGCGCCGGTTTCCTAACGCCCGGTCTACCAACCTGAGCATGGCCGCCACCCATCGTTTGGTAGCGAGGGTGATGGCTCCTTCTGTCCTGTTAGGAGTTTCATCTATGTTCAAACCAACGCCAAATCCACCAGAAGCGGACGACGTTTCCCCCTACGAAACCCCCGATTCCAAAAAACTCCACGAAGCCGCCGACCGCGCCCTCGACCACTACCTCAAACCACCCACCCCCAAAGCCACCAAGCGCAAACCCAGCACCATTTACCATGTCGGCGCAAAGGTCGATAACGAAACCCTGCTGGTCAACGCCTGCGAATCCCTGGCATCAGCGAGCATCATGCTCAGCGAGTTCGCCGGGCTGATGGACATGCCGCATCGCAACATGATGCTGGGGATTCAATCGGTGGTCATGCTCGGCGAGCTGGCGGTCAACCGAGTGCTGGACAACCTCGATCCTCAAGGCTGACGAAAGTCTGTGGTGAGAGCACTTATTGTGGCGAGGGAGCTTGCTCCCGCTCGGCTGCGCAGCAGTCGCAAAACCGGTGTATGCGGTATGCCTGAAAACCTGCAGTTGAAGATTTTGGGGTCGCTACGCAACCCAGCGGGAGCAAGCTCCCTCGCCACAAAAGCATGTGAAGCAAAAAGATCGCAGCCTTCGGCAGCTCCTACAGAATGTGCGTCCGCCCGATAGCTCTCGGGTGTACGCGATTCCAACGTAGGAGCTGGCGAAGCCTGCGATCTTTTGATCTTGCCCTGTTAAACCCGCAACGTCCGCGTCATGCGCAGCGCCAGCAAACTCCCGCAAACAATCACACCCGCCAGCAGGTACAGCGCCGCATCGGTCGACCCGGTGCTGTCCTTGACCCAACCCACCAGATACGGGCTAAGGAAACCCGCCATCTGCCCCATGGAGTTGATCAACGCCAACCCACCGGCCGCCGCGCCGGCGCTGAGCATCGCCGTCGGTACCGGCCAGAACATCGGCAAGCCGGTGAGGGCGCCCATGGTGGCGAGGGTCAGGCCGAGAATGGCAATGGCCGGGTTGGTGGCGAAGTTGACTGCGATCAGCAGGCCGACCGCGCCCATCAGCATCGGCACCACCAGGTGCCAGCGACGTTCTTTGCGCAGGTCGGCCGAGCGGCCCACCATCAACATGAACACCGCCGCCAACAGGTACGGAATCGCGCTGAGCCAGCCGATCACCAGGTTATCGCTGAAACCCAGGTTCTTGATGATCGACGGCAGCCAGAAGTTGATCGCATAGACGCCGCTCTGGATGCAAAAATAAATCAGGCCGAACGCCCAGATCGCCGGGTTCTTGAACACTGCCCGCAAGGAGTCAGTGGTGGTTTTCGGTTTACTGGCCAGGTCTTCTGCGTGGTCGGCTTCAAGCACCGAACGCTCGTACGGGGTCAGCCACTTGGCGTTGGCGTAACTGTCGCTGAGCAGGAAGTAGGCGAGGGCGCCGAGAATCACGGTCGGGATGCCTTGCAGCAGGAACATCCACTGCCAGCCGGCCAAACCGGCCTGGTCTGCGCCGAAGTGGTTGAGGATCCAGCCGGAAAACGGGCTGCCCAGCAGGCCCGATACCGGGATTGCCGACATGAACAGCGCCATGATGCGACCACGGCGGAAGGTCGGGAACCACTGCGAGAGGTAAAGCACCACGCCCGGGAAGAACCCGGCTTCGGCGGCACCGGTGAACAGGCGCAGGGTGTAGAACTCGGTCGGGGTGGTGACGAACAGCAGGCACGTCGAGAGCGTGCCCCAAGTCATCATCATTAACGCGATCCAGCGTCGCGGGCCGAATTTGGTCAGGGCCAGGTTGCTCGGTACGCCGCACAGGACGTAGCCGATGAAGAAAATCCCGGCACCGAGGCCGTACACGGTTTCGCTGAATTTCAGCGCGTCGAGCATCTGCAGTTTGGCAAACCCGACGTTCACCCGGTCGAGGTAGTTGAACAGGTAGCAGATGAAGATGAAGGGGATCAAACGCAGGGTAATGCGTTTGTAGACGGCGTTCTTGTCGTCAGCGTTGGCCAGGGTAGCTGTGGCGCTCTGTGACATGGCGGGCTCTCTCTTTATTATGATTTTTTTGCGACGCAAGGGTAACGTTGATCGCCCGGTGAGTCTCGGCCACCCCTTGGGTGGTTGTCTTTGTGCCTGAGCACAGGGTTTGCGACCAACGCCTGTGCGGCTGAACAACCTGTCCCATCACGTTTTCAAGGATCCCCGCTATGTTCGAACTCGATCACGACCTGGCCCAGGATATCGTCGACCGGGCGATGGCCATCCTGCCCTACAACGTCAATGTCATGGACAGTCAGGGGCTGATTCTCGGCAGCGGCGAGCCGGAGCGCATCAACACCCGCCACGAAGGCGCGCAACTGGTGCTGGCCAACGGGCGCGTGGTGGAGATCGACGCGCAAACGGCGATTCATCTCAAAGGCGTGCAACCTGGTATCAATCTGCCGCTGTTGCTCGATCAGCGTTTGATTGGTGTGCTGGGCATCACCGGCGAACCGGAGCAATTGCGCACCTACGCCGAACTGGTGCGCATGACCGCCGAGATGCTGGTGGGCCAGCGCAATCAGCAGGCCGAGCAGCAATGGCGGCGCCAGCGTTGCGATGATCTTCTGGCGTTGCTGCTGAGCGAAGCGGGGGATTCGCCGCGATTGCTGGACGAAGCGCAGCAACTGGGGCTCAAGCCACAGCTGACGCGGGTGCCGTATCTGTTCGAGTTGGGCATGGAACACGGCCCGAGCCAGACCGTCGAAGCGCTCAGCGCCTGGTTGATGTCGCGCTACCCGGACAGTTGGTGCGTGAGCTCGGCGAAATCTTCGTTGCTCTGGTGCCGCCCGGCTACGCCTGCGGTCGAGAACGAACGATTGCTGGAAAAGCTCGATGGCCTGGGCTGGAACATTTTGCGTATCGCCGTGGGCGGGCAGGCCGACGGCTTGTCGGGGTTGCGCCGCTGCTATCGGCGGGTCGGTGATTTGCTGGCCTACGGGCGCGATGTGCTGCCGCATTCGCGCTTGTTGATCCTGAACCGTTATCGCTTGCCGGTGATGCTCTGGCGGCACCGCGACGACGATGCGCTGGATGAACTGCTGCGGCCATTGCGCAAAGTCATCGCCAAGGATGGCAACGGCCAACTGCTGGCGACCCTGCGCAGTTGGTGCGAACACGACGGCCAGAGCCAGGCCTGCGCCGATGCCTTGGGCATCCACCGCAACAGTTTGCGTTATCGCATGGAGCGGATTGCCGAACTCAGTGGCGTCGACCCGCTGAAGCTGGACGGAATGCTTGCGCTGTACCTTGGCGTCCAGCTCCTGCCCCAAACCGAACTGCCGACCACCGTCCCGTAGCAGCTGCCGAGCTAGCGAGGCTGCTGCTACGACGAACACTGCGGGCAAGGATTTTGTGAAATTGAACAATAATCCTCACGACCGCTTGTGCAGCGGACCGGCGTTATTGTTCAGGCCTGCTGGCAGCATGGACGCATTGGAACTGGAGAATTCGCATGAAAATCGTCATTGCCCCCGATTCGTTCAAGGACAGCCTCAGTGCCCAGGGTGTGGCCGACGCCATTGCGTTGGGGTTGGCGCAGGTCTGGCCAGACGCGCAATTGCTCAAGTGCCCGATGGCTGATGGTGGCGAAGGCACGGTCGAGTCGATTCTGGCGGCGTGCGACGGGGAACTGCGCCGCACCCCTGTTCGCGGGCCGTTGGGCGCCACGGTCGATGCTGCTTGGGGCTGGTTGCCGCAGAGCCACACCGCGATCATCGAAATGGCCGAGGCCAGTGGCCTGCAATTGGTCCCGCCTGGCCTGCGCGATGCCTGCACCAGCAGCACCTTCGGCACCGGTGAATTGATCCGCGCCGCGCTGGATGCCGGGGCGCAACGAGTGATTTTGGCGATTGGCGGCAGCGCCACTAACGACGGCGGCGCCGGGGCGATGCAGGCCTTGGGCGTGAAGCTGCTGGATGCTCAGGGCCAAACCCTGGCGCCGGGTGGTCTGGCGCTGGCGCAACTGGCCCGTCTCGATTTGAGCGACATCGACCCGCGTCTGGCCGAGGTGCGCTTCGACATCGCCGCCGACGTCAATAATCCGTTGTGCGGCCCGCAGGGTGCGTCAGCGATTTTCGGCCCGCAGAAAGGCGCGTCGCCCGAGCAAGTCCAGCAACTGGACCTCGCCCTCGGGCACTTTGCCGAGCTCTGCGCGCAAACCCTGGACAAAGACGTGCGCGATGAACCGGGTAGCGGCGCGGCGGGTGGTTTGGGGTTTGCCGCGAAGGCGTTTCTCGGCGCGCAATTCCAGGCCGGTGTGGAAGTGGTGGCCGAACTCGTTGGCCTGGCCGAGGCGGTCAAAGGCGCCGACCTGGTGATCACCGGCGAAGGCCGTTTCGATGCCCAGACGTTGCGCGGCAAAACCCCGTTTGGCGTGGCGCGCATTGCACGCCAGCACGGCGTGCCGGTCATCGTCATTGCCGGCACCTTGGGCGAGGGGTATCAGGCCTTGTACGAGCATGGCATTGACGCAGCGTTCGCATTGGCGAGCGGGCCGATGACCTTGGAGCAGGCCTGCGCTGAGGCGCCGCGATTGCTGCGCGAGCGCGCCAGTGATATCGCGCGGGTTTGGCGAGTGGCCGCCCGCAAGGCCTGACACTGTCTTCAGTAAAAAGAAATCTCTGTGGCGAGGGAGCTTGCTCCCGTTGGGCTGCGAAGCGGCCCCAAAAATGTGCGGCTGCTGCGCAACCGAGCGGGACGGTGCGGCGATCCGACAAGCTCCCTCGCCACAGATGTGCGGTGCTTGAGTGTTTCACCGTTGAAACACTCGTAACTCCTTGAAAAATATTTCTCCAGTCCCCTGTAAAAATCCTCAACCCCGGCCGATACAGCTAATAGGCGCACACAAACCAATTACAACAGTGGCGCCAAACTGAACGGTGCGCGCCATCGCCCGCCCGCCAGTGATTACCGCAAGGATGCTCGCCGCCTCAATTACCGAGATCATCCTATGTCACTGCGTAATCTGAATATCGCGCCTCGAGCTTTCCTCGGTTTCGCCTTCATTGCCCTGCTGGTCATTGTGCTGGGTGTGTTTGCCGTGAACCGCATGTCGGTCATCCGTCAGGCTTCTATTGATATGGAAACCACGCAGTTACCCAGCATCGGGTTTCTGGGCAACGTGACGGAAAACGTCCTGCGGCTGCGGATTCTCTCGTTCCGCGTATTGGTCAACCGTGACCCGGCGGCGTTGCAGGAAGCCCAGACCCGCGTCGGCGCGCTCGTCGACAAGGTGCGTAGCGCCCAAGCCAGTTATGCCGCTTTGCCGGCCGGCCCTGAAGAAGCCGCGCTGTACAAAACCTTCTCGGCAACCCTCGACAACTACATGCAAGCCCAGAGCCAGATGCTGGAGCTGTCGCGGCAGGACAAGCTCGACGAGATGCGCACCCTGATCAACACGCGGATCAAGGAAGGCACCGATCAGATGGGCGAGCAACTGAACAAACTGGTAGCGATCAACGCCGCCGATGCCAAAGCCGCGTCGGCGAAAGCGGGCGAGCACTACAGCGAAGCCTTTACCGGCATTGTCGTGGTCGCGGTGATGGCCGCCCTGATGACCGTGCTGCTGGCCTGGTTGCTGACCCGCAGCATCCTTACGCCGCTGAACCGTGCGGTGCTGGCGGCTGAAACCATTGCCGGCGGCAACCTGAGCAAGGTCATCGAAGTCGACGGCAACGATGAACCGGCGCGTTTGCTCGGTGCCTTGGCCAGCATGCAGACGAACCTGCGCAAGACCATCGAACAGATCGCCGGCTCCGCGACGCAACTGGGCGCCGCCGCCGAAGAACTCAGCACCGTGACGCAAGAAGCGTCCCGTGGCCTGCAACAGCAAAACAATGAGATCGAACAGGCGGCCACCGCCGTCAACGAAATGACCGCCGCGGTGGAAGAAGTGGCACGCAATGCGGTATCGACGTCCGAAGCCTCGAACCAGTCGACCCAGGCCGCCCGCGAAGGTCGTGACCGGGTGGTGGAAACCGTCGACGCGATCCAGACCATGACCCATGACGTGCAAAACACTGCGTTGATGATCGAGGGGCTGGCCACTCAGGGCCGCGACATCGGCAAAGTGCTGGACGTGATCCGCGCCATTGCCGAGCAGACCAACCTGCTGGCCCTCAACGCCGCCATCGAAGCGGCCCGTGCCGGGGAAGCCGGGCGTGGCTTTGCGGTGGTGGCGGACGAGGTCCGGGCGTTGGCCCATCGCACCGCGCAATCGACCCAGGAAATCGAGAAAATGGTCGCCGGCATTCAGAACGGCACCGGTGAAGCGGTTTCGTCGATGCAACAAAGCAATCAGCGCACCCAAAGCACCCTGGAAATGGCCCGTGCGGCAGGTGTCGCCCTGGAACAGATCACTTCATCGATTCAGCTGATCAATGAACGCAACCTGGTGATCGCCAGCGCCTCGGAAGAACAGGCTCAGGTGTCCCGTGAAGTCGACCGCAACCTGGTAAACATCCGCGACCTGGCCACCCAATCGGCCGCCGGCGCCAATCAGACCAGCGCCGCCACCCATGAACTGTCACGACTGGCGGTAGATTTGAACGCAATGGTGGCGCGTTTCGTGATTTGAGATAGGGTTGAAACTGGAACTCGCGCGTTAGGAGAAGTACATGCGCTATTCAGCCTTGACCCAACGAATCGACGGTGATGGAGCGGCAGCCTGGAAGATTCACGATCGAGCGCTGGAATTGCGCGAGCAGGGCGTCGACGTGCTGTTGCTGTCGGTCGGCGACCCGGATTTCGACACGCCGCTGCCGATCGTCCACGCGGCCATCGACAGCTTGCTGGCCGGCGACACCCATTATTCGGATGTGCGCGGTAGCCGCACGCTGCGAAGCAGCATCGCCAGCCGTCATCAGCAGCGCAGTGGCCAGGAGGTGGACGCCGATCATGTGATCGTGCTGCCCGGCGCGCAGTGCGCGGTGTATTCGGTTGCCCAGTGCCTGCTCGACCCGGGTGACGAAGTGATCATCGCCGAACCGATGTATGTGACCTATGAAGGTGTGTTCGGCGCTTGCGGTGCGAATGTGGTGCCGGTGGCGGTGCGCCCGGAGAATGGCTTTCGGGTCGAGCCGGCAGACGTCGCGGCGCTGATCACCGCTAAAACCCGGGTCATTCTGCTCAACAGTCCGAACAATCCTTCTGGCGCCAGCCTGTCCTTGAACATCTGGCAGGAGCTGGCCGCGCTGTGTGTGCAGCATGACCTCTGGCTGATCAGCGACGAGGTCTACAGCGACCTGTTGTATGAGGGCGAGCACATCAGCCCGGCCAGTCTGCCGGGCATGGCCGAGCGCACCGCGACCCTTAACAGCTTGTCCAAATCCCATGCCATGAGCGGCTGGCGGGTAGGCTGGATGATCGGTCCGAAACCACTGGCCGATCACGTGATGCATCTGTCGTTGTGCATGCTGTTCGGCATTCCGGATTTCGTCCAGAAAGCCGCGCAAGCGGCACTCGATGAGGACTTGCCGGAAGTGGCGCTGATGCGTGAGGAATATCGCCAGCGACGTGATCTGGTGTGCGCGAGGCTGAGCGGTTGCCCCGGTATCCGGCCGATCAAACCCGATGGCGGGATGTTCGTGATGCTCGATGTGCGTCAGACCGGGCTCGGTGCCCAGGATTTTGCCGAGCGGCTGCTTGAAGGTTATGGCGTGTCGGTGCTGGCCGGTGAAGCTTTCGGGCCGAGTGCGGCGGGGCATATTCGTATCGGCTTGGTGGTGGATCAGGTGAAACTGGCGGAGGCGTGTCGGCGGATTGCCTTATGCGCGGTGGATTTGCTGCAGGAGCGACGGGCCTGAAGGGTTTGTGATGATCGTTCCCACGCTCTGCGTGGGAATGCCGCCATGGACGCTCTGCGTCCGCTTCGGCTGTGACGCGGAGCGTCACGGGATGCATTCCCACGCGGAGCGTGGGAATGATCAACAGCTAACCCCTTAACCCTTCCACGCTCCGGTATTCACCAGATTCACCGGCCGCTCACCCGCCAACGCCGCCAACAGATTATCCACCGCACACCGCGCCATGGCCTCGCGTGTTTCATGGGTCGCCGAACCGATATGCGGCGTCGCCACCACATTGTTCAACTGCAACAGCGGCGAGTCATGGCGCAGCGGTTCGCGCTCGAACACATCCAGCCCGGCAGCGCGAATCCGGTTCTGCTGCAATGCCTCGATCAACGCCGCTTCGTCCACCACCTTGCCCCGTGAAATATTGATGAAGATGCTTTGCGGACGCATCAAGGCGAACTCCCTGGCGCCGATCAGCTTTTCGGTTTCGGCGGTCAGCGGCAAGGTCAGGCAAATGAAATCGGCCTGTTGCAACAACTCGGTCAGGCTGCGGTATTGCGCATTGAAGCGCTGCTCCACCGCCGGTTTCGGCGAATGGCTGTGATACAGAACCGGCATGCCAAAACCGAAGTGCCCACGTTGCGCCAACGCCTCGCCAATCCGCCCCATGCCAATGATGCCCAGCGTTTTGCCGTGCACATCGCTGCCGAAATGCGCCGGGCCGATGTTGCGGTTCCACTGGCCGGCGCGAACCATGTTCGCCAGTTCCACCACGCGTCGGGCGGTGGCCAGAATCAGCGCGAAACCGGTGTCGGCGGTGGTCTCGGTCAACACATCGGGCGTATTGCTGAGCAGGATCCGCCGTTCGGTCAGGTAGTCGATGTCGTAGTTGTCGACGCCGACGGACACGCTGGCAATCGCTTCCAGGTTTGGCGCAAGGTCCAGCAACCCGGCGTCCAGTTTCAGACTGGCGCCAAGCAACCCTTGGGCGCGGGGCAGGGCCTGGCGCAGCTTGGCCAGGCCCTCGGCGTCGAGGCTGTCGATCAACGTCACCTCGGTCTGCTCATGCAAGCGAGCCATCAGCAGCGGCGAGAGTTTCTTGTACAGCACCACCTGTTTTTTCATCATCGTCATATCAACATCCATTCAGGAATGAGCCGCCACTGTGGCGAGGGGGCTTGCCCCCGTTTTGGCCACGACCCGGTCACTGGCGCCGGGCTTGAGGAAAATCGTCAGCACCACCGACACCAGCAACGCGCCGCTCATCAGCAGATAAGACGCACCGGGCGATCCGGTGGAGCTGTTCAGGTATCCGACCAGATAAGAGCCGCCAAACGAACCGAGCGCGCCCATGCTGTTGATCAACGCCATGGCACCACCGGCCACGTTGGCCGGGAGGATTTCCGGAACGATGGCGAAGAACGGCCCGTACGGGGCGTACATGCAGGCGCCGGCAATCACCAGCAGGGTGTAGGACCACCAGAAATGCTCCGCGCCCAGCGCGTAGGAGCCGTAGAACGCGACCGAGGCGATCAGCAGCGGCGGCCAGACGAAGCGTTTGCGTTTTTGCAGTTTGTCCGAGCCCCAGGACACCAGCAGCATGCCGATCACCGCCGCCAGGTACGGCAACGCCGACAGCCAGCCGGCTTCGATCATGTCCATTTGCGCGCCGGCCTTGAGGATCGACGGCAGCCACAACACGAAACCGTAGACGCCGATGCTCCAGCAGAAGAACTGCAAGGCGAGGATGATCACCTTCGGCGAGCGGAAGGCTTCAGCGTAGTTTTTAACCGCTTTGATACCGACCTGTTCGGCGGCCAGGGCGCTTTCCAGGTCCTGTTTTTCCTGGTCGTTGAGCCACTTGGCCTGAGCCGGACGGTCATCGGCCAGACGCCACCAGATAAACGCCCACAACACTGCCGGCAAGCCTTCGATGATGAACATCCAGCGCCAACTGAAATGCTGGATCAGGTAGCCCGAGACTACCGACATCCAGAGCATGGTTACCGGGTTGCCGAGGATCAGGAAGGTGTTGGCGCGCGAGCGTTCGGCACGGGTGAACCAGTGGCACAGGTACACCAGCATCGCCGGCATCACCGCGGCTTCGACCACCCCGAGCATGAAACGGATGACGATCAGCCAGTAGGCGTTGGAGACGATCCCGGTCAAGGTCGCCAGGGCGCCCCAGAGAATCAGGCTGACAAAAATCAGTTTCTTCACGCTGTGCTTCTGGGCGTAGATCGCGCCCGGAATCTGGAAGAAGAAATAGCCGAGGAAGAACAGTGCGCCGAGCAGGGAAGACAACCCCGGGGTGATCATCAGGTCCTTGGCCATCCCGGAAGCGGCGGCGAACCCGTAGTTGGCGCGGTCCAGATACGCCAGGCTGTAGGTGATGAACACGATGGGCATGATGTACCACCAGCGGCGGGTGGCCAGTGTTGCGGTTTTCATAGTGATGCTCCTGAGCTTGTTGTTTTTGTCGCAGCAGGTAACGGTGTGGCATCTCGTTCCCACGCTCTGCGTGGGAATGCCTCTAGGGACGCTCTGCGTCCCCTGTGACGCGGAGCGTCACGGGCTGCATTCCCACGCAGGAGCGTGGGAACGATCAGTGTCAGCGTCCTCAAATTCGGCATCCATTTCGGCTCGGGTGGGCAACCCCTCCATATCCCCACGGCTCTGCACCGCGCGGCTGCCGATCCAGTTGGCACGTTGTACGGCATGGGCAACGTTGTGGTTTTCCAGCAGGGCGCTGATCAGGCCGACGGCAAACCCGTCACCGGCACCGACCGTATCGACCACTGTTGCCACGGGTACGCCTGCAACGAAACCTTCATCCTGATGCGTGCGGTAATACGCACCGTGCGGGCCAAGTTTGATCGCCACGGCTTCGGCGCCCTGGTCGAGGTAAAACGCCGCGATGTCGGCGGGGTCTTCGAAACGGGTCAGCAACCGTCCTTCGCTCAAACCCGGCAGTACCCAATGGGCGAGGGCGGCGAGGCGGTTGATCTCGGTGATCATCTGCTGTTCGCTGGCCCACAGGCTCGGGCGCAGGTTGGGGTCGAATGACACACTGCGCCCGGCATCGCGCATGCGCGTCATCAGTTCGAAAGACATTTCCCGGGCCGACGCGGATAGCGCCGGAGGAATGCCGGTGGCGTGCAAGTGCCGGGCCTTGAGCAGTTGCGGCGCAATCGACTGCACTGACAAATGACTGGCCGCCGAACCGCGACGGAAATACTCGACCAGCGGATCGCTGCCGTCATCGGTGCGGGACTTGAGTTGAAAACCGGTGGGGTGCGCCGGGTCGATGTCGACGTGGCTGCAATCCAGGCCTTCTTTCTCCAGCGTATCGATGACGAACTTGCCGAGCGAGTCAGCGCCCACCCGGCTCAGCCAGGCAACGTTAAAGCCCAATCGCGACAGGCCAATGGCGACGTTGCTGTCGGCCCCGGCAATGCGCTTGTGGAAGTGGCCGACGTCGGCCAGTTCACCGTTCTGCTCGGCAACGAACATCGCCATGGTTTCGCCGAACGACAGAATATCGATCTCAGACATGCGCAGGCTCCAGGCGGGATTGGCCTAGGCGGGCGAGGGTGGCGACATGCTCGGAGGTCAGTTGCACCAGGTCGTCGCCCTGCAGCGGATATTCCGCCGCGCGCATCACGTTATGGGGCATGTGCCGCAGCAATTGTTGCCACAGATGCAAGTCACTGGCCGCCGGTGGTAGCGCCACCAGTTTGCCGTCGACCCGACGCGCCACTGCTTTGCAGTGCACGTAGCCAACGTGCCGACCGAGCAACCGCGCGGCGCTGACGGCGGACTGGTCCTGCCATTGCCAGTTGCCGATATCGAAGGTCATTTTGATTGGCAACTGATGCTGCTCGACGTCGGCGAAGAAGCGCTGGAACGGTTCGATGCGGCCGCCGTGCAAGGTCTGGTCGTTTTCCACCAACAACTGAACCGGGCTCTGTTGCAACACAAGCGCCAGTGTCTGCAGATCGTTGTTGTCGGTGAAATAACCCAGGGAGACCTTCAGCCATTTAGCGCCGAATGCCTCGGCGCGTTTCAGGGTCGAGAGCAGTTCCAGGTTGGGCGCCGATTGCCCGGCCAGCCACAACTCCAGCGGCGAGGAATACACGCTTTCCAGGCCCCGGGATTGCGTGGCATCGGCCAATTGCGCCGGGTCTTCGAGGGTCAGCAGCTCTTCGCGCCATTCGATGTGCGTGGCACCGGCAGCGGCCAGCACCTCGACAAAACTGCCCTGGCCACGTTGGCGCACAAGCTCGGCGCCATAGCTGGACAGGCTGATGGAAACGGGTGGTTTGTTCATTGTTATCACCTCTGAAACCGGTTTCATTTCTGTTCAAAAAAAATGTCTTGCTTGGGGGATGTGTTGTTCTTCCGGCCGCCTTCGCGGGCAAGCCTCGCTCCTACGGGCGTACACCCCAAACCCTGTAGGAGCGAGGCTTGCCCGCGAAGGGGCCTTCAAATTGAAACACCCCCAGTGGTCGACCCACGCACGATCAACCGCGCCGGAAAATCCAGGGTCCGCACCGGCCCGTCATCCCCACGCAAACGCTTGAGCAAACACTCAAACGCACTCGCGCCAATGTCCTCGGTCGGCTGGGCGAGGGCGGTAATCCCGCTGCCCACCAATGGATACCAATCCAGATCATCCAGGGCGATCAGCCCGACATCCTCAAACAGGTTGCACTGCAACTCACGCAACGCATGGGTGCTGGCCAGCGCGGCGATACCGTTGGCGCAGAACAGCGCTTTCGGGCCAGCGCCGGGAGTGTTCAGGAAGGTTTTCAGCTGCGAGGTCAGTTCGCTGCCAGTCTCAACTACCACGCCCGTTAAAGCAGGGCGTTGCTGTATCTGCGCCTTGAAACTGCTGACCCGCTCGATCCGCGAACTGGTGCCGTCAAACGGCTCGGTCACCAACAGCACATCGCGATAGCCGCGTTGTTCAAGATGGGCCACGGCGATCTCGACGGCGGCGGGATTGTCCAGCCCCACCAGATCGCTATCGAGCTGCTCAACCTTGCGATCCACCAGCACCATGGGCATTTCCCGATGCAACTCGCGCAGTTCATCCCGGTGGTGGCCGAGGGTGTTCACGATCAAGCCTTCGATGTTGTACGAGCGCAGCAACGCCAGGTGCTGACGCTCCTGCTCGTCATCGCGATCGGTGTTGCACACCACCAGGCTGTAGCCGTGCCGGCGGCAGGCGGTTTCCACGCCATGCATCACGGCAATCGAATAAGGGTTACGGATATCGGCCACCAACATGCCGATCAGCCGGGTGCGCCCACGTTTCAGGCCGCGGGCCATCTGGTTCGGGCGGTAGCCCAATTCGTTGATCGCTTTTTCGATGCGCAAGGCAATGGCATCGGAGAGCAGGGCGCGGTCGTCACCGATGAAGCGTGAGACGCTGGCTTTGGACACGCCGGCGTGTTCGGCGACGTCGAGCATGGTGGCGCGGCTGCGTTGGGCGGCGGAGAAGTTGTTCACGGATTAAGTCTTCTTGTTATCTGAAACCGGTTTCAGATAACACCAGTCTCTTTGCTCTCGTCAAGTGAAGAAGCTTCCGATAGCGGGGTAAAAAGCCGATGTATCCGACAGGCGGTAGCAAGACCTGTCAGATCTGACAGTTGGAAATATTCTTTCTGAGGTGCCTAATTTTCTTAATCAAATAGCAAAAGAAAGTGACTGAATTTGACGAACGTTTCGTATGAATTGGTGATGGAAAAATGACTTCAATACCTTCCTGTCAAGCCACAAAGACACTCGTAGGTATATTGGCACAGCCACTTTCAGTAGAGGGGGTCGACGATCGCGACCTGGCAGGTCATGTTTCCCGCCAGATTCTGATTACCGGGACTCGAATTGTTATTCCATATTGGCCGCTTCCAGAGCCCAAAGATGAACTGTGGGTGATCAAACGTCAGAACGGTGTGGAACAAAGACTCTATACCGTCATTTATCCAACACCATTGACTGTTCCGTTTTTGTATTTCGATTTGACGCCACAACACTTGGCGACTGACGGTATCGCTTTTGTTTATTACATACTCTGGAAAGGTTCTGGCGGTAACAATGACCCCTCGCCGGAAAGGCAACTGACCATTGATCACACGCCACTTTTCACTTTACCGGAACCCTTGTTTCCGCATGCAACTCTTTGGGGGTATCTGAACAATAATACGAATCCTCCTTTGACAAGTGGCGCCACCGTTCGAATTCGTCCCGTCAATAATATTGCTGTATCTGGAGACATCGCGGCGATTGCCTGGCGGGGATATTCGACACTTAACGGCAGCGGTCCGGAGGTGGCAGGAACTTGTGGCCGTTGGGAAAAGCTACTTTCCAATGCGGATATAACAAACGGCTTCAGTCATGTAGTACCGTTTCAAAATCACATAAGTTTGCTGTTTGATAATGATTCTGCCCTTGTCGTCTGTCACTTGTTTCGCGGCGGACGAATCATTGCAGAATCAAATAAAGGATTGGTGAAAATAGACCGAGTAACACCTGGTACACCTGGCCCTTCCGGCCTGAACGCGCAAGGAGATACATTGATGACAATGCAATTCGTACCAAAAGTGCAGCGCCCCACTTCTACTGTTTCCTCAGGTGGTGGGGTCCTTTCGACTTTTGCAATAAATGGTCTGACAAATGGTTTTATCCCAAAAGCAATGTTTGATACTAAGGCCCTCATTGTGGATGTTGATCGTCCGCCAGATGAGCTGGAACAAGATAGTATGGATTTTAAGTACCGCGAAAAAGGATCCCTGACTTGGATAGACTATCCAGGGACCCTCTTTCTTGGCCCAGTCGCCAGCCGGCCTCCGACCCCTATTCCGGTGACCTTGAATGCAGACCTGTTTAAGGAATTAGCTACGTCACTTGACCCGACTGTTTGGGAAATCATGTTTGCATTTTTCAAAGACAATGGCGGTAATGGAGACCCCTCCAACATCGTGGAGGCTATATCTGACGAAACTGCACCGGTCAATACAAAAAATCCACCCAGAAAAATAAAGCCGACACCCGTTCCAAATTTTGCCAATGGCACCCCGCTTCCGCAGCGGATTATTGACAAGACCTGGATAGATGCAAATACGGATATGAATTTTACGGTGGAAGTCGGTTACTTCGGGCGTCGTCTCGACGACATGCTGACCGTCTGGCTCATCTCTGGTATGCAAAAAGTCCAGGTCTATAACGCCACCGTCAATGCTACCGGTGCATTTAGCATTCCTAGCAGCGCGTTGCTTCAATTCCTGAATGGACGCGTCAATATGAGTTATCGGTGGGACGATAGGCTCGCTAATCAAGGCGAAGAATCTGTTTTCACGCCGATTCTGACATTGGCATTACCGCAAGCGCCATTGGCCAAAAAAGCACCTTTGGTGCCAAAGACCGATCCAAACTACACCACGCCGCTCTATTGGGAAGACTTTGCAAACGCGATTACGGCTATCGTCGAAAACGCATTTATCGAACACGCGGAGCCGGGAGATCAAGTTTTTGCGGTGATTACGGATCCCCTCGATGTCACCAATTTTTTCGAGACTGCCAAACAAACTTTGGCTAACGCTAATCTGTCTATTGATCTTGACTTCGCAGATCTTTATCCGAAATTTGCCAATACTGATGACCCCATGGACCTCACGATCCATTACGAAATAGAGCGCGCCGGTCTTACGCCTAATGCAGTTTCACCGACTGAAACCTTTACGTTCGATTCGCGTGTCGCTGGTGTAATACCTCCAAACCCGCCTGATCTGGAGAACCCGGATCTCCAACTACCGGTTGTAACGGGAGTTTCCAATGTTCCAGACGTTATTGCGGCTACTGATCGCGACAAGCCAGGTACATTCACAGTGACGAACGGTCTTACAGATCCGGACATTTTACCGGAGCATGAGGTCAAGTGTTACTTGGGTAACGCTACAATACCTTTTCAAACATATAGCCCGCTCGTAGCTGTACAGGGTTTTTCTGTTCCGATCCCGGCCAATGTAATGGCCACGTTGACACCTCCCAGCGATACAGCTCGCTACACTATCGAGATAACCGGATTAGGTAAAAACGTAAACAAATCCTTGACGAAGACAGTGGTCGTCAATCAGATTCCGGTCGTGCTGCCGGATCCTACAATCAGAATCCGTAATCCTGCAGTGCGCGACTATATCGAGTGCTATGGGATGAGGAGTCCTACCAGTGGTTATGTACTCGGATTGCAGGTCGCAAAGACCCCACTATTGCCGCAGGGCACGATTATCACGGCGCATTTTGAAGCGCACTCAAATGCGACGGGTAACGCGTTGATTACCGGTACGGCTAACTCAGCAACTTACACCATCCAGGCTGCCAACATACCTGACGTTGCTGGCGTAGGTACTGCTGCAAACTTCAAGGCTGCCCAGCCGAAGCGAGGTGCACTTGCATGGGGTAAATACTGGATTACAGCCCAGAATGGCCTGCAATCATCAACTCCGGTCATCAAACCTTTGGATACTATCAATAACAGCTTCCAATATTGCGACCTGGCACTAGCTCCAGTCTAGCGCTGTCTCCGTAGTATTGGTATTGCCGGTATCGCGAGGGAGATTCGATTGCCTCTCTCGCGATTTTTACCACTATCAAAGAGGAGGAAATCGAGGTTGCCTTCACTCTGGAAGGATAAGTCGTCGTGCATGTAAGGACTATTCCTACATTAAACATTCGGTTTTCTAATTAGGCTGTCGGACGTTTTTTAGGTGGGAGTTTTCAACACTGCCAAAAAACAGCTTCTGTAATCGTGCAGGTTTGAGGAACGACCCATGTCCACTTTTTTTCTTTCTAAACACCCGAATACCATCAGACTGATGATGGTGGCGACAATGATCGCCGCGCCTGAGGCCTATAGCCGAACCCTGTTGCCAGGCGAAAGTGAAGTGGTCACCAATCCACCTGCGCCGGAAGCCTGGGTGGTGTCCCAGGGGGGAACGCTGACCGTCAACAACGCGACAGCGCTGACCATCAGCTCACAAAATGCCAATGTCGTTTTCAACGGTGGTCAGAGCCAGCGAATCGATGCCAACACCTCCTCGTTGAATATGTCCGGCGCTACGGTCAACAGCGCGGCGGGCCGAGGTGCCATTCAACTGATCGACAGCAACGCAACGATCGACAACTCGACCATCACCAGCACCAACAGTTTCGGGCTTTTGCTGGGACGTAACATCAGCACCCCTGCATCCTCTTCTGCCACCGTGACTGGTAACAGTGTCATCACCGGCGCGATTGGCGGCGTACAAGCGGTAGGTTTTGCCGTACTTAACCTTACAGACTCCACTGTCGTCGGCACGGGGGCCACCAGTTATGGTGTGCAGTTGGGCGGCGCAACACTTTCAGCGACGGGCAGCACGATTACCGGCGCACAAGACGGCCTGCAAATCGTGACCGACACGGTAGGTGTCAACGCCAGCACTGTGACGCTCAACAATACCCGCGTTACAGGCGGAACCGGGTCGGCCATCGTACTCGGCTCTTCCGGCAGCGCCGGCACGGTTGCCAACATCAATGTCCTTGCTGATTCCGAGCTGACCGGCGGCAACGGCACACTGCTGAAGGCGACCAATCGCTCCACTGCCAATGTTACCGTTGACGCCAGTGCCTTGAGCGGCAATGTCATCGCCGATTCCGGCAGCACCGTCGCGCTGGTGATGCGAAACGCGGCATCCATCGATGGCAATCTGCAAAACGTTACACGGGCCAGCCTCGATTCTCGCAGCACCTTGAACGGCAATGTGCAGGCGGTTGCGGGGACAGCGGCTACGGTGAGTCTGAACAACGGTTCTGCCATCAATGGCGATGTCGACAATGTCGTCAGCCTTTCACTGGACAATGGCAGCAGCCTGACCGGTGATGTGCTCACTGACGCCAATGGCAGCGTGCAGCTGGACAACCGTTCGGCAATCAAGGGCAACGTTGAAAACGTTTCCAGCCTCTCGCTAAACAATGGCAGCCGTCTCACCGGTGACGTGCTCACTGCTTCCAATGGCAACGTGCTCTTGGACAACAGTTCGGTATTAACCGGCCAGATCAACAATTCAGGCAATCTGAGCATCAACAACGCGGCGCAGTGGGTGATGACCGGGAATAGCGACATACAGAGCCTGACGTCCAACGGCGGCATCGTGCGTATGGGCACCAACGAACAGTTCCTTCGACTGGATGTCGCTAATTTTTCCGGTAACGGCACTGTTGTCATGGGGACAGACTTGAGAACCGGCGATACCGATTTTTTCAGCGCCGGGCACGCGGACGGTCAACTTAAATTTGATGTCACCCCTACCGGCCAAAAGCCGCTGACTGCCGAGGACGTACACATTGGCAATATCAACTCGGGCAACGCTGACGTCAGCTTGAACAGTCGGGAAACAGTGGACGCCGGCACCTTTGTCTACCGGCTGGCGAGGGAAGGCGAGGGCTTGTACCTTCGGCCGGACAAGGAAACGGTCAGTACGTCGACCAATACGGCATTGGCATTGGCAGGCAGCGCGCGCAGTTTGTTGAATGCCGAAATGAACATGCTCAATGATCAGATCGGTGATCGCGGGCTCAGTGCCTGGCCCGAGGCTTCGATGCGGGCGGCCAGCGATAGCGACACCACAAAGCTGAGCAACAGTGTGTGGGTTCGCACTTACGGCAATCAATACAGCGTCGATAACGCCTATGGCGATGGCTACACGCAAAACCAGACCGGCATCACCGGCGGCGCCGATACGTTGGTGGATCTTGGCGGTCGCCCGTTGGTATTGGGCGGGTTCGTCGGGTCTAGCCATACCAAAATGGATCTCAAATACGGTTCCAGCGCGACTGTCGAGAGTGTGAATGCCGGTGTTTACGGCAGCACGTTCGATGTTAAAAGCGGCGTGTTCGTCAATGTCATGGCCAAGATCAACCAGTTCGACAACAAGGCCAAAGTCACCATGAGTGATGGCACTCGGGCCAAGGGTGATTACAAGGCCTTGGGCGCCAGCGGTTCGGTGGCGGTGGGCAAACATATTCGCCTCAAGAACAACTATTTCGTCGAACCCCAAGTGCGGGTTTCGACCGGCGTGACTCAAAGTGACAGTTATCGTTTGGACAATGGCCTTGAAGTTAAAGCCGACACCATGCGTTCTTTGCAGGGCAATGTGGGCGTCAGAGGCGGACGTGTGATCAGCCTAAAAAACGGCAGTCTGCTGGAGCCAAGCCTGTCGGCGGGGGTTAACCACGAGTTTGTGAAAACCAATGAGGTCAAAATCAACGACGACAGTTTCGATGATGACCGCGCCAGTAGCTCAATTGAGTACGGCGCAGGTGTGAAGTGGACACCGGCTCAACGCAACTGGCAGGTTTCCGGCCAGGTCGGTGGCAGTAAAGGCAACACTGTCAGTCAGGATTGGAGCGGTAGTTTGAGAGTGAGCTATTTCTTCTGATGAACGTTGCTTCAATGACATGACCTATAAAGATGCCCCGACACTGTCGTAATGCTGTTCACTTAAGAAAGTCTTGAGTCAGATAAACCTGTGGCGAGGGAGCTTGCTCCCGCTTGAGTGCGCAGCGCTCACAAAAATCGGCAGTGGTTGTCAGATTTTTGGGGCTGCTACGCAGCCCAGCGCGAGCAAGCTCGCTCGCCACAAAGGTAGGCATGACTGATTAATGCACTTAAGTGAACGGTATTGCGACACTGTCGGGGCATCTTTTTTGTGGCCATCAGCCAAACAGACCCGCTGCGATATTGATTGAAAACCCGAGAATCGCCGTGTTGAACACAAACCCGATCAACGATTGCGCCAGCACGATCTTGCGCAATTCCCGCGTGGCCACGCCGACATCCGCCGTCTGCACCGCCACGCCGATGGTGAACGAAAAGTACAGGAAGTCCCAGTAATTGGGGGTTGTCAGTCCTTCGGCAAATCGCAGCGCAGGTTCCTTGCCTTCCCAGGTGTAATACAGCCGGGCGTAATGCACGCTGAAGATCACCCCGATCAACAGCCACGAGCCGATCACGGTCAGCCCGGTGAAGCCGTAGTGCAACAGCCGGTGATAGGTGTCCAGATCTTTGCTGCCCGCCAGTTGGAGGGTGATGGCAGCGAGGCTGGCCAGCGCAGCCATGCTCACGGTGAACAGCACCAGCCCGGCGTTTTCGTCCTCGACTTCGGCAATGCGTTTCACGTCGTCGGCTTTGGAGCGCACGGTCAGCCAGATGATCAGGGCCAGATACGTCCAGACCCCGGCGTTCCAGCCGATGAGGATTTTGCCGAGGATCGAATCGGCCGGAGCCAGAATGCCTGCCGCGACGCCAAGGGTGGCGGCGGCGGACAGGCGAGGGTGGGTGCGGGCGAGGAAGGGCATGGGCGCTCACGGTCAGGGGCTTTGCAGCACCATAGCCCTGGTGTGAGTAACGCAGCAAGCGCTGCCGCTCAGGAGATACAAAGACAGATCACATGCGTCAGGACGTCTTGGTTGTACTGTCGAATGTGAACTCCCCGTTTTCAAACTGAATGCGGACGCCGTTGGAGTCTTTCTCACTGGTAAAGTCCAGGCGGCCCTTGAACACACCTTGCGTTGCGCTCTCTTCAGGGACTGACTCTACAATCAGCTTGCCACTTTCTGCCGGGTAACCTGCTGCAGCCGGAAAAATCTCACTGTAACTTACGCGGATTTTTTCTTTGAACTCGGCCAGGTTATAAGTGCCAGGCCCCAGGTCGCGGGCGATCAAGATCACGGCGTTATCCAGCGTGCGGTTAGGCACACCGGAGGAATAGTTCTGCGACCAGGCTCGCCAATGTGGGAAGTTTGGGCCGGTAATCGGATTTGCTGCACGCGCTTCGAACAGAAATTGATTGGCTTCGTATTTTTTATACTTACCGCCTTCAAGTGTAGCCGTGAAGGTGCCGGTAGCATCCGCCTTTGAAGTTGACCGGCCGTCATCAAAGTCTTTCATATTCAACGATCCGTTACTGACGACAAGCTCCTTATCTTCTGAAAGGCGTGAGGTGAAATTGAAAGAAGCCGTTACAGTTTGTTGATTAATATCGATCGTTACAGTCATTTTGCCCGAAAGGGCCGGAGAAGACGCCCAGCTGGAACCCTGAACATCGATCCAACTTGCCTTGGCGGTAGTAAGGTTTGAGTAGTCGCTGTCAATGGAATACTCCTTCTCCGTTACATCCCCCTCGCGGGGTATCCTCAGCATGATCAAGAAGCTTTGCCAGTCGTCTTTTTCATGAGCTGAAATCGCGATCCAGCAATTGTCGATAGGGTCATAGTAAAAACTCGGTTGCTTGTCTCCCCGAAAATTAGACCCGTCACTCAAGTCTGCTGTGATAGTGCCCGTGGTGGTGATTTTCATATGCACTCCTGAACCGGTAGGGGGAATATTTAATTGCCGCGCGGCAGGAAACAGCTTATGTATTTGATCGCGCCTCGGATACTGTCAGATATAACAGGTGTAAGTACTTTGTTTTTTATAACTTAAGTGTTTCTGGTGTGTAAGACCAGACTTGTTGTGCCGCGGGTGCAAACAGTTGTCGTCACCCGCGAGGCGGCATTCACACTTTCGCTTTAGCCTTCACGCATTTCATCACCACCACAAAAAACACCGGCACAAACACCACTGCCAGCGTCGCTGTGATCATCCCGCCAATCACCCCGGTGCCGATCGCCTGCTGGCTTGCGGAACTCGCCCCGGTGGCAATCGCCAACGGCACCACCCCAAGAATGAATGCCAGCGACGTCATCACAATCGGCCGCAGTCGCAGGCGCGCCGCTTGCAGGGTGGCGTCGATCAGGTCGTGGCCTTCGTCATAAAGGCTCTTGGCGAATTCGATGATCAGGATCGCGTTCTTCGCCGACAGGCCGATGATGGTGATCAGCCCGACCTTGAAGAACACGTCGTTGGGCATTCCGCGAAAGGTCACGGCCAGTACCGCCCCGAGTACACCCAGCGGTACCACCAGCAACACCGACGTCGGAATTGACCAACTCTCGTACAGCGCCGCCAGGCACAGGAACACGATCAGCAGCGACAGCCCGAGCAGAATCGGCGCCTGACTGCCAGACAAACGCTCCTGCAGCGACAACCCTGTCCACTCCTGACCCAACCCGGCCGGGCCTTGCGCCACCAGCCGTTCGATTTCCGCCATCGCTTCGCCGGTGCTGTGACCGGGCGAAGGTTCGCCGGAAATGCTGATGGCCGGGTAGCCGTTGTAGCGGGTCAACTGCGCCGGGCCCTGGGTCCAGTTGGCGCGGACAAAGGCCGACAGTGGGACCATTTTTCCAGCGTTGTTGCGTACGTGAATCTTCAGCAGATCGGCGACCTGGCTGCGTTGATCGCCTTCGGCCTGGACCACCACCCGTTGCATCCGCCCCTGGTTGGGGAAGTCGTTGATGTAAGCCGAACCCACGGCGGTGGACAGTACGTTGCCGATGTCGGCAAAGGAGATGCCCAAGGCGTTGGCTTGCTTGCGGTCCACGATCAGTTGCACCTGTGGCGCTTCGGCCAGGGCGCTTTCGCGCACGTTCATCAGGATCGGGCTCTTCTCGGCAGCCGCCAGCAACTGGCTACGCGCCTGCATCAGGGTGGCATGGCCGAGGCCGCCGCGATCCTGAAGGCGGAACTCGAAACCGCTGGAAGTGCCGAGGCCATCGACTGGCGGTGGCAACACTGCAAAGGCCGCGGCGTCCTTGATCTGACTGAGGGCCGCGTTGGCCCGGTCGGCGATCGAACTCGCCGAATCGTCGCTGCCCCGGTCCGACCAGTCCTTGAGGGTGGTGAACGCCAGTGCGGCGTTCTGCCCGCTGCCGGAGAAACTGAAGCCGAGAATCACTGTGCTGTCGCCGACACCCGGTTCGGTGGCGTTGTGTGCTTCGATCTGCTCGACCACATTTATCGTGCGATTCTTGCTCGCACCGGGTGGCAGTTGAATATCGGTGATGGTGTAACCCTGGTCTTCAACCGGCAGGAACGAGGAGGGCAGGCGACTGAAACACAGCCCCAGACCGATCAGCAATACGCCGTAGATCAGCAGATAACGGCCTGTTCGTTTCAGTGCATAGGCGACCCAGCCTTGATAACGCTCGGTCAAACGCTCGAATCCACGGTTGAACCAGCCAAAGAATCCGGCTTTCTCGTGATGTTCGCCCTTGGCAATCGGCTTGAGCAGCGTTGCACACAGTGCCGGGGTCAAAGTCAGGGCGAGGAATGCCGAGAACAGGATCGACGTGGCCATGGACAGCGAGAACTGTTGGTAAATCACCCCGACCGAGCCCTGCATGAACGCCATCGGAATGAACACCGCCACCAGTACCAGGGTGATACCGATGATCGCGTCGGTGATCTGCTTCATCGCCTTGCGCGTCGCCTCCTTGGGCGACAGGCCCTCGGTGGCCATGATCCGCTCGACGTTCTCCACCACCACAATCGCGTCGTCCACCAGAATGCCGATGGCCAGCACCATGCCGAACATGGTCAGCACGTTGATCGAGAAGCCCAGCGCGAGCATGGTCGCAAACGTGCCCATCAACGCCACCGGCACCACCAGCGTCGGGATCAGCGTGTAGCGGATGTTCTGCAGGAACAGGAACATCACCGCAAACACCAGCACCATCGCCTCGCCGAGGGTGTAAACCACTTTGGTGATCGAGACTTTGACGAAGGGCGAGGTGTCGTACGGGATCTTGTATTCGACACCGGCCGGGAAATAGCGCGCCAGCTCGTCCATCTTCGCCCGCACCAGCGTTGCGGTGCTCAGGGCATTGGCCCCCGGTGACAGTTGCACGCTGACGGCGGTGGACGGTTTGCCGTTCAGGCGTGTGGAGAACTGATATTCCTGGCTGCCGATCTCGACCCGCGCGACATCACGGATGCGCACAGTGGAGCCGTCAGGATTGGCCTTGAGCACGATGTCGGCGAATTCTTCAGGCGTCGACAGCTGGCCTTTGACCAGAACGGTCGCAGTGATTTCCTGGGTGGTGCGGGTCGGCAAGTCGCCGATGCTGCCCGCGGAAACCTGAGCATTTTGCGCAACGATAGCGGCGTTGACGTCAGCCGGGGTCAGGTTGAAGCCGATCAGCTTCTGCGGGTCGATCCAGATCCGCATCGCCCGTTCGGCGCCGTACAACTGGGCCTTGCCGACGCCATCCAGACGCTTGATCTCGTTCATCACGTTGCGCGCCAGGTAATCGCTGAGCGCCACGTCATCGAGCTTGCCGTCGCTGGAGGTGAGGGTGATCAGCAACAGGAAACCGGCGGAGACTTTCTCCACCTGCAAACCTTGTTGGGTGACTGCCTGAGGCAGGCGCGACTCAACCGCTTTGAGGCGGTTTTGCACGTCGACCTGGGCCATTTCCGGATTGGTGCCCGGCTGGAACGTCGCGGTAATGGTGGCGCTGCCGAGGCTGCTCTGGGATTCGAAGTACAGCAGATGGTCGGCGCCGTTGAGTTCTCCCTCGATCAGGCTGACCACGCTTTCGTCCACGGTCTGCGCCGAAGCGCCGGGGTAGGTGGCGTAGATTTCGACTTTCGGCGGCGCAACGTTCGGGTATTGCGCCACCGGTAACTGCCCAATGGCCAACGCACCGGCCAGCAGGATGAACAAGGCAACTACCCAGGCGAATACCGGGCGGTCGATAAAGAACTGCGGCATAAAAAGCGTCCTGCTTACTGACCAGAAACCTGGGCAAGTGGAAGAGGGGTGTTGTCGATCTGGACTTTTTCACCGGGGCGCGCGTGTTGCAGGCCTTCCGTGACGATGCGGTCGCCGGGCTTGAGGCCGCGGGTGACGATCCAGCGATCGTTCTGCACTGCGCCCAGCTCTACCGGTTGCTGGCCGACCCGCTGCTCGGCGTCGAGCAACAGCACTTGGGCGACACCGGCGCTGTCACGCTGAATGGCCCGTTGCGGCACGCTGATGCCTTGCTGATTGAACGCCTGCTCCAGACGCACGCGTACGAAGCTGCCCGGCAGCAGGTCGAGGTCCGGGTTGGGGAACTCGCTGCGCAGAATGATCTGACCGGTGCCCGGGTCGACGGTGATGTCGGTGAACAGCAACTTGCCGGGCAACGGATAAAGGCTGCCGTCGTCCTGGATCAGCGTGGCTTTGGCCTGACCTTGGCCCACTTCCTTTAACTGGCCAGAGCGGAAGGCCCGGCGCAGGTCGTTGAGTTCACGGGTCGATTGCGTCAGGTCGGCGTGGATCGGGTTCAATTGCTGAATCAGTGCCAGCGGCGTGGTTTCGTTCTGCCCCACCAGCGCGCCCTCAGTCACCAGCGCTCGGCCGATGCGCCCGGAAATCGGCGCGGTGACTGTGGCGTAACCCAGGTTCAGTTTCGCCCGCTCCACCGCGGCTTTGTTGGCGGCGACATCGGCAGCGGTCTGCCGGGCGTTGGCGCGAGCATTGTCGTAATCCTGAGCGCTGATGGCGTTGCCTTCGATCAACTGGGCGTAACGCTGCTCTTGCAGCCTGGCCTGGAACGCGTTGGCCTCGGCCTTGCGCAGCGCGGCTTCGGCGCTGTCCAGGTCGGCCTTGAACGGCGCCGGGTCGATACGGAACAGCACGTCGCCTTTATTCACGTCGCTGCCTTCGCGGAAGACCCGCTGCAACACCACACCAGCGACCCGGGCGCGCACTTCGGCAATGCGCGGCGCGGCGATCCGCCCGCTCAGTTCGCTGCTGATCGACAGCGGTCGGGCTTCGATGGTTTCGATGCGCACTGTGGCTAGAGGTGCTTGTTCTTCGGCGGTCGAAGACTGGTCACAAGCACTCAGTGTCAACGCCAGGGCAATCAGGCTGAGTGTGGCAAGCAGGTTCTTTGACATGGAAATACCCCAATAATGACTACCCGCATCCTACGGGGAGTCGATGAGGGTAGCGGTGAAGCTTTGTTGGTGCTGTGTGAAATTGTGTAAGGGTTTTGCTCGCGTGTGCGTGAGGGCGTATATCCTTCAGGCCTTGAATTTTATTGCGCCTGTCAGGCCGCCTTCGCGGGCAAGCCTCGCTCCTACAGGACTTCGCGATACCTCTGTAGGAGCGAGGCTTGCCCGCGAAGAGGCCCTAAAGGCCACCACAGCACTTTCTGGAAACACCCATGCCCAACATCCTCCTGGTCGAAGACGACACCGCACTCTCGGAATTGATTGCCAGCTACCTGGAGCGCAACGGTTATTCCGTCAGCGTGATCAGCCGCGGCGATCATGTACGCGAACGCGCGCGGGTCAGTCCACCGGACCTGGTGATTCTCGATCTGATGCTGCCGGGGCTCGACGGCTTGCAGGTCTGCCGCTTGCTGCGGGCCGATTCGGCGACGTTGCCGATCCTGATGCTCACTGCTCGTGACGACAGCCACGATCAAGTGCTGGGCCTGGAAATGGGCGCCGACGACTATGTCACCAAACCCTGCGAGCCCCGTGTGTTGCTGGCCCGCGTACGCACGCTGTTGCGCCGCAGCAGCCTCAGCGAACCGCAGACCGCCAATGACCGCATTCTCATGGGCAACCTGTGCATCGATCTGTCCGAGCGTACCGTGACCTGGCGCGAGCAACTGGTCGAGTTGTCCAGCGGCGAATACAACCTGCTGGTAGTGCTGGCCCGGCATGCCGGCGAGGTGCTGAGCCGCGACCAGATTCTGCAACGCCTGCGCGGTATCGAATTCAACGGCACCGATCGCTCGGTGGATGTGGCCATCTCCAAACTGCGGCGCAAGTTCGACGACCATGCCGGCGAGGCGCGCAAGATCAAGACCGTGTGGGGCAAGGGCTACTTGTTCAGCCGCTCCGAGTGGGAATGCTGAAACCATGTTCAGAATCCTGTTTCGCCTGTATCTGGTGACTATCGTCTCGTTCAGCGCGGCGATCTACCTGGTGCCGGACCTGGTGATCAAGGCCTTCCATGAGCGTTTTGTGACCTACAACCTCGATTATTCCCGAGGCTTGCAAACGCTGATCGTCAAACAGTTTCGTACGGTGCCTGTCGAGCAATGGCCGGCGCTGGCGGCGGAGATGGACAAGGAGTTCCAGCCGCTGCACATCATTTTGGCCCGCAACGACGATGCCGAATTTACCCTGAATGAGCGTGAACGCTTGCAGCGCGGGGAAAATGTGGTGCGCATCGGCGACTGGGGTTGGCGCACCCTGGCGGTGACACCGTTGAACGAGCAGATGGTGGTGGAAATGGTCGTGCCACCGGACCCGACGGACGTCAGTTGGTTGTACTGGAGCATCAACGTGCTGATTGGTGCGACGATGCTGGCCTGTCTGTTGCTGTGGCTGCGCCCGCACTGGCGCGACCTGGAACGTCTCAAAAGCACCGCCGAACGCTTCGGCAAGGGCCACCTGAGCGAGCGCACGCAGATTTCCCCCAGCTCCAACATTGGCAGCCTGGCCAACGTGTTCGACACCATGGCCGGCGACATCGAAAACCTGCTCAACCAGCAGCGCGACTTGCTCAACGCCGTGTCCCACGAATTGCGCACGCCGTTGACGCGGCTGGATTTCGGCCTCGCCCTGGCGCTGTCCGACGACTTGCCGGCCACCAGTCGCGAGCGTCTGCAAGGCCTGGTCGCGCACATTCGCGAACTGGATGAGCTGGTGCTGGAGTTGCTGTCCTACAGCCGCCTGCAAAACCCGGCGCGGCTGCCGGAACAGGTCGAGGTGTCGCTGGATGAATTCATCGACAGTATTTTAGGCAGCGTCGATGAAGAGCTTGAGTCACCGGAAATCGTCATTGATGTGCTGCTGCACGGCCAGCTCGAACGCTTCTCGCTGGACCCGCGATTGACCGCCCGGGCGATCCAGAACCTGCTGCGCAACGCCATGCGCTATTGCGAAAAGCGGATTCAGATCGGTGTACAGGTGTGCACCAATGGCTGTGAAATCTGGGTGGACGACGACGGCATCGGTATTCCGGAGGAGGAGCGGGAGCGGATTTTCGAGCCGTTTTATCGGCTGGATCGCAGTCGGGATCGCGCCACGGGCGGGTTTGGCCTGGGGCTGGCAATCAGCCGCCGAGCGCTGGAAGCGCAGGGCGGTACGCTGACTGCGCAAGCGTCGCCGCTGGGTGGGGCGCGGTTCAGGCTTTGGCTGCCGACCCCCGCCTGAATCTTGCGACATCCCTGTGGCGAGGGGGCTTGCCCCCGTTGGGTCGCGAAGCGGCCCCCTGCATCTTTTCAGTTACATCGCGGGGTGGGGCAAGATTTGCGACTGCTTCGCAGCCGAACGGGGGCAAGCCCCCTCGCCACAGGGCACCACTAGCCGCAGGAACCCAGTATTTCGGTTGATGGAATCAACCCAACCCCAGCCACCTGCATCCGCTCAATCGCCGTCGCCAGCGATCCTCCCAGATCAATCGCCCGACAAGCATCCATCACCACAAACGCATTGAACCCCGCCGCCCGCGCATCCAGCGCGGAGAACATCACGCAGAAATCCAGTGCCAGCCCGACCATGTAAACCGTGTCGATGCCGCGTTCTTTCAAATACCCGGCCAAACCGGTGGTCGTGGTTCGATCTGCCTCCAGAAACGCCGAGTAACTGTCGATGTCCGGGTTGCAGCCCTTGCGGATGATCAATTGGGCGTGGGGCAGGTCCAGCTCCGGGTGGAACTCGGCGCCGGGCGTGGCGCGTACACAATGCTCCGGCCACAGCGTCTGTTCACCGTAAGGCAACTGAATCACGTCGTAAGGCTTGCGCCCAGGGTGGCTGGAAGCGAACGAGGCGTGGCCGGGCGGGTGCCAGTCCTGGGCAATGATGACCTGTTTGAACTGGCGACCCAGACGATTAATCAGGGGCACAATCAGGTCACCCTCGGGCACCGGCAATTGACCTCCGGGAATGAAGTCGTTTTGTACGTCGATGACCAGTAAGGCGGCGCGTGAAGAAATAGGCATAGATAGGTTCCTCCTTGGAAAATCGAAAAAAGCATAGTGACTATTTCGCTTATGCGCTAAGCCGACTTTCGTTCGCACAGTGGAATCCGCGGCGCGGCCTTCGCGGGCAAGCCTCGCTCCTACAAGGGCGCACGTATCCTTTATAGGAGCGAGGCTTGCCCGCGAAGAGGCCCGCCCAAACACTAAAAAACCTGAAGCCAGTCCCGCATTTGGCCGAACCGCTGCCTTACTGCCGACACAGATGCCTTGTTATAGTTCGGGCCTCATTTTCTGCCCGGTAAAGGATCACTGCCATGTCTCAATACACCGCCTTCAGCGTTGAACTGGCCGATAACATCGCCCATGTGCAGATCAACCGGCCGGACAAGATCAACTCGATGAACGCCGCGTTCTGGAGCGAGATCATCGAAATTTTCCAGTGGGTCGACGACACCGATGAAGTCCGGGTGGTGGTGCTCAGTGGCGCCGGCAAACATTTTTCTTCCGGCATCGACCTGATGATGCTCGCCGGTGTGGCCAATGAACTGGGCAAGGACGTCGGCCGCAATGCGCGCCTGCTGCGGCGCAAGATCCTGGCGCTGCAAGCATCGTTCAATGCCGTCGACAACTGCCGCAAACCGGTACTGGCGGCGGTCCAGGGTTATTGCCTGGGTGGCGCCATCGATCTGATTTCGGCGTGCGACATGCGTTACGCGGCCGAGGACGCGCAATTTTCCATCAAAGAAATCGATATCGGCATGGCCGCCGATGTTGGCACTTTGCAACGCTTGCCGCGGATCATCGGTGACGGCATGCTGCGTGAACTGGCTTACACTGGTCGTACCTTTGGCGCCGAAGAAGCGCGTAACATTGGCCTGGTCAATCGTGTCTACAGCGATACCGCCAGCCTGCTTGAAGGCGTGATGGGGATTGCCCGCGAAATCGCCGGCAAGTCGCCGATTGCCATCACCGGCACCAAAGAGATGATCAGCTACATGCGCGACCATCGCATCGACGACGGCCTCGAATACGTCGCCACGTGGAACGCCTCCATGCTGCAATCCACCGATCTGCGCGTGGCCATGGCCGCCCATATGAGCAAACAGAAACCCGAATTTCTGGATTGATTAACCATGACTTCACGCTGGACCACCGCAGTACTGGACACCGATCAACCCGGCGGCTGGGCCGTGGCGCGCAGCCCCGAAGGCTTTTTGTTCGATGACAATGGCGCGCTGTTTCCACGGGAATGGCTCAAGCGTCAGGACTTGTCGATTCTCGCCGAGCACGGCATCGGCCACCTGGATGGCGAACCGGTGTACCTGCTGGAACTGCGCAGTCACAGCGACGTGCCGGGCTGTAACTGGAAAGGCCTGCGGGCGTTCATGCTCGAGGGCGATCACACCGTCTACAAGGTTCTGGGCTATGCCGCGCAAATCGGTACCTGGGCCCGTGAGCACCGTTTTTGCGGCAACTGCGGGCAGGCGATGATCCAGGTGCCGCGCGAGCGGGCAATGTACTGCGAGCCATGCGATTTACGCAGCTACCCGCGCATTTCGCCGAGCATGATCGTGCTGGTGACCCGTGGTGACGAGGTTCTGCTGGCTCGTTCACCGCGTTTTGTCACTGGGGTCTACAGCACGTTGGCGGGGTTTGCCGAGCCGGGTGAGTCGGCCGAAGATTGCCTGATTCGCGAGGTTCGTGAAGAGGTGCAGATCGAGGTCAAGAACATCCAGTACATGGGCAGTCAGTGCTGGCCGTTCCCGCATTCGATGATGCTCGGTTTTCATGCCGAGTACGCCGGTGGCGAGATTGTCTGTCAGGAAGACGAGATCGAAGACGCCCAGTGGTTCAACGTGCACGAGCTGCCGCCGTTGCCGGCGTCACGCTCGATTGCCCGTTACCTGATCGACGTCTATGTAGCGCGGCGCTTAGGCCATGCTGAACCAGTGCTGCCAGGCTAGGCGCACGGTCAGGCCGAGCACCACGGTGATGAACACCGGGCGAATGAATTTCGCACCGCCACTGATGGCGGTGCGTGCGCCGAAGAAGGCGCCGACCATCACCGACAGGCCCATGCTCAGGCCGATGATCCAGTCCACTTGCCCGGAAAAGATGAACACCGACAGCGCCGCAATGTTGCTGACGAAGTTCATGCTGCGCGCCACGCCGCTGGCCTTGACCAGGTCGATGGGGTAGAGCAGCAGGCTGCTGACAGTCCAGAACGCCCCCGTTCCCGGACCGGCCACGCCGTCATAGAAGCCGAGGCCGAAGCCTTGGGTCGATTGCCACTTTTTCTTGATCGGTGCATCGCTGTCCAGCGGCGCTTTCGGCGTGCCGCCGAACAACAGGTACAGGCCGCAGGCGAACACAATCACCGGCAGCATCTTGTTCAGCCATTCCGCCGGCAAGTAATGAGCGACGATGGCGCCGGTGAGTGCGCCGACCAGCGTGCCGACGATGGCGTGAATCCATTGCCGTGGATGGAACAGCTTGCGTCGATAGAAGGTGAAGCTGGCAGTGGCCGAGCCGAAGGTTGAGCTGAGTTTGTTGGTGCCCAGCACCAGATGCGGCGGCAGGCCGGCAGTCAACAGCGCCGGCGTGGTCAACAGACCGCCACCGCCGGCGATGGCGTCGATGAAACCGGCAATGAAAGCGACGAGAGCCAGAACGGCCAGGGTAGTGAGGTCAACGCTGAGTTCGAAAGGCATGGAATGGGCTTATTCGGCAGGGCGCAGAAGAGGGCTGCGGGAAAGGCCGGTATCTTACCCATATCCAACTTATGCGGCGACCTGAGCCGATCGTTCCCACGCTCCCGCGAGGGAATGCATCTTGTGACGCTCTGCGTCACGGCGGACGCGGAGCGTCCGTGGCGGCATTACCACGCAGAGCGTGGGAACGATCGGTGAGGTGATGTTACAGGCCCAGATCGGACAACCCTGGGTGATCATCCGGCCGGCGACCCAGCGGCCAATGGAACTTGCGCTCGCTTTCCTTGATCGGCATGTCGTTGATGCAGGCGTAGCGGTTGAACATCAGGCCGTTCTCGTCGAACTCCCAGTTCTCGTTGCCGTAGGAACGGAACCAGTTGCCCGAGTCGTCGTGCCATTCGTAGGCGTAGCGCACGGCGATGCGGTTGTCGCCATGGGCCCAGAGTTCCTTGATCAGGCGATAGTCCAGTTCCTTGGCCCATTTGCGGGTCAGGAAAGCTTTGGCTTCTTCGCGGTTGTGGGCGAACTCGGCGCGGTTACGCCACTGGGTGTCCAGGGTGTAGGCAAGGGACACCCGTTCCGGGTCACGGGAATTCCAGCCGTCTTCGGCCAGGCGAACTTTTTCGATGGCCGAATCACGGGTAAACGGCGGCAATGGCGGACGAACTTCGGCAGTAGACATATTAAGTCTCCCTATCAAATTAACGTTCAAGCAAGTTGTCGGGCTTATTTAAAGTGTTACAGGTCCAATAACTTTCGCGCCATGCATTGCGCATTATCGGCGGCACTGTGATCACCCGTCACAAGCGCTACGGTAATGGCACCGTCGATCAGGATCAGCAGCTGTCTGGCCAGCGTCTCCGGGTCTGTTGCGCCATGTTCGGTACAGAGCTCGCGCACGTAGTCGAGCAGTTTCTGTTTGTGCTCTTTGGCGACCAGGCGAACCGGGTCTTGCGGGTCGCCGGTTTCGCCGCTGGTGTTGATGAATGCGCAGCCGCGGAAGCCTTCGGAGGCGAACCAGGCCTTGAGCACGGTAAACAGGTTGAGCAGCCGCTCGGCCGGGGTTTGGGCCTTGCCGACTTCGCTTCGATACCAGTGCATCCAGCGCACATCGCGGCGTTGCAGGGCCGCGACGACAAGCTCCTCCTTGTTGGCGAAGTAGCGGTAAATACTTTTTCTGGAGACGCCGGCGGTTTTCACCAGAAGATCCATGCCGGTGGCAGCGATGCCACTTTTGTAGATCAACTTTTCGGTGACATCCAGAATGATGTCGCGTGTGTCGTTGCTAGTGATTTCGTTCATGTTGCTAACAGTAGAATGATCGTTCTCCTTGGTCAACGTTTTTTCAGTGATCGTTCCCACGCTCTGCGTGGGAATGCCGCCATGGACGCTCCGCGTCCAGCGTTAATGTGACGCAGAGCGTCACGAGATGCATTCCTTTGCTGCGCATGGGAACGATCGGTGCGGGGTCTTTACAGACAGTAACAAGACCCAAACCCATCCATGGTGTAAGCTCTCAGGCTCTTCGGATTCGACCCTTTGCGAGCCCTATGCCGTTGCTTTTCAAACGCTCTCTGCTGCCTAAACTGCGCAGTTTTCCGCTGACCGCCGATGCTGTCACCATCCTCTCTGGCGCTGCCGAGTTCCGTCGTTGCCTGCTGGAAAAAATCGCTCAGGCGACCCGGCGTATCTACATCGTTGCGCTGTACCTGCAACAGGATGAGGCCGGCCAGGAAATCCTCGATGCCCTGCACGCGGCCAAACTGGCGCGTCCGGAACTGGACGTGGTGGTGGTTGTGGACTGGCTGCGCGCCCAGCGCGGCTTGATCGGTGCCGGCAAGCAACCGGGCAACTCGGCCTGGTATCAGGAAACCACCCGCACCCACGAAAGCGAAGTGCCGGTGTACGGCGTGCCGGTGCAGACCCGCGAGCTGTTCGGCGTGCTGCATTTGAAGGGCTTCGTGATCGACGATTGCGTGATCTATAGCGGCGCGAGCCTGAACAACGTTTACCTGCACAAATTCGACAAGTACCGCTTCGACCGTTATCACCTGCTGCAGAACCAGGCGCTGGCCGATTCGATGCATCACCTGATTCAGCACGGTCTGATCACCTCCAAAGCGGTGCATCGCCTCGACCTGCCGAACTTGCCGACCACCCGCAGCCTACGCCACGACATCGGTGACCTGCGCAGCCGTCTCAAGCACGCGGCGTACGACACCACGGCGGGTAGCACGGAAAAGGGTGGTTTATCGGTCAGCCCGTTGCTCGGTGTGGGCAAGAACAACCCGTTGAGTCGGGTGATCTGCGAGCTGATCGCCAGTGCGCAGCATCAGCTGACCATCTGCACTCCGTACTTCAACCTGCCGCTGGCGGTGACCCGGGAAATCAACCGGGCCCTGGCTCGCGGCGTGAAGATCGACATCATCGTCGGCGACAAGACCGCCAACGACTTCTACATCCCGCCCAGCGAGCCGTTCAAGGTGATCGCGGCGCTGCCGTACCTCTACGAAATCAGCCTGCGGCGTTTCGCCAAGCGTCATCAGCGCAACATCGACAGCGGCAAGCTGAACCTGCATCTGTGGAAGGATGGCGACAACACCTATCACCTCAAGGGCATGTGGATCGATCAGCGATACACCTTGCTGACCGGCAACAACCTCAATCCACGGGCGTTCCGTCTTGATCTGGAAAACGCGTTGCTGATTGATGATCCGAAAGGCGAGTTGCTGGAACCGCGTGGCAAGGAACTGGCGGAGATTTTCCAGCACACCCGCCGTATTGAGCGTTACCTGGACCTGCAAACGCTGCCGGATTACCCGGCGGGAGTGGCCAAGTTTCTCAAGCGTGTTAGCCGGGTGCGGATCGAGCGGTTGTTGTATCGGATTTTGTAAGGGTTAACACGGCGGGGCGGGTGTGGTGCCAGTAAGGACGCCTTCGCGGGCAAGCCTCGCTCCTACGGAGGATATGCGTTCCCCTGTAGGAGCGAGGCTTGCCCGCGAAGAGGCCCGCTCAAACACTACAAATCTCAGTTCAACCCCAACTTCCCCCGCAACATCGACAAATCCTCAGCCAGTGTATTCACCGGCCCGACCAGCGCTTTGCGGTCGCTGTCCTTCACCTTGTCATACGTTTCAAAACCACCCTCCGTGGTTTTGTACTTGGCCAACGTCTTGTTCACCGTGGTGAAGTTCTTGTCGACTTTGGCCATGAATGCCGCGTCTTGCTTTTCGATCTGCGGACGGAACAGGTCGACGATTTTCTTCGCGCCGTCGATGTTGCCCTGGAAGTCATAGAGGTCGGTGTGGCTGTAGCGATCTTCCTCGCCGGATATCTTGGTGGCGGCCACTTCTTCGAGCAGCGCCGCAGCACCGCCAACGACTTTTTCCGGTGGGAAGGTCAGGCCGGCGACGCGGGTTTTCAGGTCTTTCACGTCTTTGTTCAAGCCGTCGGCCAGCTCGTCCAGGCCCTGGGTGCTGTTCTCCGAGAACAGTGAATATTCGATGCGATGGAAACCGGTGAAGTCTTCGGCCTTCACGCCTTTTTCGTGGTCGTCGACCCGCGAGTCGATGGACGCATCGAGGTCACTGAACAGCTCGGCAATCGGTTCGATCGACTCGTAATAGACGCGGGTCGGTGCGTAGAGCTTTTTCGCGGTGGCCAGGTCGCCTTTTTTCACTGCGTCGGTGAATTGCTGAGTGTGGCTGGCGAGTTCATCCAGTTGTTCGGTGACGTAGATTTTGTAGTCCGAGATCGGCCCCACCAACTCCAGCGGCGCCGTCGCCGCGAAAGCCGAAAACGGGGTGTTGAGCAAACCAAGGGTCAGCAGTAACGCGAGGGGCGACTTTTTCATGGGACGGTTCCGTGGGGTGGTAAGGGTCAGACTGAGGCTTTGGGTTGTGTGGCGTTGAGCAGCGAGCGACCGATGAAATCCTTGTCGCCAGTCACGCCGGGCAGGGTGAAGAAGTACCCGCCGCCAACCGGTTTCAGGTATTCCTCCAACGGCTCGCCGTTGAGTCGGGTTTGCACGGTGATGAAGCCTTTTTGCAAATCTGCCTGGTAACAGATGAACAGCAGACCCATGTCCAGCTGACCGTTCTTGTTCACGCCGTTGGAGTAGTTGAACGGCCGACGCAGGATCAGGTTCGTCTGGGTCGCGGCGGTACGCGGGTTGGCCAGGCGGATGTGAGCATCGAGTTTGGTCAGCTTGCCTTGCGGGTCTTTGGCGTAGTCCGGGACTTGGGTTTCATGCGCACCATCCATCGGTGCACCGGTGCTCTTGACCCGGCCGATAATGCTTTGCTGTTCTTGCAGCGGCGTGCGGTCCCAGCGTTCGACGAAGTTGCGGATGATCCGCACCGCCTGATAGCTGCCGTTGACCGCCCAGGCCGGTTCGTCGCTGCCGGGCTGGACCCAGACGATTCTGTCCATGGCCTTGGTGTCGTTGGAGTCGGGGTTGGCCGAGCCGTCGCGAAAACCCAGGAAGTTGCGTGCGCTCTGCGCCGGCACACCGGGTTTCGCCGGGGCTTGCGGCGGCACGCTGCCTTCCTGTTTCCAGCGCACCAGCAACAGGTCCGGCAGGTTTTTCACGATGTCGCGCAGGGCGTGGATGTTGGTGTCGGCGGTGTTGGAGCAGAACTGCAAGCTCAGGTCGCCGTGGCAGCAGTCGGCTTCCAGTGCGTCGTTGGGGAAACCGACCATGCGGATCAACCGCTTGGGCTTGGCGCCGGCCAGACCGAAGCGCTCGTCGAACAGCGACTCGCCCACCGATACGGTGATGGTCAGGTTGTCGGGCGTGACCACCGGGCCAAGAATCCCCGAATCCAGCGGCGGCAGTTTCGGGTCGACCTGCGCTACCGGGCCGCCTTGCATCAGGAACGCGATGCGCTCGTTGAGCGTGCGAAACAGCCGCTCCAGGTCTGCGCGGTCGCTGGCCAATACGTCGTACGACACCAGCATGCCCGACGTCGGGCGAGGGGTGACGATGCCGGTCTGGTGCTGGCCGTGGAAGGCGTGGCGGTCTTCGGTTTTGTCGCTGCTCGGCGCTTCGGTGACTTGCGCCGGGCTGGCGGCCATGGCCGGGCAACTCAAGGCCGAACCGGCTAGCGCTACACCGGCGGCTCCCATGCCCATCAATACGCGACGGCGTTGTGCTGAAAACTGTTCTGAGTCGTTCATCTGTCTGAGGTCTTCTGCTTACAGGCCGGAAAGGCCAAGGGCGGGATCGATTCCATCGAGTGCATCGGCCAGAACCTTGGCCTTGTCAGCGATATGCTTGCGTTGTTCGACGCTGACAGTGTCGTAGCTGGCGTAGCCATCCTTGACCTTGAAACCGTTGAGCTCGGCGTCGAAGGCCGTGGCCGCGCTGTCGATTTTCGCCAGTAGTTCAGCGGCAGATTTGCTCAGCAATGGCCGCAACAGGTCGACGACTTTGCGGGTCGCGTCGAGGTTGGCGGCGAAGCCGTTCAGGTCGGTGTGGCTGTAGCGTTCTTCTTCACCGCTACGGGCGCGTACCTCGGCGAGGCTGTTGAGGTTGCGCACCAGCATGCTCACCAGTTGCTCCGGCGGCAGCGACTGGGCCAGCAGTTGCTGTTTGAGGTTGGCGACATCGATGCTCAGGCGCTGGGCAACGGGCGTCAGGCCGTCGAGGTTGCGTTGCTGGAACAGCGCGTATTCGAGGCGGTGGAAGCCGACGAATCCCGGATCCTGCTCGCGCTTATCGAAGTAATCGGCGCGGGCGTTGATCGCGTTGTCCAGTTCCGCCAGGCGCTGGGCCGCTGGAGCCAACCGTTGATGGGCTGCGCGAGCCGGCACATACAAGGCTTGCGCCTGGCTCAGGTCGCCGGCCTCGATCGCTTGCTCAAGGGCGGTGACGGCTTTGATCAGCGCGGTGCTCTGGCTGCTCAGGTACACGCGGAATTCCGACAGCGGACCAATGAACGCCACCATCGACGGACGCGCCTTGGCCGCCGCATCGGAAGCGGCGGTCGGGGTGACGTGCAAGGTGCCGCGCGGGTTGCTCAGCAAGCCGCAGGTGATCGCGTAGTCACCGGGCAACAGGTTGGCGTTGATCACCTGGCTCAGGCCGGGGGCGATGTTCTCGCGCTCTTCGACCACCAGCACGCCGTCAAGAATCTCCCATTCGACGGCACGGTCCGAGCCGTTGACGATGCGAAAACTGGCACGCCCGGCCGGAACCGTCAGCGCATTCGGTTCGCAGCTGTGCGGGTGAATGGTGACCAGCACTTGGTCGTGGTTGGTCTGGCGCTTGGCGGCGGCCATTTTCGAGGCGTAGTAGAACAGGCCACCGGCGGCGATCATCACGATCACCGAACCGGCTACCGCCCAGCGCAAGGCGCGGGGAGGGGAAGCCACTGGAGGAACTGGCGTTGACATGAAGGCCCTTACTGGCTGGAAACGGAAGAGGGTGTTTGCGCGGGCGCGGCCGCCGGGAGAAAAAACATCACCAGCGCCACCAACAGATAAAGCAGATACGCCCCGAGAGTGCTGACGGTCGGCGCATCCTGGTAGCCGAACATTCCGGCCAGCACCGAACCCAACGGGCCGTCCATCGGCAGCGTGGCGCTGAAGTCGAAGAGCACGGTTTGCAGGTGATTCCACACGCCGGCTTCATGCAGGGCTTGCACCGAGTTGGCGAGAATCCCGGCGGCCACCACCAGAATGAACAGACCGGTCCAGCGGAAGAACGCCGAGAGATTCAAGCGCATGCTGCCGGTGTAAATCAGGAAACCGACGATGATCGCCAGGATCAGGCCGAGCAGGGCGCCGATCGGTGCCGCCGGGCCTTCGCTCTGCTGGAATACGGCGAGCAGGAAAAACACCGTTTCCAGACCCTCTCGGGCGACGGCGAAAAACACCATGGCGATCAGCGCGGTCACCTGATGCCTGGAGCCGGTCAGCGCCTGATCGAGGGAAACGTGCAGCGAATGTTTGATCGAACGCGCCACCTTGCGCATACAGAACACCATGGAACTGAGGATGCCGACGGCCAGCAAACCGACCACGCCTTCAAACAGTTCTTGCTGCTTTTGCGGGAACTCGGCACTGACCAGTTCCAGGCCACCGCCAACCAGCAGGGCCAATGCGGCGGCGAGGAATACGCCGATCCACACTGCCGGCATCCATTGACCGCGACCGGTCTGCTTGAGGTAACTGGCGATAATGCCAACGATCAACGCGGCTTCGATGCCTTCGCGCAGCATGATCAGAAAAGGAACGAGCATTCAGCACCGGGAAGTAATTAGATAGGGTGCTAATTTGTAACATGATGAAACTCATTCTCATATGGTAGTTATTGCTAATTACCTGAACCTAAGCTGAACAACCCTGAAGATCCCGCCATCCCGCCATCCCGTAGGAGCGAGGCTTGCCCGCGAATCAGGCAACTCGGTCTGTCAGTGAAACCGCGTCATCGTTCTTCGCGGGCAAGTCGGATCGCCGCACCGCTCGCTCCTACGGAATCGGTTCGCTGTGCGCTAATATGCCCACCACCCAAATAACAAGGCTCACCCCGGTCAATGTCGGAAAAAGACACCATCGCCATTCAATTGGTGCGTGAAGCGCTGTTGCAAAGTTGCGCCCCGGGCGCTGCAACTACAGAGGTGTTGAACAAGGTCGGCATCGATCCGGTGTTGCTGGACGCAACCGACGCCCGTGTCCCGGCCACCGCCTATGCGCGCCTGTGGCGTTTGCTGGCCCGGCGCGGGGACGATGAGTTTTTTGGCATGGACCCGCGCAAGCTCAAGTCCGGCAGCCTGGAGTTTCTCTGTCGTTGCTCCATGGTTCAGCCGAGCCTGGCCGCCGGGCTGACCTCGGGCCTGAGTTTTCTGTCGTTGATGCTCGAACGTCTGCCCGCACAATTGGTTCGCCAGCAAAGCCTGGCGGAGATCGTCCTGCTGGAAGACGACGAGGAGCCGCGCCGCGCCTTCACCTATTTCACTTACTGGATGATCGTGCATGGCGTTGCCTGCTGGCTGGCGGGCCGGCGGATTCCGATCCTGGCCATCGAACTGCGTTGTCCGGAGCCGGATTTTTGCGATGACTATCGGGTGATGTTTTCCGAGAACCTGCGATTCGACCGGCCGCGCACGCGGATGATTTTTTCCGCCGACTGCCTGGATTTGCCGATCAAGCGCAGCGCCGAAGAGCTCAAGCGCTTCCTCGCCCAAGCGCCGGCGAACATTCTGGTCAAGTACCGCGACCCCGAGAGCCTGGCCAGCCGGATCAAGCACGATCTGCGGCAACTGCCCGCCGAGCGCTGGCCGGAAACCGAAGCGCTGGCGCAGCAACTGTGCATGTCGGCTTCAACTTTGCGCCGCCGCCTGGCCGAAGAAGGGCAGACGTATCAGGGGCTCAAGGACAGCGTGCGCAAGGAACTGGCCATCGTCTGGCTGGCCGAGCCGACCATCAGCTTCGCCGAAATCGCCACCCGCTTGGGGTTTGCCGATGCCAGCTCGTTCTACAAGGCGTTTCGCAAGTGGTCGGGGTCCAATCCTGGGCATTATCGGAGTCTGATTCTCAACGAGGCTGACTGATCCGGATGATCGATCGTTCCCACGCTCTGCGTGGGAATGCCTCAATGGACGCTCTGCGTCCGCTTCTGGGACGCGGAGCGTCCCGGGCTGCATTCCCACGCAGAGCGTGGGAACGAGGTAGGTAGCGTCCTTGGCCAAACCAGTCACACAACTTGATAGCTTTGACCATTGTCCCGCTCCCCGCGCAGAGCGAGTATTTCCCTGTTGATTACGGTTCCCCCAACCTAATAAAAATACAGAGGGATTCTGGCAATGCGCGATTACTTGTCTGCTACGTCACAGTTCAATTATCAGCACACCGTCGATGCTGCGCTCACAGGATCGTTGACCGCGCTCAACGCCTGCGTCGAGTGTTGCGACCGGCATGCCTTGCCGGGGCGCATTGCGCTGTTCTGGGAAGGTCGCGACGGTAGTAGCGCGACCTACACCTTCAGCGACTTGCAGGACAAGGCCGCGCGTTTCGCCAATTTCCTGGTGGCCCAGGGCGTGAAGAAGGGCGACAAGGTCGCAGGTCTGTTGCCCCGCAACATCGAATTGCTGATCACCGTGTTCGCCGCCTGGCGCATCGGTGCGGTTTATCAGCCGCTGTTCACCGCCTTCGGTCCCAAAGCCATCGAACACCGTCTGAGCAGTTCCGGCGCCAAAGTGGTAGTCACCGATGCGGTCAATCGCTCGAAACTGGCTGAAGTGGCCGACTGCCCGACCATCGTCACCGTCGGCGGCCCGAAAGGCCAAGGTATTGTTCGGGGTGATTTCAGTTTCTGGGCCGAACTGGCCAACTACTCCAGCGTCTGCGAACCGGTATTGCTGACCGGCGAAGACCCATTCCTGCTGATGTTCACCTCGGGCACCACCGGCCCGTCGAAAGCACTGTCGGTGCCGCTCAAGGCCATCGTTGCGTTCCAGAGCTACACCCGCGACGCGGTGGACCTGCGCCCCGAGGACGCGTTCTGGAACGTCGCCGATCCGGGCTGGGCCTACGGCATTTATTTCGGCGTCACCGGGCCGATGGCGATGGGGCATCCGATCACCTTCTACGATGGCCCGTTCACCCTCGAAAGCACCTGCCGGGTGATCAACAAATACGGGATTACCAACCTCACCGGTTCACCGACCGCCTACCGCTTGCTGATTGCCGGAGGCGATGAATTCGCCCGTTCGATCAAGGGCAAGCTGCGCATCGTCAGCAGTGCCGGCGAGCCGCTGAATCCGGAAGTGATCCGCTGGTTCGCCGACAACCTCGGCGTGGTGATTCACGACCATTACGGCCAGACCGAACTGGGCATGGTCCTGTGCAATCACCACGGCCTGGACCATCCGATCCACATGGGCGCCGCCGGTTTTGCCTCGCCGGGTCACCGCATCGTGGTGCTGGATGACGAATACAAAGAGCTTGGCGTCGGCCAGCCAGGAATCCTGGCCATTGACCGTACCCAGTCGCCGATGTGTTGGTTCGGCGGTTACGAAGGCGTATCGACCAAAGCGTTCGTCGGCAATTATTACCTGAGCGGCGACACCGTCGAGTGGAACCCGGACGGCAGCATCAGCTTCGTCGGCCGCAGCGACGACGTGATCACCACCTCGGGTTACCGCGTCGGCCCGTTCGACGTGGAAAGCGCGCTGATCGAACACCCGGCGGTGGTCGAGGCGGCGGTGATCGGCAAACCCGACCCGGAGCGCACCGAACTGGTGAAAGCCTTCGTCGTGCTCAGCCCGCAATACCGTGCCGAACCTGCGTTGGCCGAAGAGCTGCGGCAACACGTGCGCAAGCGTCTGGCGGCGCACTCGTACCCCCGTGAAATCGAATTTGTCAGTGAATTGCCGAAAACCCCAAGCGGCAAATTGCAGCGCTTTATCTTGCGCAACCAGGAAATCGCCAAGGCTCAAGAGGCCGCCGCGAAGAACGTTTCAGCTTGAATCCAAGGAAACAATGATGCAGATCGAAAACAAGGTTTTTCTCGTCACCGGCGGTGCTTCCGGCCTCGGTGCCGCCACCGCTGAAATGCTGGTGGCCGCCGGCGCCAAGGTGATGCTGGTAGACATGAACGCCGAAGCCGGCGCGGCGCAGGCTGCACGTCTCGGCGCGCAAAGCGTGGTAGCCGACATCAGCAATGAAGCGGCGGCAGAAGCGGCGGTGCAGGCGACGGTCAAAGCGTTTGGCTGCCTCAATGGTCTGGTCAATTGCGCCGGCATCGTCCGCGGCGAGAAGATCCTCGGCAAGACCGGCCCCCATGCGTTGGCCAGTTTCAGCCAGGTGATCAACGTCAACCTGATCGGCAGTTTCAATATGCTGCGCCTGGCTGCGGCGGCGATTGCCGAAACCGAAGCCGATGCAGACGGCGAGCGCGGGGTGATCATCAACACCGCCTCGGTCGCGGCCTTCGACGGCCAGATCGGCCAGGCCGCGTATTCGGCGTCCAAAGGCGCAATTGCCAGCCTGACCTTGCCCGCCGCCCGTGAACTGGCGCGCTTCGGCATCCGCGTGATGACCATCGCGCCGGGCATTTTCGAAACGCCGATGATGGCCGGCATGACCCCGGAAGTCCGTGATTCGCTGGCCGCTGGTGTGCCGTTTCCGCCGCGCCTGGGCAAGCCGGGCGAGTACGCCGCGCTGGCCAGGCATATCATAGAAAACAGCATGCTCAACGGCGAGGTGATCCGTCTCGACGGCGCTTTGCGCATGGCCGCCAAATAAGGAGAATTTGTCATGACACAGTCCAACGATCCGATTGTTATCGTCAGCGCCGTCCGCACCCCGATGGGCGGTTTCCAGGGCGAACTGAAAAGCCTGACCGCGCCACAACTGGGTGCCGCAGCGATTCGTGCAGCGGTCGAACGCGCCGGTATCGCCCCTGAATCTGTAGAAGAAGTGCTGTTCGGTTGCGTGCTCTCCGCCGGCCTCGGCCAGGCCCCGGCGCGGCAAGCAGCACTGGGCGCCGGGCTGGATAAATCGACCCGCTGCACGACGTTGAACAAAATGTGCGGCTCGGGCATGGAAGCGACGATTCTGGCCCACGACATGCTGATCGCCGGCAGCGCCGATGTGGTGGTCGCTGGCGGCATGGAAAGCATGTCCAACGCGCCGTACCTGCTGGACCGCGCCCGCAGCGGTTACCGCATGGGCCATGGCCAGGTGCTCGATCACATGTTCCTCGACGGCCTCGAAGACGCCTACGACAAGGGCCGCCTGATGGGCACCTTTGCCGAGGATTGCGCCGAGACCAATGGCTTCAGCCGTGAAGATCAGGACGCGTTTGCCATCGCGTCCACCACCCGCGCCCAACAGGCGATCGAGGAAGGTAGCTTTAACGCCGAGATCGTGCCGCTCACTGTGACGGTCGGCAAACAGCAAGTGCTGATCAGCCACGACGAACAGCCGCCGAAAGCCAAACTGGACAAGATCGCTTCGCTGAAACCGGCTTTCCGCGAGGGCGGCACGGTGACGGCGGCGAACTCCAGTTCGATCTCCGACGGCGCGGCGGCACTGGTGCTGATGCGCCGTTCCGAAGCCGAGAAACAAGGCTTGAAGCCGCTGGCAGTGATTCACGGCCATGCGGCGTTTGCCGACACCCCGGGGCTGTTCCCGGTGGCACCGGTGGGCGCGATCAAGAAACTGATGAAGAAAACCGGCTGGTCGCTGGATGAAGTCGAGTTGTTCGAAGTCAACGAAGCTTTCGCCGTGGTGAGCCTGGTGACCATGACCAAGCTGGAAATCTCCCACGAGAAGGTCAACATCCACGGCGGTGCTTGCGCTTTGGGCCACCCGATTGGTGCATCCGGCGCGCGGATCCTCGTCACCTTGCTCTCGGCCCTGCGCCAGAAAGGCCTGAAACGCGGCGTTGCAGCGATCTGCATCGGTGGCGGCGAAGCGACGGCCATGGCCGTTGAATGCCTGTACTGAGGCTAATGAGGCGCAACCTGTGTGTGGTTTTTTTGTGGCGAGGGAGCTTGCTCCCGCTGGGTCGCGAAGCGGCCCCAAAAGCTTTGCGACTGCTGCGCAGTCGAACGGGAGCAAGCTCCCTCGCCACACAAGCCCGCTCTCACAGGTCTTGCGTTTCAACTTGATTTTTAAGGAATTGGCATGATCCCCAACGACGAACAACTGCAGATCAGCGACGCGGCCCGGCAGTTTGCCCAGGAACGGCTGAAACCGTTCGCCGCCGAATGGGACCGCGAACATCGCTTCCCCAAGGAAGCCATCGGCGAGATGGCCGGCCTGGGTTTCTTCGGCATGCTGGTGCCGGAGCAGTGGGGCGGTTGTGACACCGGTTACCTGGCTTACGCCATGGCCCTGGAAGAAATCGCCGCCGGCGACGGTGCTTGCTCGACCATCATGAGCGTGCACAACTCGGTGGGTTGCGTGCCGATCCTCAAGTTCGGCAACGACGACCAGAAAGAACGTTTCCTCAAACCGCTGGCTGGCGGCGCGATGCTCGGTGCATTTGCGCTGACCGAACCGCAAGCCGGCTCCGATGCCAGCAGCCTGAAAACCCGTGCCCGGCTGGAAGGCGATCACTACGTGCTCAACGGCTGCAAGCAATTCATCACTTCCGGGCAAAACGCCGGGGTGGTGATTGTGTTTGCGGTGACTGACCCAAGTGCCGGCAAACGCGGGATCACCGCGCTGATCGTGCCCACCGATTCGCCGGGCTACAAAGTGGCGCGGGTCGAAGACAAGCTCGGCCAGCACGCCTCCGATACCTGCCAGATTCTCTTCGAGGATGTGAAAGTGCCGGTGGCCAACCGACTGGGTGAGGAGGGCGAAGGCTACAAGATCGCCCTGGCCAACCTCGAAGGCGGGCGTGTCGGTATCGCCTCGCAATCGGTGGGCATGGCCCGCGCTGCGTTCGAAGCGGCCCGCGACTACGCCCGTGAACGCGAGAGCTTCGGCAAGCCGATCATCGAACACCAGGCGGTAGCGTTTCGCCTGGCCGACATGGCGACCCAGATCGCCGTGGCCCGGCAGATGGTGCATTACGCGGCGGCGTTGCGCGACAGCGGCAAACCGGCGCTGGTCGAAGCGTCGATGGCCAAGCTGTTCGCCTCGGAAATGGCCGAAAAGGTTTGCTCCTCGGCGTTGCAAACCCTTGGCGGTTACGGTTACCTGAACGATTTCCCGCTGGAGCGGATCTACCGCGACGTGCGGGTGTGCCAGATCTACGAAGGCACCAGCGACATTCAGCGCATGGTCATTTCGCGCAATCTTTGAGAAGGAATCCCCTACAGGGGATCAAGTGTTTATCAGGAGTTATTTATGAGCTATGAAACGATTCTTTTGGAGATCAAGGACCGCGTGGGCCTGATCACCCTCAACCGTCCGCAAGCCTTGAACGCGTTGAATGCCCAAATCGTCAGTGAACTGAACCACGCCCTCGATGGCCTGGAAGCCGATTCGAACATCGGTTGCATCGTGCTGACCGGCTCGAAAAAAGCCTTCGCCGCTGGTGCCGACATCAAGGAAATGGCCGAGCTGACCTACCCGCAGATCTACCTCGACGACCTGTTCAGTGACAGTGATCGCGTGGCCAATCGCCGCAAGCCGATCATTGCTGCGGTCAACGGTTTCGCCTTGGGCGGTGGCTGCGAACTGGCGCTGATGTGCGACTTCATTCTGGCCGGCGACAATGCCAGATTCGGCCAACCGGAAATCAACCTCGGCGTGTTGCCGGGCATGGGCGGCACCCAGCGCCTGACCCGCGCCGTGGGCAAGGCCAAGGCCATGGAAATGTGCCTGAGCGGGCGCTTGATCGATGCGGTGGAAGCCGAGCGTTGCGGGATCGTGGCGCGCATCGTACCGGCAGATGAGCTGGTGGACGAAGCGCTTAAAGTCGCGGCATTGATTGCGAAGAAGTCGCTGCCGATTGCGATGATGATCAAGGAAAGCGTCAACCGCGCCTTTGAAGTCAGCCTGTCGGAAGGCGTGCGTTTTGAACGCCGGGTATTCCATGCGGCGTTTGCCACGCAGGATCAGAAAGAAGGGATGGCGGCGTTTATTGCCAAGCGTGAGGCCGAATTCCAAGGCAAGTGATTAGCGTACCGATCGTTCCCACGCTCCGCGTCACTAGTGTCCGGTAAAAACTAAAGGGGGAGCTTGCTCCCCCTTGCTGTGCCTGC
>NZ_JBXANU010000014.1:0-157734 GCF_058802085.1 Pseudomonas sp. GW822-FHT02G04
ACGAAGCAGGCACAGCAAGGGGGAGCAAGCTCCCCCTTTAGTTTTTACCGGACACTAGTGACGCAGAGCGTGGGAACAATCAGGCAAAAAAAATCCCCGAACCAGTCGGGGATTTTTTATGTGCGATCAATCAGCCCGGGGGCGGATCAATCTTCGCGGTAGCGACGCAGCTTCAACTGCTTACCGGCAACGCGAGTGTCCTTCAGCTTGGTCAGCAGACGCTCCAGACCATCTTCCGGCAGCTCGACGAGGCTGAAGCTGTCACGCACCTGGATGCGACCGATGGCTTCACGCGCCAGACCACCTTCGTTGAGGATAGCGCCCAGCAGGTTCTTGGCAGCGATACCATCACGCGCACCCAGCGCGGTACGGCAACGAGCACGACCTTCGGCCAGCGGGATCGGAGCACGACGCTCGCGGTCACCACGGTCCGGACGATCACCGGAACGCTCTGGACGATCGCCACGCGGTGCATTGTTCGGCACCAGTGGGCGCTCTTTCTCGATGGCGGCCAGGGTCAGCGCTTGACCGTTGGTAGCCTTGCGCAGCAGGGCTGCGGCCAGGGCACGCGGGCTGCAACCGATGTCGGCAGTCAGACGATCCAGCAGATCACCGTGAGTCGATTCGGCATCGCCTACCAGCGGCGACAGGCTGTTGGTCAGTTTCTTGATGCGGGCATCGAGAACAGCTTGAGCGTCCGGCAGGCGAACTTCGGCAACTTTCTGACCGGTAACACGCTCGATCACTTGCAGCATGCGGCGCTCACGAGGAGTGACCAGCAGCAGCGCGCGACCTTCGCGACCGGCACGGCCGGTACGGCCGATACGGTGAACGTAGGATTCCGGGTCGTACGGCATATCAACGTTGAACACGTGAGTGATACGCGGAACGTCCAGGCCCCGAGCGGCAACGTCGGTCGCCACAACGATGTCCAGACGGCCATCCTTGAGGGATTCGATGACGCGCTCACGCTGGTTCTGAGCAATGTCACCGTTCAGCGCAGCGGCTTTGTAGCCTTTGGCTTCCAGGGCACTGGCCAGGTCCAGGGTCGCTTGCTTGGTGCGCACGAACATGATCAGGGCGTCGAAATCTTCCACTTCCAGCAAGCTGAGAACGGCAGAAGTCTTCTGGTCAGCGTGAACCAACAGGTGAGCCTGTTCGATCGCGGTAACGGTCTGAGTCTTGCTCTGGATCTTCACGTGCTTCGGATCGCGCAGGTGGCGTTCGGCGATGGCACGGATCGATTGCGGCAGGGTGGCCGAGAACAATACGGTCTGACGGGTTTCCGGCATGGCCTTGAAGATAACTTCCAGGTCGTCCATGAAGCCCAGTTTGAGCATTTCGTCCGCTTCGTCGAGAACCAGGTGGTTCACGGTAGTCAGGACTTTTTCGTCGCGACGCAGGTGGTCGCACAGACGACCCGGAGTGGCGACAACAATCTGTGCGCCATTACGGATTGCTTTCAATTGTGGGCCCATCGGCGCGCCGCCGTAGACAGCCACAACAGTTACGCCCGGCATTTGCTTGGCGTAGGTTTCGAAAGCGGTTGCAACTTGTAGCGCCAACTCACGAGTTGGGGCCAGGATCAGAGCTTGCGGCTCGCGCTTGGACGGATCAATGCGGTGCAGGATCGGCAGGGCAAAGGCAGCGGTTTTACCGGTACCGGTTTGCGCCTGGCCAATCATATCGTGACCGGCGAGAATGATCGGGATCGACTGCTGCTGAATGGCCGAAGGCTCTTCATAGCCGGTAGCGACTACTGCAGCGACAATATTAGGGTGAAGTTCAAGAGCGGCGAAGCCGCCGATTTCCTGGGTCATGGGTCTGCCTCTAAGTGCATCCGCAAAGACCCATGCTCCAAAGCTGCGCATGCCGTGTTGAGACTCAAGAGTCGCCCTGGCAGCTTTGTCGGCGGGGATTTGCGAAAACGAATGAATGAAAAGAATCGTCAAGGAAGAGTCCGCTGGGGACGTGCAGCCGAAGCTGGCTTCGGGGAATTGCGCTACCTAAACGCGGCCCGGTTAAAGGCCGGCGCGCACTATACCGGAATTCGGCCAAAAAGGGAGCTTTTTTTATCGGAAAAAACCGGCATACGCCGTTGTGTCACGGGCTTTGCGGATAATCGTACAACCGTCTATTTTGCAAAGGCCCGGCCCTGCTGACGATGGCGCTAAAACGGTTCACCCTTGCGACGCAGACCTTTGGTCTGACGCACCCTTCCCGCCCGAGGAAATGCTCCATGAATCAGCCCAGCCCCAGTCGTGTAACCCTTGAAAGACACGGTCATGTCCTGATGATCGGCCTGGATCGGGTGGCCAAGCGCAATGCCTTCGACCTCGACCTGCTCAATGCGCTCAGCCTGGCCTATGGCGAATTCGACGCCGACACTGAGGCGCGGGTCGCGGTGGTGTTCGGCCATGGCGAGCATTTCACTGCCGGGCTCGACCTGGTCAGCGCCGGCGCAGCCCTGGCCGAAGGCTGGCAGGCACCGCACGGCGGCTGCGATCCCTGGGGTGTGTTCGGCGGCCCCCGCGTCAGCAAACCGGTGATTGTCGCGGCGCAAGGCTACTGCCTGACCGTGGGCATCGAATTGATGCTGGCCGCCGACATCAATCTGTGCGCCAGCAATACCCGTTTTGCCCAGAAGGAAGTGCAGCGCGGGATCTTCCCGTTCGGCGGCGCCACCTTGCGCCTGCATCAGGTCGCCGGCTGGGGCAATGCCATGCGCTGGCTGCTCACCGGCGATGAATTCGACGCACATGACGCCTTGCATCTGGGCCTGGTGCAGGAAGTCATGGCCAGCGAGGACTTGCTGCCACGGGCGATCGAGTTGGCTGAGAGGATCGCCCGGCAGGCGCCGCTGGGGGTTCAGGCGACGTTGATGTCTGCGCGCCAGGCGCGCTATGAGGGTGAAACTGCTGCGGCCCAGGCATTGCCGGCGCTGGTGAAGAAATTGCTCAACAGCGAGGACGCCAAGGAGGGTGTGCGGTCGATGATCGAGAAGCGGCCGGGCGTCTTCAAAGGCTGCTGACAGATCGGCTTTTGTGGCGAGGAGCTTGCTCCCGCTGGGCTGCGAAGCGGCCCCAACAATCCTTGTACATCAATACAGATTTTGTGAGTGCTGCGCACTCAAGCGGGAGCAAGCTCCCTCGCCACAGATGACCTCATCGTATTAAGTCGCCGGCCGAATATCCTTGATCAACGATCGCAACGAATACCCCAATCGCGGCGCCAGGCCTTCCGCGCGGGCGATCAGCCCTTCCATGTCCAGCTCCTGATCCAGCTCCGATGGCACGATCAGAATCACGTTGCCCTCCTTCACCGGCAGTTCCCAGTAATGCCGGTGATAGAGACCGCGCAACAACGCTGCGCCCAACGGCTTGCCGTCGTCGGTGGCCCACTGGTTGATCACCAGCCAGCCACCCGGATTCAAGCGTTTCTGACAGTTTTCCAGAAAGCTCCAGGCCAGATGCCCGACACCCGGCCCGACATCGGTATACAGGTCGACGAAAATCAGATCGGCCGGTTCAGCCGTATCGAGCAACTCCAGCGCATCGCCGACGCGGATGTACAGCCGCGGATCGTCATCCAGCCCCAGGTATTCGATGGCCAGGCGCGGTACGTCAGGGCGCAGCTCGATGGCTTCGACATCTTCCAGTGGCAGGAACTTCAAGCAAGCCTGGGTCAGTGTCCCGGCGCCAAGGCCGAGGAACAGCGCGCTTTCCGGCTGCTCGTGGCACAGCGCACCAATCAGCATCGCGCGGGTGTAATCGTACTCGAGCCAGCTCGGGTCGGCGGTGAACACGCAGCTCTGTTCGATGGCGTCACCGAACTCCAGGAAACGGTAATCGGCCACTTCCAGCACGCGAATCACGCCGAACTCATCCTGTACCTCGGCGAGCAGATGCTCGACGCGCTCCTCAGTCATTTCGTCTCCCGATCGTTACCGGCCCCGGCAACGCGATAAACCGCAACATAAAGCGGCAAAGGCGCAATTGTCCGCGAAGCGACGGGAACAGGTCACGCACTAATTGCTGATAACATAACCGTCCGAGCGTAAAACACTAGAGACTGCGATGAGCCAACCCTGGAGCCCTGACAGCTGGCGCGCCCTGCCGATCCAGCAACAACCTCAATACCCCGACGCGGCGCATTTGCTGCACGTCGAGCAAACCCTGGCGAGCTATCCGCCACTGGTGTTTGCCGGTGAAGCGCGGGAGTTGCGCCGTCAGTTTGCCGAAGTCACCCAGGGCCGGGCGTTTCTGTTGCAGGGCGGCGACTGCGCCGAAAGCTTCGCCGAATTCTCCGCCGCGAAAATTCGCGACACCTTTAAAGTGTTGCTGCAAATGGCGATCGTCATGACTTTCGCCGCCGGTTGCCCGGTGGTCAAAGTCGGACGCATGGCCGGTCAGTTCGCCAAACCCCGTTCGGCCAACGATGAAACCATCAACGGCGTGACGCTGCCGGCCTACCGTGGCGACATCGTCAACGGCATCGGTTTCGACGAAAAAAGCCGCGTGCCGGACCCGGACCGCCTGCTGCAGTCCTACCACCAGTCCACCGCGACCCTGAACCTGCTGCGCGCCTTTGCCCAGGGCGGCTTTGCCGACCTGCATCAGGTACACAAATGGAACCTGGACTTCATCGCCAACTCGGCACTGGCCGAGAAATACAGCCACCTGGCCGATCGCATCGATGAAACCCTGGCCTTCATGCGCGCCTGCGGCATGGACAGCTCGCCGCAACTGCGCGAAACCAGCTTCTTCACCGCCCACGAAGCGCTGCTGCTGAACTACGAAGAAGCCTTCGTGCGTCGCGACAGCCTGACCAACGACTACTACGACTGCTCGGCCCACATGCTGTGGATCGGTGACCGTACCCGTCAACTGGACGGCGCTCACGTCGAATTCCTGCGTGGGGTGCATAACCCGATCGGGGTCAAGGTCGGCCCGAGCATGAACCCTGAAGACCTGATTCGCCTGATCGATGTGCTCAACCCGGACAATGACCCGGGTCGCCTGAACCTGATTGCGCGGATGGGCGCGAACAAGGTTGGTGATCACCTGCCGCAGCTGATCCGCGCGGTGCAACGCGAAGGCAAGCAGGTGCTTTGGAGCTCCGACCCGATGCACGGCAACACCATCAAGGCCAGCAGCGGCTACAAGACCCGCGACTTCGCACAGATCCTGGGCGAGGTGAAACAGTTCTTCCAGGTTCACGAAGCGGAAGGCAGTTATGCCGGCGGCATCCACATCGAAATGACCGGGCAGAACGTCACCGAATGCATTGGCGGCGCGCGGCCGATTACCGAAGATGGGTTGTCGGATCGTTACCACACCCATTGCGACCCGCGGATGAATGCCGATCAGTCGCTGGAACTGGCGTTTTTGATTGCCGAGACCCTGAAGCAAGTCCGCCGTTAAATCGCGTTAAGCCCTTCGCGGGCAAGCCTCGCTCCTACAGGTTTTGGGTCGTTCACATTTCCGGTGGACGACATAAAACCTGTAGGAGCGAGGCTTGCCCGCGAAGGCGTCAGCTCAATCACCACCCATTTGAGCCAACGCCCCCCGCAACCGCGCCGCACTCGCCCGCGGGCAATTCAGCTGAACCCGCTCAAGCCCCAACCAATTGGCCATCCGCCGCAGATTGACCGCCAAAGCCCGCATCCCTTCATCATCCAGCCCCGGCTCTTCCTCATGCACGGCATGCACCGCCAACCGGCCCGACGCTCGTTCGGCTCGCAAATCGACCCGCGCAGCAATCCGCTCATTGTGCAAAAACGGCAGGACGTAATAGCCGTAGACCCGCTTGTGCTGCGGCGTATAAATCTCCAACCGATAACGGAAATCGAACAAGCGCTCGGTACGGCTGCGCTCCCAGATCAGCGAATCGAATGGTGAAAGCAGCGCACTGGCCTCGACCTTGCGCGGCACCTTCGACTCAGCCAGGCAATAGGCCGGTTGCCGCCAGCCTTCAACCTCACAGACCAGCAGCTCACCGCCCTCGACCAGTTCCGCCAAACGCGGCCGGCTGTCTGCCGGGTTCAAGCGAAAATAGTCCCGCAAGTCCTTTTCCGTGCCGACGCCCAACGCCGTGGCCGCATGCAGCAACAACCCGCGCTGGGCCTCGGCTTCACTGAGCAAGGGCTGCTGAAGAATCGCCGAAGGAATCACCCGCTCCGGCAAATCATAAAGCCGTTCGAACCCGCGCCGACCGGCCACGGTCACTTCACCGGCGGCGAACAACCATTCCAGTGCATGCTTTTCGGCGCTCCAGTCCCACCACGGCCCTGCCCGTTCCTCACGGGTCGACAGGCTGCCTGCCCCCAGCGCACCGAGTTCCTGGACCGACGCTAAAACGCGGCGAATCGTGTCCTGCTGCTCACGACCGAAACGCGCCAGTTGCTGGTAAATGTCTTCGCCGCGGGCTGCGCGCTGCATGCGCCAGCGCATCAAGGGGTACATCGACAACGGCAATAACGACGCTTCGTGGCCCCAATACTCGAATAACGTGCGCCGACGGCCCTGACTCCAGGCAGCCTGATCGAGCAAGTCGGTTGAGTAATTGCCAAGACGGGAAAACAAGGGAAGGTAGTGCGAACGCACCAACGCATTGACCGAATCGATCTGCAGAATTCCGAGCCGTTCGATCAGCCGATTGAGCTGAACCGGTTTGATCGCCGCCGGCGGCTGGCGCCCATTGAACCCTTGGGCGGCCAGCGCCAGACGCCGAGCCTGTTTGAGGGAAAAGGACAGTGTGGCGGGCATGAGCATCTCCTTGTCTGCTCGCAACCTACCTCACCCGAAAGCGGTTTGTGTAGCGATGGCATCATCATTTATGCATCGGATCATCCCAGAACGGTCTTACTGCCTCATGCTCCACATCTGCGCGGCTCACGCCGATATCCTTCAGTGCTTCGTCGCTCAAGCTCGCCAGTAATTCACGTTCACGGTGAAGTTCGTACCAGCGACTAAACTTGTGCAGCAGATCGGATACCGCGTGGATTGAGAATTTTTCTTCCGTTACATGCTCGTTGTGACCTTTCATCGTGTAGCCCTCCTTTAGGGATGGATCCAGTCTCGCTCCAGCGCTAAGATCAATCCAACGAATGTTTCTGATGGCATACATCTCGGAGATTGATGAATGTCCGCCTACCCCAGTATCGACACCGATGTACTGCGCACCTTCGTCGCGATCGCCGATCAGGGCGGCTTTACCCGCGCCGGGGAAATGGTCAACCGCACCCAGTCGGCGGTGAGCATGCAGATGAAACGCCTGGAAGAGGACGTGTTGCAGCGCCAGCTGTTCGAACGCGACGGGCGCCAGGTCAAGCTGACCGCCGAAGGCCAGGTGTTGTTGGGCTATGCGCGACGCATCCTCAAACTTCACAGCGAAGTCTTCAATACCCTGCGCGAGCCGCACATGGTCGGTACGGTGCGCATCGGCACGCCCGACGATTACGTGATGCGCTTTCTGCCGGGCATTCTGTCGCGCTTCGCGCAGTTCTACCCGCTGATCCAGATCGAGGTTCATTGCGAATCGACCCGGCAACTGTTGCAGCGCCAGGACCTGGACCTGTCCATCGTCACCCGCGAGCCGGGTAACGAGATCGGCCAGTTGTTGCGCAAGGAGCGTTTTGTCTGGGCCGAAGCCCAATGCTTCAACGCCCACGAGCAGACGCCGCTGCCGCTGGCGATGTTCAACAGTGATTGTTTCTGCCGTGTCTGGGCGTGTAATGCGCTGGACGCCATGGGCCGCGATTACCGCATTGCCTATAACAGCTCCAGCCTGTCGGCATTGATGGCGGTGGTCAGCGCGGGGCTTGCGATCACCGCGCAACTGGAAAGCCTGATCACACCAGACATGCGCATCCTCGGCGCCGACCAGGACCTTCCCCTGCTGCCGGAAGCCAGCATCATGCTGATCCGCAACCTGAACAACCCTTCGCCGATCACCGAATGCCTGGCCGAGCACATCGTCGAAGGCTTCAAACTTTAAAGGCGAGCATCACCGCGCAGCACACCAGAAACCCACAGAACAGCCCGCGCAACAGCCGCTCCGGCAGTGCGTGGGCGATTCTCACGCCCCAACTGATGCTCATCAATCCACCGACCGCCAACGGTATACCGATCGCCCAGTGCACCTGATGGTGCACCGCATAAGTCGCCAACGTGACGCCCGTGCTCGGCAATGCCAGCGCCAGCGACAAGCCCTGGGCAACCACTTGGCTGGTGCCAAACAGACTGGTCAACACCGGCGTTGCCACCACCGCCCCACCCACGCCAAACAACCCGCCCATGGTCCCGGAAGCCGCGCCGAGCACCCCCAGCCACGGCCATGAATAATGCATCTGCGAAGACGCCGGCGCGGTGGCGGTGAACATTCGCATCAAGTTGTAGGCCGACAGCGCGACCAGGAACGCAACGAAGCCCACCCGCATGGTTTGCGCATCAACGCCCACCGCCCAGATCGAACCGATCCAGGCGAAGCAAAATCCCATCGAAGCCAATGGCAGCGCATGACGCAATTCGATGCGATTGCGCTGGTGATAGCGCCATAGCGCCAGCATCACGTTCGGCACCACCATCACCAGCGCCGTGCCTTGGGCGACCTGCTGATCGAGACCGCACCACACGCCCAGCAGCGGAATCGCCACCAACCCGCCACCAATGCCGAAGAGTCCGCCGAGGGTGCCCAGGGCGGCGCCAAAAACCAGGTACATCACGAACTCAATCACAGGCGATTTTCCTCTTGTCAGGCCGTTCATCCTACGCAGTCGGCTCTGGCAGGGAAACGCACAGCAACGCACAATGGCTGTGCCAAATTCGCACAAGCGTTGATGAAGCCATGAACCCCAATCAATTGACCGAACAACTCGGGCTGTTTCTGGATGTGCTGGAAACCGGCAGTTTTTCCGCTGCATCCCGCCGTCATCCCCTGACGCCATCGGCCGTGGCGCGACGCATCGACAGCCTGGAAAGTGCCGTCGGCAGCCAGCTGTTCCTTCGCAGCACCCACGCGGTGCGGGCTACTCCGGCAGGCTTGGCCTTTGCCGAGCGCGCGCGGCGGATCGTCGCGGAGCTGCGGCTGGCGCGGGCGGAAGCGGTGTCCCTGAGCAATGCGCCGGAAGGCTTGATTCGGGTCGATGCGCCGGCAGCGTTCGGACGACGCCATCTGGCACCGGTGATTGCCGACTTCCTGACCCTTTACCCCGGCCTCGACGTGCAATTGCACTTGATCGACAGCTTTGTCGACATGCAGGGTTCGAACCTGGGCAAGGTCGACCTGGTACTGCGTGCCGGGCAAATGGCCGATACCCGACTGGTGGCCACGCCGTTGGCGAGCATGGTGCGCATCGCTTGCGCCAGCCCCGATTACCTGCAACGCCGTGGCCTGCCGACCGAGCCGGCGCAATTGGTCGACCACGACGGTCTGGATTGGGATGGCCTGGCTCCGCCGTTCGCCTGGCGCTTCGAGCGGGATGGGCAGATGCATTTGCACCGGCCTGCGCGAATCCGCATGAGCGCCAACAATGCCGAGGCGCTGGTCTGCGGCGCACTGGCCGGGTTGGGCGTCGCGCATTTGCCGACGTGGCTGGCCAGCGAATATCTATTACGCGGCGAGCTGCTGCCGCTGTTCTGCGAAAACGGTCTGCCAAAACCGGAAAGCACCGGCATTTATGCGTTACGCCTGGAGCAGCAGCCCAGCTCGCGCAGCCGCTTGTTGCTGGAATACCTGAAGACCCGTTTCAGCCCCATCCCACCGTGGGATCTGGCGCTGCAAACCAATCTGGACCGCCACTAGTCCATAATTATCTGGCGCATTAAAGATTCGCCCGCTAGATTCATGACGATCACTGATCAAGGCTTTGAAATGAACACCGAGCGCAACACCCCGGACAACTGCGATAACCTGCTGCTGGACAATCAGGTCTGCTTCGCCCTGCATTCCACTTCCTTGCTGATGACCAAGGTCTACAAGCCGCTGCTGCAAGCGCTGGGCCTGACGTATCCGCAGTACCTTGCAATGATGGTGTTGTGGGAAAAGGACGGGGTGACGGTCGGTGAAATCAGCAGCCGACTGCTGACCGATCCCGGCTCCCTCACCCCGCTGCTCAAGCGCCTGGAAGCCGAGGGCCTGCTGAGCCGCACCCGCAGCCGCGAAGATGAACGGGTGGTGATTGTCGAACTCACCGAGCAAGGCCATGCGTTGCGAGACAAAGCGCGCGATATTCCGCAGTGCATCCTCGGCGCCAGCGGGCAGACGCTGGAACATTTGAAAAAGCTGCAAGCGGATCTCCAGGAGCTGCGCAGCCACCTGCAAGACAGCCTTTAGACCGCGTTATCGTTCTTCGCGGGCAAGCCTCGCTCCTACGGGTTTTGTGTCGTTTACAAATTTGTTATCGACTGAAAACCCGTAGGAGCGAGGCTTGCCCGCGAAGTCGCCCTCCCCGTCGCAAAAAATTCACTTCGCATAAATCCCGCACGAAAGCCTCTATCTCCAGCATCTCCCTCCTGATCGAATCTCCAGGTGGTGGGCTGGATCAATTTTTTTCAAAAATTTATCTTGCGTACTAAATATTAGCTAGCTAAATTCATCTCGCACTTACTTAGCGCACAAACATTTAGCGCAAAACACACAATCCAGAACGAGGCTCACACCATGCAAACTCTCTACACCGCAATCGCAACCTCCACCGGCGGCCGTGACGGTCGTTCGATCTCCAGCGACAACGTCCTCGACGTCAAACTCGCGACCCCGAAAGAACTCGGTGGCGCTGGCGGTGCGGCAACCAACCCTGAACAACTGTTCGCCGCCGGTTATTCCGCCTGCTTCATTGGCGCGCTGAAATTCGTCGCCAGCCAGACCAAACGCAAAATCCCGGATGACGCCTCGATCACCGCCCATGTCGGCATCGGTCAGATCCCTGGCGGTTTCGGTCTGGACATCGACCTGCACATCAGCCTGCCTGGCCTTGAACAAGCCGATGCGCAAAGCCTGGTCGACGCCGCCCACCAGGTCTGCCCGTACTCCAACGCCACCCGTGGCAACGTCGATGTACGCCTGCACGTTGCCGTCTGACTCCAAGGACGAAACAGCGCCCACAAAAAAGCCCGACTCAATGGTCGGGCTTTTTCATTCCTCAAGCAGTGCTTATTTAGCACGGCCTTTGTAGGAACCGCCTTCGCGGGTATCGATCTCGATCATGTCGCCGATTTCGATGAAGTCAGCAACCGACAGCTCGGTACCGTTCTTCAGTTTGGCAGGCTTCATCACCTTGCCGGAAGTGTCACCGCGAGCGGAACCTTCGGTGTAGTCAACCTGACGCACGATAGTGGTCGGCAGTTCTACGGAAACCAGACGCTCTTCGAAGAAGATCGCTTCGCAAACATCAGTCATGCCTTCTTCAACGAAAGGCAGAACGGCTTCGATGTCTTCAGCGTTCAGCTCGTACATGGTGTAGTCAGTGGTGTCCATGAACGTGTAGGAGTCGCCGCTGATGAAGGACAGGGTCGCTTCTTTGCGGTCGAGGATTACGTCGTCCAGCTTGTCGTCAGCGCTGTAAACGGTTTCGGTCTTGTAACCGGTCAGCAGGTTTTTCAGCTTGGTCTTCATGATCGCGCTGTTACGACCCGACTTGGTGAATTCAGCTTTCTGAACCAGCCAAGGATCGTTGTCGATACGGATTACCATACCGGGTTTCAGTTCTTTACCAGTTTTCATTGCGAATATCCGAATTTGGATGGGATTTACAAAAATCTAGGCCGCGTATCATATCCAATTTAGGTAAAACTGTACCAGCGCTGCGGCAAGATCTGCCTGCAAGGCTTGTTCCAGACACCACGCCTCGGCATGTTTTTCCAGTTCCGGCCAATGTTTGCGGGTTGATTTCCAGTGCTCGCCCATTGTCTCACCTGCATTCCACGCCCGCCATAGACCGCTGATCGCCTCGCCAGCAGGTTTGGACAGGCCTTGGATGTACAGGGTCAGGAAGGCGTCGAGCTTGTCCAGGTGGATATCTTCGTCCTGCCGATAGATGTGCCAGAGCAGTGGCCGGCCTGCCCATTGCGCGCGAACAAAGGAATCTTCGCCGCGCACGGCGTTGAAATCGCAGCTCCACAGCAGCAGGTCATATTGATCCTGTCGGACGAACGGCAGCACTTGCACGGTCAGGACGCCGCGCACATGCACCGCGCCGGCCGTCAGCCCGCCCACTCTGAGCCAACGTTCGACGTCGCCGAGAATCCGCCCCTCGGGCACCAGCAGGTGAGTGGGCGTCGAGTCGGCAGCCATGGCGTCGAGCCAACTGGCCAGCCCGGTATTTTCGTAGGCGAACAGCGAGATCAGCTGTGCATTCGGGGCGCGTTCAACCCCCAGGCCTTGCAGGAATTCTCGCTGAGCCTCGGGGCTTTGCTGAAACTGCCGACGCCGCTCGAGCAATCCGCTCTCACGCAGCAAGCCACCGGTGCCCTTGCGAAAGCCCGGGAAGAAAAAGAACTTCTGCACGTTCTTGTACTTCACCGACGGCAAGCCGTGACAACCGACGACCCAGTCTTCGGCGCTCAGATAATCGAGGTTCATCCACAGCGGCGGCTTTTCCCGTTCGGCCATGGCCTCCATATAAGCACTCGGCAACTGGCAGGCGAACGCGGCGATAACGACATCTGCAGCGTCGGTGGGTTGCCAGTCCGCTGACCACTGTCGCACCTCGACACCCTGCTGCCACTGCTGCGCGGCGTGGATGTCGATTTCTGGACACAACCGCTCGAAGGCCCGCAGGTCATCGACCCACAAGCGCACCGTCACTGAATGTTCGGCCACCAGTTGGCGGGCCAGACGCCAGGTCACACCGATGTCGCCGAAATTGTCGACCACGGTGCAAAAAATATCCCAGCGGGTTTTCATTTCAGACATTCCAGGTTCCCGTTGGCAAAAGCGCCGATTGTCCGCATAAATTACCCCGCGCAGAAGAGCCGACGACGATTAATCTTCGTGCGACAATCGCCACTCGCCCGCGACCACCCGCCAGGAGGCAGTCATGCCCTACCGTCCCCACCCGCGCCGCTCCATGCCGATCCAGCTCAATGCGCTGCAACTGACCGGCAGCATCGCCCTCGGTTTGTGGCTGGGATTTATCGCGATCGCACTGACCTGTTGGCTCGCCTGGCGCCTGTTGTTCAACGAGCAATTGGCACCCTTGGCCCAAGCGGTGGAACAACTGGCCAAACCGCCGGTGATTGAGCAACCCGCACCACAGAACCCGATGTTCGAACAGTACGAGGAACACCTGCGCAGGAACGACCAGCAACAAATGGTGGAACAGGCCAGAAGCAGTAAACACAATCTGGCCAATCCAAAATGTCAGTTCTGGCTGCAACAAGACCAGACCGCGCCGAGCGAAAAAAGCCGCGCCAACGTCCTGCAATTCTGCGATTGATCATGAAGCTCTCTATGCACAAGCCGACCGTCCACCAACTGATTATCGACAAGCTGCGGATTGATCTCGACATCGCCGAGCGTGCCGCGCAAACCGCTTACGAAACCGCGACCCACGAAGAAAACATAGCCGAAAACAAGTACGACACCCTGGGGCTGGAGGCGTCTTATCTGGCGGCCGGGCAGGCCAGGCGAGTGGAGGAAATCAGGCTGTCATTGACCCTTTGCCAGAACCTGACACTGCGGCCTTATGACGAGCGGCGCGGCATCGAGGTCGGCGCCCTGCTCGGCCTGGAAGACGAAAAGGGTCGCGAACAATGGCTGTTCCTGGCCCCCGACGCAGCCGGGTTGAAGGTTGATCTGGTGGGGCAACTGATTACCGTCATCACCCCTCGCTCGCCGCTGGGCAAAAGCCTGCTGGGCAAGTTCGAAGGGGATGAAGTGGAGATTCTGGTGGCGGGCGCTCGGCAACAGTTTGCTGTCACCGAGGTGGTCTAGCGTCTGTTGACGCTTAATGGACCGGCAGTTCGACGCCGTCGAACAGCTCTTCCAGTTCCTGCTTGTTGTGGCACTGAATGGCCTTGGCCATCACTTCGCGGGTCAGGTGCGGAGCGAACTTTTCGATGAAGTCGCACATGAAGCCACGCAGGAAAGTGCCGCGACGGAAACCGATTTTGGTAATGCTGGATTCAAACAACTCGCTGGCATCGAGCACCACCAGGTCGCTATCGAGCTTGGTATCGACCGCCATTTTCGCCACGATGCCGACGCCCAGCCCCAGACGAACATAAGTCTTGATCACGTCGGCGTCGGCGGCAGTGAACACCACTTTCGGTGTCAGGCCACGATGGCTGAAGGCTTCGTCGAGTTTCGAACGGCCGGTGAAACCGAACACGTACGTCACGATCGGGTATTCGGCCAGGGCTTCGAGGGTCAGCTTCGACAGCTTGGTCAACGGATGGCCTTGAGGCACGACCACGCAGCGGTTCCAGCGATAGCACGGCATCATCACCAGGTCACCGAACAGCTCCAGGGCTTCGGTGGCGATGGCGAAATCGACGGTGCCGTCCGCGGCCATCTCGGCGATCTGCATCGGCGAACCCTGGTGCATGTGCAGGGCAACGTCCGGGTATTGCTTGATGAAATTGCTGATCACCGGCGGCAATGCATAACGCGCCTGGGTGTGGGTGGTGGCGATCGACAGGGTGCCTTTTTTCTCGTTGGAGAATTCCTGGGCGATCTGTTTGATGCTTTCAACTTTGCGCAGGATCTCACCAGCGGTGGTGATGATGCGCTCGCCGGCCGGGGTAACGCGGGTCAGATGCTTGCCGCTGCGGGCGAAAACCTCGACCCCCAATTCGTCTTCCAGCAGACGAATCTGTTTGCTGATGCCCGGTTGCGAGGTGTAGAGGCTTTGGGCTGTAGCAGAAACGTTGAGGTCGTGGTGCGCCACTTCCCAGATGTAGCGCAATTGTTGAAGCTTCATATGAATCCCTCAAAGCAGGTAGACGCCACGGGCATCAGCGACGGTATATAACTATATTAATGGTTCGACCAATAAATCTAGAACTTTTTGTCAAAATGCCATTATTCGTGTTCTAGCGATCCTCTTTGCGGCGACGCTCCACCAGCGGCACCAGATAGACCGGCACCCTGGCCAGTTGCAACACGCGCGCAGCGGTTCGGCCCAACGGCGTTTCCGCGCCAGCACCATGGCTGTGACTTCCTACGATCAGCAAATCGACAGAGAGTTTCTGTGCCTGGTCGAGAATCACCTGCGACGGATCGCCCTGCAGCACTCGCACTGCCTGAATCCGCTGCAAATCCTGCTCTCCTTCATCCCCCAGCTCTTCACGAAAGTTGTCGAGCACCCGTTGCTGAATATTGGCGATCACATTGTTCAGACCCTGACTGTGAAATTCGTTCAAGGCCTTCTCGTCGAGATAGCTCTGCAACACGGATTCGGCAAACAGCCCCATGGGCTCTACCGCGTGTACCACATACAAGTCGGCATTGAATGTTCGAGCCAGTTCCAAGGCATGCTGCATCACCAATGGTGCGTACAGACCCAAGTCAGTGGCATACAGCATCGAACGAATCATATGACCTCCTCGAATGCCAACATGGCGGAGATTGATTCAGCTTAGCAGTGCCGTGGCGAGTGCGGCGCCCGGCGCAACGCATTGAACCGCCGGGCTTTAAACCGACGGCTCGTTACTGATGCCATGGGGCACGTGCCCGGTGGCGACCACTTCACGGGCCAGCTCGCAATGGCCTGCCTGATCGTCGAAAAATACGTCGGCGGCAAAGGCTTCGAGAAAAGCCGATTTGGTCAGGCCGCCAAGAAACAGCGATTCGTCCAGACGAATGTCCCATTCGCGCAAGGTGCGGATCACCCGTTCATGAGCCGGCGCCGATCGCGCGGTCACCAGCGCGGTGCGGATCGGACAGGCATCATCGGGGAACTCGCGCTGCAACAGATTGAGCGCCGCGAGGAAGCCCTTGAACGGCCCGCCACGCAAAGGCTCGCGGGCCGCCTCACGCTCGCTCGCCTGAAACGCCGCCAGGCCTCCCGACTGATAGACCCGCTCCGACTCGTCGGAAAACAGCACCGCGTCACCGTCGAAAGCAATGCGCAATTCGTCGCTGGCGGCGCGACTGGCACCGCCTGACAGAATAGTCGCTGCGGCGAATCCGGCATCCAGCGCATTGCGCACGTCTTCGGCATGGGTCGAAAGAAACAGGTCGCAACCAAAAGCCTTGAGGTACGGATAAGGACTGCGCCCGCCGACGAATGCCGCACGCGAGATCGACAGGCCATAGTGATGAATCGAGTTGAAAACCCGCAGGCCGGTGTCGGCGCTGTTGCGCGACACCAGGATCACCTCGACCCGGGCGCGGCCGAGACGGGTGTTCAGGTTCAGGAGTTTTTCCACCAACGGGAATGCATCGCCGGGCTCGAGAATTTCGTCTTCGTGTTCGATCTGGTACTGCCGATAAGCCTCGACGCCGCTCGACAGATAGACCTTGTGGCTCTCGCTCAAATCGAACAGCGCTCGCGAAGAAATTGCCAGCACCAGTTTGTCGTCTATGACATTTGCCATGCCCTTCCCCCTTCTTTTGACCGACTCAGTGGTTACGTCGGTCGATAAAACTCAAGCTGCGATACAAGGCCTCGATTCGCGGCAACTCACATCCCGCCGCCTTCGCCGCTGCCAGTGGCCGAGTGTAGATGGCGTCCAGTTCCAGCGGCCGCTTGTGCAGAAAATCGTGATGCATGCTCGGCCAGTAGTCGGGCATTTTCTCGGTCATCATGAACAGATAATCGGCGTAACCCGGCGGCATGTCATGACCACAGGCCTTGGCCCCCTGAACAACTTCGGCCATCAAGGCCTGAATCAGCGCGCGGCTGTCGGCATCCGCCATCAACGGCGTGGTGCTGGCCCCAAGCAGCACCGACAGGCCGTTGTAGGGAATATTCCAGACCAGCTTCTGCCAGCGCGCCTGCTGCAGATTCGGCATGGCCTGGGCGTCGATACCGGCAGTGCGGAACAACCCGGCGCCCTCCTCGACGATGTTCATGCGTGCCTGTGCATCGGCGGCAGGGCCACTGTGGTAGCCGACATTCACCGCCCCCAGCGCTTGATGGGTGATGACCCCGGGGCCGACGCGATGGACGCAGATCAGACAAAGCCCGCCCAGCAGGTGCAGTGAATCGGGGAGCAACTCGCGCAGACGGTCTTCGACGTCCAGGCCATTTTGCAGCAACAGCACTTTGGCATCAGGTGCCGCGGCTTGAATAATGGCCGGTGCCAGGTCCTCGTTACTGGTGGTTTTGGCGCCCACCAGCAGCCAGTCACAGGGCGGCATGTCGGCAGCCGACGAATAGGCCTGGACCGGGTTCAAGGTCAGCGGGCCCAACGACGCATGGTCGAGATGCAAGCCGCGTTCGGCCACCGCGGAAAACTCGCTGCGCAACAGAAAATGCACATCGAAACCGGCACGCGCCAGCATCAGCCCGTAGAAACCACCGATCGCGCCGGTCCCGATAATGCCGATTGTCGGCTTGGCGACTGTGCCTGTCATGGCAACTCCTCTGCTGGTCGATTCAGCGCCTGATCCACAGCCTCGTTGAGCGCTGTGCGGGTCAGGCGCGACTGTAGCGCCCCGAAATACTCACCGTCGCGCACCACAAACAGTGCCGGCAAATGAAAGACCCGATAACGCTCGACCACCCCGCCATTGCTCCCGGCATCGATCCAGCACAGCCGATCGACCGCCAGTTCGAGCCTGGGCAACTGCTCACGGGCAAAACGGCAACTGGCGCAGCCGACGCTGGTAAAAATCACCAGTGAAATGCCGCTCATCGCCAGCAACCGTTGGTCGGCGTCGAAATCGGTCAGTTCCGATTCGACCACTATACTGGGAGAAACAGTGTCAAGTGGCCGACACAGGGAGTCCGTGTTCATGAGACGTTATCTTCCTCATCCTGACGATGTGCCCGTCGAATTAACGTTGCTCAAACATGAGTGTATTTCGCGGCAAGAGCTGCACACTATCAGCCTCGGCGGCATGGCTTGCAATTACCACCGCGCGTGGCGCCACGGTACGGCGCTGGAAATACGCATGCCGACGCTGAACCCCGACTTGCGTTTCCTGGGTTATGTGGCGTGGTGTTTGCGACGAAAACGCGGCTATCTGGTGGGGATCGCCTTCGTTGACGAACAGACGCTGTTTTGCGCGCGGATGGGTGAGCAGATCTGCCAGATTGAACGTTACTGTCGCCTGCATGACCCGCACGACGACCTGCAGGATATTCAGGCCCTCGCTCTCGAATGGGTCCAGCATCACGCCGACGAGTTTTCCCACGACACAGTTCGCAAGGCATTTGCACAGCCAGTATCGGGTTAGGGTGCATTCTCCATCAGTTTCCCCGCTGCGGTGGGGAAACTGATGGAGAATGCCCATTAAACCGGTGTCTGCCCATTGTCGAGCCACGGTGTAACGCGCTAAGGTTCTGATCCCCCGACGCGCTTAATTTGCTGTGCTCCGCCGCGCGGGTTCGCTGGCGGCCGGCACCCGTGACCTGACGAGTAAACGATGGCTGATTTACCGATCAACGACCTTAACGTCGCCTCCAACGAGACCCTGATCACTCCCGATCAGCTCAAGCGTGATATTCCTTTGAGCGACGCTGCCCTGCGCACCGTCACCAAGGGCCGCGAAGTCATTCGCAACATTCTTGATGGCACCGACCACCGCCTGTTCGTCGTGATCGGGCCGTGCTCGATCCATGACATCAAGGCTGCCCACGAATACGCCGAGCGCCTGAAAGTGCTCGCGGCCGAAGTGTCCGATACCCTGTATCTGGTCATGCGCGTGTATTTCGAGAAGCCACGCACCACCGTTGGCTGGAAAGGCTTGATCAACGATCCGTACCTGGACGACTCGTTCAAGATTCAGGATGGCCTGCACATCGGTCGTCAGTTGCTGCTGGACCTGGCCGAAATGGGCCTGCCGACCGCGACCGAAGCCCTCGACCCGATCTCCCCGCAATACTTGCAGGACCTGATCAGCTGGTCGGCGATCGGCGCACGCACCACCGAATCCCAAACGCACCGTGAAATGGCTTCCGGCCTGTCCTCGGCCGTCGGCTTCAAGAACGGCACCGATGGCGGCCTGACGGTGGCCATCAACGCCCTGCAATCGGTTTCCAGCCCGCACCGTTTCCTGGGCATCAACCAGGAAGGTGGCGTGTCGATCGTCACCACCAAGGGCAACGCCTACGGTCACGTGGTATTGCGCGGCGGCAACGGCAAGCCGAACTACGATTCGGTCAGCGTCGCGCTCTGCGAGCAAGCGCTGAACAAGGCCAAGATCAAGCTGAACATCATGGTCGATTGCAGCCACGCCAACTCCAACAAGGACCCGGCCCTGCAACCGCTGGTGATGGAGAACGTCGCCAACCAGATTCTCGAGGGCAACCAGTCGATCATCGGCCTGATGGTCGAAAGCCACCTGAACTGGGGCTGCCAGGCAATCCCGAAAGACCTCGCCGACCTGCAATACGGCGTGTCGATCACCGACGCCTGCATCGATTGGACTGCCACTGAAAACACCTTGCGCAGCATGCATGCCAAGCTCAAGGACGTGCTGCCTAAACGCAATCGCAGCTGATCGCCGTTTTGCGCATAAAAAAACGCCAGGTGTGAACCTGGCGTTTTTTTTATGCGTTGGTTTTGCTCATAGCTTGGCGGCATGCCGCTGGTGACGCTCCATGTAGCGCTCCACGTAGGAGCACGATGGAATCACTGTGTAGCCCATTTCATCAGCGTATTGCAGCGCCTGCTCGGTCAAAGCCGCCGCGATGCCGCGACCACGCAACGCGTTGGGCACAAAAGTGCGATAAATATCCAGAGTCTGTTTTCCCAGATCCATATAGGTCAGGTAGGCACGATAACCGTCCACAGTGGTCTCGAACTGATGACCAGCCTGGTCATGGTGGATGGACAACGCCTCGCTCATCACTACTCCTCGCGGGTCTTTAATTCTGACCCCTACCTTACCGATGTTTTTCCGGCGAAGGAACAACTACGCCACCCCGTGCCTGAATGGACACCGAGAGAGCCGCACCAATCTCGCGCAACCGAGCACGTATCAAATAGTAGGCACCATTGGCAAAAATGCTCAAGGGACGCTCGTCATTGTGCATCGGGTGGCGAGTGTTGCCGCGGATTACGCAGGGACGGCTCGACCGAACGGGTCAAAGCCTGAACATTGCCGGATATTGAGACTTAAGACGAGCGCCCTTTGTTTAAGTCACCTCAACATGGATAAAGATATGCGGGCGGCTACGCAAAATTCGAACACAAGTGTAGACAAACACATCTAGACAGACTTTGGCCAAAGCCGAAAAACAGCTGCCGGGCCAGGGAACTTTTTCCCGACGGATCGCTCAGTTCGGGCCTCGTAGCTGGATATTTTTTATACAACGCAGTTAAAAGTTGCTCGAAAAAGAATCAACGCCTACAATTTTTTTTGCTTCTTGCGCTACGTCAGTTTACTTACTACAAGTAATGGGTAGTATGTACGCCGGCTATTTCCTCACTCTGAGGAGACAGCTACTTAATAGAAAGTCCTTGAAGGGGAACACGATGAACAACGTTCTGAAATTCTCTGCTCTGGCTCTGGCCGCAGTTCTGGCTACCGGTTGCAGCAGCGTATCGAAAGAAACTGAAGCACGTCTGACTGCTACTGAAGACGCAGCAGCTCGCTCCCAAGCTCGTGCAGACGAAGCTTACCGTAAAGCTGATGAAGCTCTGGCTGCTGCTCAAAAAGCACAACAGACTGCTGACGAAGCTAACGAGCGTGCTCTGCGCATGCTGGAAAAAGCTAGCCGCAAGTAATAATCCCTCGGGATTGTTATCAAGCCGACCCATTTTTTGGGTCGGCTTTTTTATTGCCTGGGGTTTCTGCAGGCCATAAAAAACCCGCCGATGCGGCCTGCATCGGCGGGTTGCTTTAACGCGTTACTGCTGCAGGTCGATCGGCGCACTCGAGACCATCGGTGCCGACGTATTCGGCACGGCGATTTCCACCGGCAGGCCATCCTCAGCGGCGACCACGTCGCGCACTACATCCCAGTTCATGCGCAAGTTGTTGGTGATGTCCTCACGCTTGAGCATCGCATTGATCACAGCGGTGTGCTTGTCGACCACCGAAGGGTTGCCCTTGTCATCCAGCGGCGTGTGCGCTTCCAGATAGACCTTGCCGCCACTGAGGCCGAACTTGTACGGATCGTTGAGGATGCGCACCGACGTCCCTACTGGCACCATGCCGGCCATTTCCAGCACGTTGTTGTTGAACATGCGGAAGCAACCGTGACTGGTGCGCATGCCAATGCCGAACTTCTTGTTCGAACCGTGGATCAGGTAGCCCGGAGTGCCCAGGGTGAATTTGAACGGCCCCAGCGGGTTATCCGGGCCGGCCGGCACTACGTTCGGCAGTGGGTCGCCATCGGCGGCGTGCTCGGCCTTGATCGACGCTGGAGGGGTCCAGGTCGGGTTCGGCGTCTTGGCGACGATGCTGGTGTGGGCAATCGGCGAGCCCCAGCCTTCACGGCCGATACCCAGCGGGAAGGTGTACACCACGTTCCGGCCTTTCGGGTAGTAGTAGAGGCGGTATTCAGCCAGGTTGATGACGATGCCTTCACGCGGGCCAGGCGGCAGGATGAAGCGCGTCGGCAGGACGATTTCGGTACCGGCACCCGGCAGCCATGGATCGACGCCAGGGTTGGCCGCGACCATCTCCGAATAGCCCAGATCGTAGGTGGTGCCAAGGTCGGCGAAGGTGTCTTCGTACTTGGCCTTGATCACTTGCACCTGGCCGACGATATCTTCACCGGGTGGTGGCAGGGGCAACTCCAATGCTGCAACAGGACCCGCCACGCAGAGGGCGGCAAGAGACAGGCAGCGGGTGACGGCGGGAAAGCGCGGCAACATCCGGAAAATCCTTCGCATGATCGACAAGGGTATAAAAATCCGATTGTACACCGCCGCCCGTTATTTCGGGGAGATGCAAGACCTGCGGCAAGGGGGATTGCCTGTGGTGGGAGCCTTACTGTGGCGAGGGAGCTTGCTCCCGTCGGACTGCGAAGCAGGCCCAAATTCCGATCACCGGGTCCTGCAGTCAAAACGCGTTTACCGGTTTCGCGACGGCTACGCCGCCGAACGGGAGCAAGCTCCCTCGCCACAGGAAAGCCCCCTCACCAAAAGACCACAAGGTCTACAGCTCGAACCGCAACTCAGGCCAGATCGGCGAGGTGCCGCGTTTTTGCGACTCCAGAATGGCTCGGCACAGCGAGCACAGGCGCTGGTCCTGGAACACCGTGCGGTCGACGCTCGACCAGCGCGGTTGCGCCGGCAACAGGCTGCCGCACAGGGTTCGGTCGGCCGAACCGCCCAGCTCCAGCTGACGGGTCACCAGATGCACCCGCACTTCCTGGCAGGCGAACAGATCCAGCTGTTCGTCAGGCTCGATCAGTTGATAGGCAAAAAGGGACCAGGCAGGACGCGGCATCGGGGGCTCCAAATCGGGGGCGCCACCTTAGCCGAAACACCGCCGCTAGAAAAGCGTCAAAGCAGCGGTTTCAGTGTCGGCCAGACATTTTCCAGCAACTTGCCCTGAGCCCCCGCCGCCGGGTGCAGGCCGTCGGATTGCATCAGGTCCGGATGACCGCCCACGCCGTCGAGAAAAAACGGCACCAGCGGGATTTTTTTCTCGTCGGCCACCTTGGTGAAAACCTCGGCGAACGCCTGGGTGTAACGCACACCGTAATTGGGTGGCAATTGCATACCCAGCAACAGCACCTTGGCGCCACTGACGCGGGAGCTGTCGATCATCGACGCAAGATTTTGTTGCAATTGTGTTGGCGGCATTCCGCGCAAGCCGTCATTACCTCCCAACTCAAGGATGACGAGCTCAGGTTTATGCTCTGCAAGCAGCGCCGGCAGGCGTGCCCGGCCTCCGGCACTGGTGTCGCCACTGATAGACGCATTGACCACCTTATCGTCGAAACCCTCGCGCTTGAGCCGTTGCTCGAGCAACGACACCCACCCCACCCGGGTATCCAGGCCGAAACCGGCGCTGATACTATCGCCAACGATCAGGACTGTACCCGCCGCTGCGTTCTGGGCCATGCACATCAAGGCCAGGCCAGCACTCAAAAACCACACACGCATCGGATTCTCCATGGGCGCAAGCATTCTCACCGCGAAGAACCTCAGCAAAGTGGTTCCCAGCGCGGAAGGTGAACTGACTATCCTGCACGAACTCAGCCTGGAACTGAACAAGGGCGACAGCCTGGCCATCGTCGGCGCCTCCGGTTCCGGCAAATCCACCCTCCTCGGCCTGCTGGCCGGCCTCGACCTGCCGAGCAGCGGCGAAGTCACTCTCGCCGGCCAAGGCCTGAGCAATCTCGACGAAGACCAGCGCGCGCGCATTCGCGCCGAGCACGTGGGGTTTGTCTTCCAGTCCTTTCAACTGCTCGACAGCCTCAACGCCCTGGAAAATGTCATGCTGCCGCTGGAACTCGATGGCCGCAAAGACGCCCGTGAGCGTGCCACCGAGCTGTTGCAACGGGTCGGCCTGGGTCAACGCCTCACCCACTCGCCGCGCCAGCTCTCCGGCGGCGAACAGCAGCGCGTGGCGATTGCCCGAGCTTTCGCCGCCGAACCCGATGTGTTGTTCGCCGATGAGCCCACCGGCAACCTCGACAGCCACACCGGCGAGCGCATCAGCGATCTGCTGTTCGAACTCAACAAGGAACGCGGCACCACCCTGGTGCTGGTGACCCACGACGAACGCCTGGCACATCGCTGCCGGCGCCTGATCCGCCTTGAAGCCGGCCTGCTGGTCGCCCCTCTGGAGCCTTGATGGCACGCCTGCCGCTGTTGCGCCTGTTCAGTCTCGCTATCCGTCAACTGCTGCGCGATGCCCGCGCCGGTGAGTTGCGTGTGTTGTTCTTCGCCTTGCTGGTGGCCGTGGCGGCGAGTACCGCCATCGGTTACTTCGGCGCCCGCCTGAACGGCGCCATGATGCTGCGCGCCACCGAGTTTCTCGGCGCCGACCTGTTGCTGGAAGGCAGTTCGCCGGCGCGGCCGGAACAGATCAAAAGTGGCACAGAGCTGGGCCTTGAACACGCTCAGGTGGTGGAATTTTCCAGTGTCATCGCCACCGACAACGGCATTCAGTTGTCCAGCATCAAAGCCGCCGATGACGTCTACCCGTTGCGCGGCGAACTGAAAAGCGCCCCCGCGCCGTTCGCGCAAGAAGAACCCGGTGGCGGTCCGAAACCCGGCGAAGCCTGGGTTGAAGCGCGACTGCTGACTGCACTGGACTTGAAGATCGGCGACAAAATCGACGTCGGCATGAAAACCCTGAAACTGGCGCGGGTGCTGACCTACGAACCGGATCGCGCCGGTAACTTCTACAGCCTGACGCCACGGGTGCTGATCAATCTCAACGACCTAGAGGCGACCGGCGTGGTGCAACCCGGCAGCCGGGTCAGTTACCGCGAACTCTGGCGCGGCAACGCCCAGGCGCTGGAAACCTATCGTCAACTGATCAAGCCAGGCCTGGCCGCCAACCAGCGCATCCAGGATGCCCGCGATGGCAACCGGCAGATCGGCGGTGCCTTGGGCAAGGCCGAACGTTACTTGAACATGGCCAGTTTGGTGGCGGTGTTGCTGTCCGGTGTGGCGGTGGCGCTGTCGGCGACACGCTTCGCCACCCGCCGATTCGATGCCAGTGCCTTGCTGCGCTGCCTGGGTCTGTCCCGTCGGGAAACCATGGTGCTGTTCAGTCTGCAACTGACGGTACTCGGACTGCTCGCCAGCATCAGCGGCGCCCTGCTCGGCTGGCTGGCTCAGCTCGGGCTGTTCGCGCTGCTGCATGATTTACTGCCGACAGACGTTCCACCGGGAGGCCTGTTGCCGGCCATCGCCGGGATCGGCACCGGGCTGGTCGCGCTGGCCGGTTTCGCCCTGCCGCCATTGGCCGCTTTGGGCCGAGTCCCACCGCTACGGGTATTGCGCCGGGACATGCTGCCGATTCCGTCCAGCACCTGGATGGTTTATGGCGCGGCATTGGGCGCCCTCGGCCTGATCATGTGGCGCCTGAGCCTCGACCTGGTGCTGACCTTCGCCCTGCTCGGCGGCGGTGTGATCGCGGCGCTGGTGCTTGGCGGTTTGCTCTTGCTACTGCTCAAGAGCCTGCGCCGGATGCTGGCGCGCGCCTCATTGCCATGGCGCCTGGGGTTGGGCCAACTGTTGCGCCATCCACTGGCGGCAGCGGGTCAATCCCTGGCCTTCGGCTTGATTCTGCTGTCCATGACGCTGATCGCTTTGCTGCGTGGCGAGTTGCTCGACACCTGGCAAAACCAATTGCCGAAAAACGCCCCGAATTATTTCGCCCTGAACATTTTACCGGCGGACAAACAGGCCTTTAGCGATCGGCTGATGGAGCTGTCGGCCCAATCGGCGCCGCTGTACCCGGTGGTGCCGGGACGGCTGATCAGCATCAATGGCCAACCGGTGCAGGAAATCGTCAGCAAGGATTCGGCCGGTGACCGAGCCATTCAACGCGACCTGAGCCTGACCTGGGCGGCAGACCTGCCAGCGGGCAACAAGCTCACCGCCGGCAACTGGTGGGATCAGCAACCGGCGGATGAAGTACCCGGTGTTTCGGTGGAAGGTAAAGTCGCCGAAAGCCTCAAGCTCAAGCTCGGCGATCACATGGTGTTTAGCGTTGGGGGGGTCAATCGGGAGGCGAAAGTCACCAGCCTGCGGGAGATCAACTGGGACAACTTCCAGCCGAACTTTTTCATGATCTTCCAGCCCGGCACCCTGAAGGACTTGCCGGCGACCTACCTGACCAGTTTCTATCTGGCGCCCGGTCACGATCAGCAGATCGTCGACCTGTCCCGCAGCTTTCCGGCAGTGACCATTCTGCAAGTCGAAGCGTTGCTGGAGCAGTTACGCAGCATCCTCGCGCAAGTGACCCTGGCGGTCGAATACGTGCTGTTGTTCGTGCTCGCGGCGGGGATGGCGGTGTTGTTCTCCGGCTTGCAGGCAACCCTCGATGAACGTATTCGCCAAGGCGCGTTGCTGCGAGCGCTGGGCGCCGAGCGGCAGTTGCTGGTCAGGGCCCGGCGGATCGAGTTCGGTTTGCTCGGAGCGGTCAGCGGGCTATTGGCGGCATTGGGTTCGGAACTGGTGAGCCTGGTGCTCTACCGCTACGCCTTCGACCTGCCCTGGCATCCGCATCCATGGCTGTTGGTGTTGCCGCTGATTGGCGCCGTGCTGATCGGCGGTGCCGGTGTGTTCGGCACACGCCGCGCCTTAAATGCCAGCCCGCTGACAGTCTTGCGCGAGGGTTGATAGTTCATCAAGTATCAGTCACCACGAGCCGTTATCGCCCTCCCCCGCAGGGCGATCGCTCGGAAAATGCCGAGTACACCCTATGCCCCTGCCTTTCATACTATTTCGAGTATCTGATCTCGTTTATCCACCACAACATTTCTCCACTCGGAGTCTGCACAACGGCCTCATCCCCCACCTCTTTCTTCAAAAGCGCACGCGCCATCGGTGAATCGATGGAGATGTAATCGTTGCGTCCGTAGATTTCGTCATACCCCACAACCCTGAATTTCTTGATTTCACCTGCCTCGTTTTCGATCTCGACCCAAGCCCCAAAAAAGACCCTGCCCTCCTGCTCAGGTGAGTACGCAACCACCCGGACATCTTCAAGGCGCTTGCGAAGGTACCGAACACGCCGGTCGATTTCCCGGAGCAGCTTCTTGTTGTATTGGTAATCCGCGTTTTCGCTACGGTCGCCGAGCGACGCCGCCCAAGTGACCTTGCGCGTGGTGTCAGGGCGCTTTTCCCGCCAAAGGTAGTCGAGCTCTTGCTTCAGAGCCTCATGACCTTCCTGTGTGATGATGTTCGTACTCAAGATGGATTTCTCATTAACGATTTATCTCCTCGAAGCGCACCCTGGCATCACTGAGAACCCGGTGAATTGCAGCCCCCGCAGACTTAGGAATTTTCAGTGCCCTGAGCACACGATCCCATTCATCAAGCGCCGCGAGGGTTTGGTCGATGTATTCATCAGGCTTGAGGTACTTGTAATCCTTGCACAGATCTCTGATGACCTTTCGTGTCGGTTTACCATGACCTGAAAATGCAGTGGAGTGCTCGCCCATCCCATTGGAAAAAGTAAGGTCGTACGCTGGAGACAGCCTCCAGACTCCCTGCCCATTTTTGTCCTGAGGTTCGTGATACAGGAACGCAAAGTTTTTGGTGTGATCGTCGTAGTTGTGGAACACCGCATTGAAGATCATGAGCCTTGCCATTTTCTCAACCTCGGCAGCGCTTTTCGTCAGCGCGCTTGTCACCTTGAGTATCTGGCTGTAATCCATCGTCGGCGCCCGGAAGTCTGCGTAGACCAACGCAGAGAGGGTAATCATATGAATCCTGCGATCGCCATCACGGTCGAAACGTTGGGCTGCGAAGAATCGCTCAAGTCCGCCCTGACGCATCTGCACCTCCAGCAGTGCCGTATGCGCCATATTCACCCCGGCCTTTCTGGCCATCACCGCATACGCTTGCTCGATCCCGCCAGTCTCCAAAGGCTCATTCAGAGACCTGAACTTCACAATCCAGTGAGCGTATCCAGGTGGAAGCTGGCCAAAAGCTGAAGTCGCAGTCTCAAGATCGTGTGACAGTGCTGCGATTGCTTTGGGGCGAGCACCACCGGGGGAGCCACCCGCCAAGCGTAACCCTTTGAGCACTCCTGGGGTGTCTCCTTGTTGTACCTCGACAGATGCTTCGAATAGGCGAGCAAGATTCACTGACTCGGCGGCGACCTTTTCTGTTTTGGGATGGTACTCAAAGATTCCCATGGCTCGATCCCCCATATAGGCCAGCCGATCCAGCGGACTGAGCGTTAGCGAGGTGCCTGCTCCGAAGGTCGCGTCGAAGAATCTATCCATCAGCAGAAGCCCCCAACCGTCCGGCAAGGAATCTGCAAATGGGCCATGCAGGCCCTTGAACAAACGACTTTCACGAGCGAGCTGTGGCTTGTCATCGAATGTCATCGTCAAGGGAGAAAGGTCGAACCCCTTGGCCAGCCATTCTTTGTCATACACAAAGTAGATGCCTTTCCCCTCGACACGGTTCAATTCGCCAACCATTACGCCATTGGCGGTAACGCTAAGCGATTCGGTGGGCTTGAACCTGGGGATAGGCGAGCTCATTTGGTGCCTCGTTTACGCTTAAGATTTTTTAGCTCGTCGATTGAGCCTGGATGCGAGGGTTTAAAAAGACTCATCACCGGCGTTAGCTCATCGAGCGCCGTGGCCAGGAGAATCATGGACTCAAGGGTGATCGAGCCTGAGCGCTCGAACCGCTTGATGGAGGACTCAGACACTCCAGATTGCTCAGCCAAGGTTTTGCGGGAAAGATTCTTGGACAGGCGCAACGATTCGGCATTTTTCCCCAGTTCGCGTGCGATTTCCGCTGGGCTGTACAAAAAATGCATAAGTGACATAGCTTACTCCGAGCACACAATTGGTCATAACTGACTCATTACGACCAATAATATCCAACAAAGGGTCTATTTTGACCAGCTGAATAAATAACAAGGCATGTAGTTTGTTACAACAATGGTCATATCTGACCAATTGAAGTCAAAAAACACGAAGAAAAGGTCTGATACGACCAATAGTATAGAATATTGGCCAACTGATTCAGACTTGAAAGATAAGCTGGATTTGAAACCGAATCTGATCAGCATCGACTCGCCGCTGGCTCGCGCCTTGATCGGCAAGGCACTGGACGCCGAAGTGCGAGTGCAGACGCCGACCGGTGAACAGTGCGTGTATATCGTGGCGATCGACTATTTTTGAGCCGCGGCCTAAGCCGCAGCGCCCTGAGCCTCAGCAGCGGGCAATCAGCCCTTGGCGCGCGACGCGGGTCAGTTGCCTGATCACTTCAGGCGCGTCCTCGGCGCTGGGCGCCTGAATCACCGCCAGATCGAAACTGTCAGTCGCGAAGCGCTCCAGCGACTCGCCATCTTCGACAAACTGGATCAGGAATGCTGCCGGACCGCCGGTGCGACGTGGCCAGCCATCGAGGTAACGCAACAGCGTCGGCTGATGTTTACCGCCAAGCAGGATTTTTGGATTGCGCTGGGTGAGATGTGCCGTGATTGGCGCGGGGCGTACAACGGGGTTCAATGCATTCATTGTGTCGTGTCTCTGCCTCAAAAGTCTGCATGGCAGGTGAGAGGCAACACCGAACCAGCGCTTTAGCGGTATTTCGAAGCCTGTTTCAAGCTTCTATCGGCAACTGAATGAGTCACCTGGCGCCCCGCAAGTAGCTGTTTAAATCGGCGCATGAGCAGCATCCTAGAGAAGCTGACCGGACAGTGTCAAGAATCACCAGCAACAAAAAAAGGTCCGCACAGTGCATCACACTGTGCGGACCTTTTCGTTGAGCCAGAGCGGTCAGTCGGCGATGGCGCGGTCGACCGAGAGCTTGCCTGCGCCTTCGATCAGCACTGCGAGGCTGCCACCGAGCAAGGCCAGGGCGAATTCATAACCGTTGTTGGCCATGAACAGACCGTTGCTGATGTGCACCGAGAAAATAGCGACCAGCGAGAGGAAGGTCAGCCCCAACGCCGCCGGACGTACCAGCAGGCCGATGATCAGCGCCAGACCACCGAAGAATTCGGTACCACCGGACAGGATCGCCATCAGGTGACCGGGCGCCAATCCAATGCTTTCCATGTACTGCGCAGTGCCGGCAATGCCGTAGCCACCGAATGCTCCGAAGAGTTTCTGTGAGCCGTGGGCCGCGAAGATGATGCCGACGAAAATTCGCAGAATCGTCAGGCCGTAGCCAGCGCGGGTAGACAGTACCTTGTTGATCAGTGTGCTCATGCTGTGTCATCCATTGTGAGAGTGTGTTGGTTGGTCGCCATATTAATCGGTTTATCTCATGTTAAAAGCGCAAAAAACGCACCATAACAATCAGATTAGTCGATCATTTACGTAAGGCAACTTTCTGCCCCTGAGGCTCCAACGACTCCCGCTCCCGATCGAACGCCAGGTAATACTTGTTCACGCTATTAACATAGCTGACAGCCCCCATTCCCACCTGCTCCATGGCGATGCGCTCAACCTGGAAAAACCACTGATTAGGATTCAGGCCGCGCCGCCGAGCCTCGGCCCGCATGCCCTGGACCCGCTCCGGCCCCATGTTGTAGGCCGCCAGCACGAACGCCATGCGCTCGCGTTCGTTGAGTTTGGGGCTGGCAAAAAACTTGCGGCGGATCATCGCCAGGTACTTGGCGCCGGCCTGCACATTGGCATCGAGATTCTGAATGCCACTGACGCCAACCCGTTGGGCGGCGGAGGGTGTTATTTGCATCAGGCCGGTGGGGCCACTGCCATTTCTGGCGCTGGGTTGCAGCGCTGATTCCTTGAAGGCCAGCGCGGCCAGGTTCAGCCAGTCCATGTCCTGGGCTTGAGCGTGTTTTTGCAGCACCGGTCGAAGTTTTTCCAGACGCTGACGATCGGCCTTGGCCAAGGGATAGTGCACTTGATACAGGCGCCGGTAGATCCGCAGGAACGCCGCATCCTGGTCCGACGGTTGCTTGTAGGTGGTCAGGAAACGGTCGATGCTCGCCCGCAGCATCGAGGCGTCGCGACGTACGAACCAGTATTCCTCACCCGGCTCGCTGATGAGGACCTGTCGATCGAAGCGCAACTTGGGCAGGATCTTGCCCCAGCGCTCGGCGATCGGTTGCTCGACGATGGTCAGATGGAAGATCCCGCCCTGGACCATTTCCAACACGTCCTCGACGGCCAGGCTTGGGTCGACCCACTCGATCTTCACCGGGGGCAGTTTATGCAGCGCGAGCTTCTGATTGATCTGGCTGACCGCATCCCCGGCAGCACTGCCGGTGGGCAGCGCGAGGGTTTTACCTGAGAGTTGTTCGAGGTGGGTGTAACGTCGCTCGCCTTTGATCCCCACCAGCAGCAACGGCACGTTGCTGGCAATTGGCTCACTGGTGCTGACCGCGTGCCCCGATTGCGGATCAAGCAATTCCCCCGGCGCGACCAGATCACCCTCCCCGCGCTGCAACGCGCCGAGCAGTTGATCCTTGGCTTTGGGAATGATCTTGAGGGTGATTTCCTGGCCATCACGGGCGTGGCCATTAAGGTATTGCTCGAAAGCCCGCAGGCGGTGGTATTCGACGCCGATGGTCTGGCCCTGGACTTCGCCGGAGCTGTTGCGACTCTGGTTGACCAGCACCCGCAGCACACGACTGCTGCGAATCTCCGCCAGGTCACGGACCTGGGCTGCCGGCACGGCTTGCAACGGCCCGGCCAGACGCGCAACCGCCGGTATCGGCAGCAGCAACGAACAACACAGCAGTAACAAAACCGAGGGACGTGTCATCCACTCTCCGGAAAGAATACTGGCCAACCTCATGAGTGATTTCATGACATCAGGCAACAGAAACAGAGCGCTTGAAGCGCTGATAAAGTGCGAGAGAGTGGCACAGTGATGGCAACTCTACCAACCCCGACCTGCCTCGCGGCCTCAACAGACAGCTTTAACTCGTTGTAGTTCTTGGCTTTTCTTATAAATCTACAGCTCTGATATGCTTTCCGGCCTTTGGTCCGAGGTAGCACCATGCAACTCATCGATATCGGCGTCAACCTGACCAACCCCAGTTTTGCCGACAAACACCAGGCTGTACTCGACCGTGCCTACGCTGCCGGGGTCTGCCAACTGGTGCTTACCGGGACCAGCGTCGAGGGCAGCGAACAGGCCCTGGAACTGTGCCGGCAACTGGACGAAAGCGCTCAACGACTGTTCGCCACGGCCGGCATTCACCCGCACTCGGCCAGCGACTGGAACGCCGACAGCGCCCAGCGTCTGCGCAGTTTGCTCAAGGAGCCGAACGTGGTGGCCGTGGGTGAATGCGGCCTCGATTTCAATCGTGATTTCTCGCCCCGCCCGCAACAGGAAAAAGTCCTCGAAGAACATCTGGCAATGGCAGTCGAACTGCAACTGCCGGTGTTCCTGCACGAGCGCGACGCCAGTCAACGGCTGCTGGAGATCCTGCGTGATTACCGCGACCGGTTGCCGGCTGCCGTGGTGCACTGCTTCACCGGGGAAAAGAAGGCGCTGTTCAGCTATCTCGATCTGGACTTGCACATCGGCATCACTGGCTGGATCTGCGACGAACGCCGGGGCACTCACCTGCATCCGTTGGTCAAGGAGATTAAACGCGGGCGCTTGATGCTGGAGAGCGACGCGCCGTATCTGCTGCCCCGCAGCTTGCGCCCCAAGCCGAAGAACGGTCGCAACGAGCCGGCGTATCTGACTGAAGTGTTGCGTGAAGTGGCGTTGCATCGTGGGGAAAGCATGGAAGATCTCGCTGCCCACAGCACCGCCAGCGCGCGGGCGTTCTTTGGCTTGCCGTCGATCCCCCAGTAACCACAAATCCCCTCTGGGAGCTTGTGTGGCGAGGGGGCTTGCCCCCGTTGGGTCGCGAAGCGGCCCCGAAACCTGCAATCGCGGTGTATCAGGTACACCGCACATAATTATTTACGACTGCTACGCAGCCGAACGGGGGCAAGCCCCCTCGCCACACAGGCTCGTCCACACATTTCGATATGGTGTGCTTGTTGACCTGCATCAACATCTGAATCCCTGCATAGCGGCACAATACTGGCACCTTGCCAAAACTGTTTCCGCTATCAGAGAAGACCTCCATGGGTGCCTGGCTTAGCAATATCTCGCTGAAATACAAATTCTGGGCGGTCAACGCCGTCGCCTTTGTCACCACCCTGTTGCTAGTGCTGTACGCCGTACAACTCGAACAGCAGGCCCGCAGTCACGCCGCGCAAGTATCGGCCCAGGCCCAGGCACGATTGCTCAATGCCTGGCCTGTCGGGCAGCCGCTGCCCAAGGCCGACAACCTGCTGACCTTCAATCGTGGGCAGGCGCCTTTACTGAACGGGCAACCGCTTCTGGAACTGACCGATACCCTCGGTTGGGTCCAGATCAATGCCATGCCGCTGTTCGGGGAAAATCCGTTGATGGGCGCCGAGGTGTTCACTCGTCCCGACGGTCAACAGGTCGCGGTAGTTGCCTACGGCCCGAGCCTGAGCCAGGTGTTCGGCGAGCGCTTCACTCACTACGCGGTTGCGGTGTTCATCCTGATGCTGGCGATGCTCGGCGCGTCGCAACTGTTGATCCGCTTCCTGCTCAGCCAGCTCAACACCTTGAAAGACGTAATGCTCCACGTCGAGAAAAGCGGCGACCTGTCGGCCCGTGTGCCACTGGCCTGCAAGGACGAAGTCGGGCAGATGGCCAACGCCTTCAATGCCATGCAGGCCGGCTACCAGCGGGTGGTCAACACTGTCGCCAGCACCGCCCGGCAACTGGACGTCGGCGCCGCGCGGCTGGCCGCGAGTATGAACGAGGTGCGTCACGGCATGCTCGGCCAGCAAAGCGAAACCGATCAGGCCGCCACGGCGATCAACGAAATGACCGCCACGGTCCATCACATCGCCCAACACGCCGGCGCCACCCGCGACCTCTCGCAAACCGCCGACACCCTGGCCGGCAGCGGTCAGGAAGTGGTGACTCGGGTACAGAAATCGATTGGCGGATTGTCCACCGGCGTGCAGCAAACGGCCGAGATGATTCAGCGCCTGGCCGAGGACAGTCAGAAGATCAACGGCGTGGTCAGCGTGATTCACAGCATCGCTGAACAAACCAACCTGCTGGCCCTGAACGCTGCCATCGAAGCGGCCCGGGCCGGTGAGATGGGACGCGGGTTTGCGGTGGTCGCCGATGAAGTGCGTAACCTGGCCAAACGGGTCCAGACGTCCACCGACGAGATCACCACCATGGTTTCCGCGCTGCAGGCCGGGACTCGGGATGCGGTGGATTTCATGCAGGAAAGTTCATACAAGGCGGACGACTGCATGCAACAGGCCCAGGAAGCCAGTGTGGCCCTGGCTGAAATCACCGGTGCGGTGGCGCAAATGCGTGAAAGCAATACGCAGATCGCGGTGGCGGCCGAGCAGCAGAGTCATGTGGCGGAGGAGATGAATCGGGCGGTGGTGAGCATTCGCGACGTGACCGAGAACACCGTGAAGCAGACCGTGAATTCGGCGATTACCAGCAATGAATTGGCGATGTTGGCCGGGGAATTGAGCAAGGCCATCGGGCAGCTCAAGCTTTGAGATAGCTGCGATCTTTTTTGCCCATCACGCCTATCGTGCCGATAGCCAGCCTTGATTCGCCGACGGCTTTCACCCGACCTATTCTTTGTTCATGAGCCTCAACGAACCAAGGATAAGCATCATGGGCAAACGTCACCCCAACCTTCCCGCCTGGCAATGGCGACTGTACCCGCACAATCACCAGCACCCGACCAATCTGGTGTTGCACCTGATTGCCGTGCCGCTGTTCATCGTGGCGTTTTTGCTGATGGTCTCGGGGGTGTTCAGCCTGGATCTGGCGAGCTTCGCGATTGGCGTTATCGGCCTGATTGCCGCCCTGGGCCTGCAGCGTCACGGCCATCGCCTGGAGGCGCAAGCCTCCGAGCCGTTCAGTGATCGCAAAGATGCGGTATCACGCTTGCTGGTCGAGCAGTTCCTGACCTTCCCACGGTTTTTCTTCAGTGGCGGCTGGTGGCGCGCCTGGCGTGAGCGTCACCGTCGCCATAGCTGATCAGGCGAAAATCGTGACGGTCTGCCGACTCATGGCGATCAACTGACCGTCTTCGCTCCACAGTTTGGCGGCGGCGTGTCCGTAGCCGTCAGCGGCATGCTCGATGTCCACCAGGTACTTGCACCAGTCCAGCGTACTCAACGCCAGCAACGGCTGGACGAATTCGATAGTCCAGGTGAGCGTGCTGCCTGCCGCCGGTTTCTTCAAATGCGACAACAAGGACGGCGGCCAGGCATCGACCAACGCCAGGATATGCGCCTCGCTGACCGACTCGCCCTCCCCGTCCCCACGCAAGCGTACCCAACCACCCATGTCCCGCGATTTGTTACCGGTGAACGGCATGCCACCGACACTCCAGCGCATGGCCAGGTAGCGCATGAATTCCGGGGTCACGCCTTTGATGTACGGCAGTTCCTGACAGTCGTCCCAGTGCTTCATCTCGGGAGCCGGGTTGGCCGTAACCATCACTTCGGAAGGTCGCGAAGCGCCGAAGCTGCCCTGGACCAACGTCACCACTTGCCCCTTCTGCATCGCCCGACCCAACACCTGGCTGACGGCTTTGCCTTCGCGCAATACGTCGACTTCAAAACTGACCGGCACATCGGGTTCGACCGGGCCGACAAAGGTGATTGCCAGCGAGCGTACCGGACGATCCGCCGGGACTTTTGCGCGCATGGCTTCGTATTGCAAGGCAGCTATCAGACCACCAAAACTCGCCCGCCCCTGGCCCCATTCGGGTGGAATAGACACTTCCTGCGGCTGGCTGCGAACAGCGTCGAGCAGATCGGAAAAGCGCATGGGAACCTCAGAGACAGGGAAATGGATGGAGCGATCTTAACCAGCCCGCAAGGCCGGCACAGCGCTTATTCCGGCCAAAGAGCCCGACAGATAGGCCGGATGGGTTCAGGATTTGAAGCAGGCGGCGCTGAGTTTGTCGAGGACGCGGTCGGCGCGCGCTTCGGCCTGGGCCATGGTGGTTTTCCAGACTACGACACATGGCTGCAAATCGGGCTCTTCCTTGGCGCGGGCCAGCCATTGCCAGCTGTCGTGCCAATCCCCCAAGGCAGCCTGAGCCGACTTCAGCCTGGGCATGGCCGCTTCCGGCAAACGATCCAGTTCGGGATAAGCTTCGATGCCATAACGCGCGCGCTTGATCAGCAGGCGCAGACGATGGCGGTCATGGGCGGGATCGTGCAGGGTCTGGTCGAGTTTCTTCCATTGTTTGGCCAGGCGTTTTTCGATGCGCTGGCGCAAGCCCTTGAGCAAACCCTGGCGCTGGGAGGCCCGCAGGAAACGCGGAAAGGCGTCGAGGATCATCAGCAACTGCGTCAGCTCCGGGCTCATCGCAACGGCTGGATAAGCCTCAGCCATCCGCGCCATGCGCCGGTGCGCGGCCTCGGGTTGATTGTGCTGGAGCAAGTACGCCGCCAGCACTTCACGATCACGCAACGGTGTGGTCAGTTGGCCGACCCGGGACGACGCTGCTTCCAGTTGTTCGACCCCGGGCAAACCGCGCAAGGGCCGCAGCAGGCTGCGCAAACGGCGCACGGTGGTACGCAGATCGTGCAGCGCTTCCGGATCGGTGCGGGCACTCAAGCGAGCCTGACAGGCCAGCAAACGGACTTCCAGGCCCAGTACTTGAGCCACCAATCGATCAACCACGGCAGACATCGCGTACTCCCTGAATCGAATTACCCTGAGTACGCTCCGTCATGCCTCAACGGCCGGCGCGGGACTCACGAATGTAGAAACGTGCCTTCTCGGCCTTTCTGGTACAACCCTCGTACGCTTCGAATTGTTGCTGGGTCTTGGCACCGGTCAGCAACGACAGCGCCTTGGAGTAGCTGACAGTCCCGGCTAAACCCTCGGCCTTGGCCAGATCCAGTTCGTGCCAGGCGGCGTCGAGCTGGCTACCGCAGCTGTCACGGTAAGCGGTTTTACCGGCACAACCGGCAAGCGCCAACGCAATCAAAGGCACACAAATCCAAGCTTTCATCACTCACACCTCAAAGATAGTAGACAGTCGTGCAGGTAAGACCGCTCTGGCGCGCGAAAAGTGCCTTGGACCCGCAGTGGAAACTATAGCGCTCGCGAGGATACCCACTCGCCTTCGTTGAGTGTCAAAAAACGACGCCAGCTCCCGTCGAACGACCATAGCGATTGAAGCGTGCCCCTCGATGGGTGCATTGTTGAACCTTGTCAGAGAGGTCGATCCATGAAAAAGCGTGTCGCACTGGTGTTGGGCTCGGGCGGCGCCCGGGGCTACGCCCATATCGGCGTCATTGAAGAGATCGAACGGCGTGGCTACGACATCGCCTGCATCGCCGGTTGCTCCATGGGTGCGGTGGTCGGCGGGATCTATGCCGCCGGCAAACTCGATGATTATCGCGACTGGATCGAGAGCCTGGATTACCTCGACGTGTTGCGCCTGGTGGATGTCAGCTTCCGCCTGGGCGCGATTCGCGGGGAGAAGGTCTTCGGGCAGATCCGCAAGATCGTCGGCGAGATCAATATCGAAGACCTGCGCATCCCCTACACAGCCGTGGCCACGGACCTCACAAACCAGCAGGAAATCTGGTTCCAGGAAGGCTGCCTGCACCAGGCCATGCGTGCCTCGGCGGCCATCCCCAGCCTGTTCACGCCGGTGATGCAGGGCAATCGAATGCTGGTGGACGGCGGCATCCTCAACCCGTTGCCGATCGTGCCGGTGGTGTCGAGCCATTGCGACCTGATCATTGCGGTCAACCTCAACTCCACTAACCAGCGTCACTATCAACTGCCGGTGATCCAGCGCCCGGCAGCGTTCAAAACCCGCTTCGACAGCCTGATCAATTCACTGGGCTCGAAATTGCCTTTCCGCCGCAAACAGGCGGAGCAATTGCTGCTGCTGGAAAAGGAAGCGCTGATGGCAGAGGCGGCCGAAATCAACCCGTGGATCGAATCCCCTGAGCCTCAAGCCCAGCAACCGGCCGCAGCCCCGGAAAGCGACGGCGCACCGAAGTCCGCCACCGGGTCGTTCATCATCGACAACGTCGGGCCGGCGTCTTTGCTGGACCTGATCAACCAGAGTTTCGAGGTGATGCAGACGTCATTGGCGCAGTACAAGATTGCCGGGTATCCACCGGATATCCTGATCAACGTGCCCAAGCGGGTGTGCCGGTTTTTCGAGTTCTACAAGGCGCCGGAGTTGATCGCGCTGGGGCGCGAGATTGCGCGCGATACGCTGGATCGGTATGAGAATGAGCGTAATGAGGATTGGCGGTAAAGCGTACTGACGATCGTTCCCACGCTCCGCGTGGGAATGCATCCGGTGACGCTCCGCGTCACTTTTTAACGGCGGACGCAGAGCGTCCATGGCGGCATTCCCACGCAGAGCGTGGGAACGATCAACCACCTAACTCAACGATTCAATCAACCGATACCCCACCCCCGCCTCGGTGACGATGAATCGCGGCTGAGTCGGATCATCCGCCAGTTTCTGCCGTAAGTGCCCGACTACGATCCGCAGATAGTGGCTGTCCTCGGTGTGGGTCGGGCCCCAGATGTCCTTGAGCAATTGTTGCTGGGTGATGACCCGTCCCGGGTGCCGCGCCAGTTGCGCCAGCACCGCGTACTCCTTGCGAGTCAACGCCACTTCGGCGCCATCCAACAGCACCCGGCGATAAGCCAGGTCGACAGTGAGCGGACCGAAATTGAGCGCTGCTTCCTGGGCCTCACCCGTTGGCGCCTGACGCAGCAAGGCGCGCACCCTGGCGAGAAACTCCTGAATGCCGAACGGCTTGGTCACGTAGTCGTTGGCGCCGCCATCCAGCGCCTGGACTTTCTGCCCTTCGCTGGCGCGCACCGAGAGCACCAGCACCGGCACCGTCGACCACTCGCGAAACTCGCGTAGCACCTGTTGGCCATCCATGTCCGGCAGGCCGAGGTCGAGCACCAGCAGGTCGGGTTTGTTCAATGCAGCCTGGGCCAGGCCTTCCGTGCCGGTGCCGGCCTCCAGCACTTTGTAGCCTTGGGAGGCGAGGCTGATGCGCAGGAATTTGCGGATCTGCGGTTCGTCGTCGATGACCAAAATGGTCGCGGTCTGGCTCATGAATTCACATCAACACAAAGAGGTGGCAAGAGAGTAGCGCAGGCGAGATCAGGCTTCACTGTCCAATCCCGGCTGAGTCTGCAACGGCAAGTGCAGCGTGATGCAGGTGCCGCGCCCTTCGATGCCGTCGGCGACACTGATCCGCCCGCCATGGGCACCGACCATACCCTGACAAATCGCCAGCCCCAGCCCGGTGCCCTGCCCGCCACGATCGCCGCGAGCAGCGGTGTAGAACATGTCGAACACCTTTGCCCGTTCCTCTTCCGGAATGCCCGGACCCTCATCGCTCACCGAAAAAAACAGCTCGCTGTCAGTGGCGCCGGCGCGCAATTCAAGACGTCCGTGGGGCGGTGAGAAACGCGCGGCGTTTTCCAGCACATTGACCAGTGCTTGCTCGATCAACGCGGCATGCACATAGAGCAGCGGCAGTTCGGCCGGCACTTCGGTAACGACGTGCAACGACGCCAGCACCGCGCGTAGACGATTGAGCGAACTGCCGACGATGTCTGCCGGCGATACCCAGTCCCGCGCCAGCTTCAGAGCGCCGTGACCGAGGCGGGTCATGTCCAGCAGGTTTTGGATGTAGCGATCCAGCCGTTCAGCTTCATCGCGGGTGCCTTCGAGCAGTTCGCGGCGGTCCGCAAGCGGAATCGCCTCGCCCAGCGCCAGCAGGCTGTCGATGCTGCCGCGCATGGAGGTCAACGGCGTGCGCAAATCGTGGGACACCGACGCCAGCAGCGCGCTGCGCAACTGTTCGGTTTCGCCATGCAAGCGCGCCGCCTCAAGGTCATCGGCCAGTTGCGCCCGGGCCAACGCCTGGGCCAACGGTTGGCTCAGCGCGGTCAGCAAGCGCCGACGCTGGCCGCTCAGGGTCTGGCCTTCTTTGGCACACACGCCGAGCAATGCCAGCGGCCCGTCGTCCACCGACAACGGCCACCACCACCAGCGCCCGAACGGCAAGGTACCGGTGCCCGCGCCTGCCGGTTGATCGTGTTGCCAGGCCCAATCGGCGGCGGCGCGCTCGGCCTCGGAAAACTCCAGCGGCTCACCGGTTTCGACTTTCCAGCCGCTCTGGCCATCACGATTGAGCAGGCACAGTTTCAGGTCGCTCCAGCCGTTGAGATGCTGGGCCGCGGCGCTGACCACGGCCTGACGGTCGGTGGCGGCGGTGAGTTTGCGCGACAGGTCGAGCAGCTCAGTGGTCTCTTCCTGAGTATCGCGCAAGGCTTCCAATTGCCGCCGTTGCCGCGCTGCAAGGTTACCGGTCAGGGCCGCCATCAACAGGAAGAACAGCAAGGTCAGCACGTCTTCTTCACGCTGGATGGCAAATGAGAAATTCGGTGGAATGAACAGAAAGTCATAGGTCAGAAACGACAGCGCCGCACAGGCCAGCGCCGGGCCGAGACTACTGCGCACCGCCACCAGCAACACTGCGGCAAGGAACACCAACGAAATGTTGGGCAGCGGCAAGACGCTCGACACCGCCCAGGCCAGGGCACTGGCGAGCACCGTCGCCACCAGCGCCAACGCGTAGTCGAACCACACCAGCGACTGCGCCGAACGTTGGCGCGGTTGATGCTGTTCGTGATCGCTGTCGAGCACGTTGATTTCCAGCCCGCGAGCATCGCGCAACAAACGCGACGCCAGACCGCCACCGAACAACCGTCGACGCAAACGCTGGCGTGACTGGCCCACCAGCACCAGACTGGCGCGACGTTCGGTAGCGTGCTGAATCAAGGTTTTCGCCACCTCACCGGCGCGCAGCAACACCACTTCACCACCGAGGCGTTCGGCCAGTTGCTGGGCACTTTGCAGGCGCAGGCGCGACTGCTCGTCGCGCACCCGGCCGTTGTCCACATGCACCAGGCTCCACGGCAGATGCCGCCGCTGGGCGACGCGACTGGCGTGACGCACCAGACGCTCGGCCTGCGCATCGCCATCGACGCCCACCAGCAAGCGACCGCGCACCGCTGGCGCTGCTTGCCCCAACTGGCGATACCCCTGCGCCAGATCGTTATCGACCTGAGCGGCGGCGGTTTGCATCGCCAGTTCGCGCAGGGCGGTGAGGTTGGTCTGGGTGAAAAAGGCATCGATCGCCGCCCGCGCCTGCTCCGGCACGTAGACTTTGCCGTCGCGCAGACGCTCCAGCAGCTCGCGCGGTGGCAGGTCGATCAGCAGCAGTTCGTAGGCTTCTTGCAACACCCAGTCCGGCAGGGTTTCACGGACCTGTACGCCGGTGATGCCGCGCACCTGATCGTTGAGGCTTTCCAGATGCTGGACGTTGACCGTGGTGAACACGTCGATGCCGGCGGCCAGCAATTCCTGGATGTCTTGCCAGCGTTTAGTGTGACGGCTGCCGGGGGCATTGCTGTGAGCCAGTTCGTCGACCAGCACCAGTTTCGGCTTGGCAGCGAGCAAGCCATCGAGGTCCATTTCTTCGAGCATTACGCCACGGTATTCCGAGCGCACCAATGGCTGCTGCGGTAAACCGGCGAGTAGTGCTTCGGTTTCGGCGCGGCCGTGGGTTTCAACCACCCCGGCCAGGACTTTCACGCCCTGGCGCAGTTGAGTGTGGGCGGCTTGCAGCATGGCGTAGGTCTTGCCCACGCCCGGCGCGGCACCGAGGAACACCTTGAGGCGGCCACGGCCATCGCGGGGCAGGTCTGCTAACAGCGCGTCGGCGCGGCCGGAGTCACTCATGCTTGAAGCTCTCTCTCTAATTGATCGTTCCCACGCGCAGCAAAGGAATGCAGCCCGGGACGCTCCGCGTCCAAGCCAAAGCGGACGCAGAGCGTCCATAGATGCATTCCCACGCAGAGCGTGGGAACGATCCTTCCAACCATCTAACCTTTACAGCTTTTCCAGCGCCGCATTCAACTCAAGCACATTCACCACCGGCGGCCCCACCAACGGCTGTTCGATGTGCGCATCCAGCAGTTGCTCAAGCGTAGACACCGGCAGGTTGCGCGCTGCCGCGACACGCGCCAGTTGATAGGCAATCGCCGCTGGTGGCAAGTGCGGATCGAGACCACTGCCGGAGGTGGTCAGCAGCGCCAACGGCACCGGCCCCTGCCCGGCCACCTGCAGTTTATTGGCTTCCTCGATCACCCGAGTGGCGAGCGCCGGATTGCTCGGCGAAAGGTTGCTGGCGCTGCTCGACACGGTGGCAAAGGCACCGGCCGATGGCCGTGGGTGGAACCATGCATCGCCGACAAAATCCTGGGCAATCAGCGACGAGCCACGGACCTTGCCGTCGGCGTCGCGCACCAGGCTGCCATTGGCCTGGTCCGGGAAGGCAACCTGGGCAACGCCAGTCACCACCAAGGGGTAGGCGACGCCAGTGATCAGGGTCATCAGCACCAACAGGCTCAGGGCCGGACGTATCAGTGTGGACATTTCAAAATCCTCGATTCGAAGAATACTCATCACCTAGAAGGCACACACATCACCTGTGGCGAGGGAGCTTGCTCCCGCTCGGCTGCGCAGCAGTCGTAAACCCGGTGAATGCGGTGCCCTGAATAATCACTTGGGCCTGAGGTGGGGCCGCTTCGCAGCCCAGCGGGAGCAAGCTCCCTCGCCACAAAAAGCCCCTGCCTCAAGCAGCAACCGCTAAACCAGATGCAACGCCGTCAACAGCATGTCGATCGCCTTGATGCCCACGAACGGCACCAGAATCCCGCCCAGTCCATAGATCAGCAGATTGCGCCGCAGCAGCGCCGCCGCACTCGCCGCCTGCACCCGCACACCGCGCAGCGCCAGTGGAATCAGCACCACAATGATCAGGGCGTTGAACACGATCGCCGACAGAATCGCGCTCTGCGGACTGCTCAAGTGCATGACGTTGAGCACACCCAATTGCGGGTAGATCGAGGCGAATAGCGCCGGCAGGATCGCAAAGTACTTGGCCACGTCGTTGGCGATGGAAAAGGTGGTCAGTGCACCACGGGTCACCAGCAATTCCTTGCCGATCTGCACCACGTCCAACAGCTTGGTCGGGTCGCTGTCGAGGTCGACCATGTTCGCTGCCTCCCGCGCCGCTTGCGTACCGTCGTTCATCGCCATGCCGACGTCCGCCTGGGCCAGGGCCGGGGCGTCGTTGGCACCGTCTCCGCACATGGCAACCAGCCGACCGTCGTTCTGCTCATGGCGAATGCGCGCCAGTTTCTTCTCCGGCGTGGCTTCGGCCAGCACGTCATCCACGCCCGCTTCGGCAGCAATCGCAGCGGCGGTCAGCGGGTTGTCGCCGGTGACCATGACCGTGCGAATCCCCAGTTTGCGCAGCTCGGCGAAACGCTCGCGAATGCCGGGCTTGACCACGTCCTTGAGGTGGATGACACCGAGCAATTTGCCGTCGGCGCACACCAGTAACGGCGTACCACCGCTCTGGGCGATCTTGTCGATTTCCCGGGACAGGGCGGGAGCCAGATCAGCGCGTTTCAGACCGACGAAGTTCAGCAGCGAATCCACCGCGCCTTTGCGATAGACCCGGCCCTGATAGTCAACACCGGACAAGCGGGTTTCAGCACTGAACGGCACGGCGCTCAGCACCTCAGGGGACGGCTCGGGTTGCGAGTGAAGACCGCGCAGGTAGTCGACGATGGATTTACCTTCGGCCGTGTCATCCGCCAGCGAGGCAAACTGCGCGCCCTCGGCCAGTTCTTTGGCGCTGACGCCTGGTGCGGCATAAACCGCGCTGCAGCGACGGTTGCCGAAGGTGATTGTGCCGGTCTTGTCCAGCAGCAGGACGTGCACGTCCCCCGCCGCTTCCACGGCGCGACCGGATTTGGCGATCACGTTCAGACGCACCAGACGGTCCATCCCAGCGATACCGATGGCCGACAGCAGGCCACCAATGGTGGTCGGAATCAGCGTGACCAACAACGCGACCAGGAACACCAGCGGCAGGTTGCCGTTGGCGAAGTGGGCGAACGGTTGCAGGGTCACCACCACCAACAGAAAGATCAGGGTCAGGCCGATCAGCAGGATATCCAGCGCCACTTCGTTCGGGGTTTTCTGGCGTTTGGCGCCTTCGACCAGCGCGATCATGCGATCCAGGGTCGACTCACCGGGGTTGGCGGTGATGCGCACCAGCAGCCAGTCCGACACCAGTCGAGTGTTGCCGGTGACGGCCGAACGGTCGCCGCCGGATTCGCGAATCACTGGCGCCGATTCACCGGTAATCGCCGCCTCGTTGACCGCCGCGATGCCTTCGATCACCTCGCCGTCGCCGGGAATCATCTCTCCCGCTTCGACGCGCACCACGTCGCCCTTGCGCAGGCTACTGGCGGGCACTACCTGAAAGCTGCCATTGGCGCTTTTGCGCCGGGCGCTCAAGCCAACGCTGCCGGCCTTGAGACTGTCGGCGCGGGCCTTGCCGCGACCTTCGGCCAACGCTTCGGCGAAGTTGGCGAACAGCACGGTGAACCACAGCCACAACGCGATTTGCGCGGCGACGAAGGTCGGCACGGCGCTGTCGGGAATGAAGCACAGTACGGTGGTGAGGATGGCGGTCAGTTCCACCACCAGCATCACCGGCGCACGCTGCAATTGCCGTGGGTCGAGCTTGACGAACGCTTGCACCAGCGCCGGGCGCCAGAGCGCGGCGATGGCGGTTTTCGGTTGTTCCGGCGCCTTGACGACGGCGGCTTTAGTGGCGGGCATATTCATCATCGACTCCTTAGAAGGCCATGCTCAAGTGTTCAGCAATCGGACCCAGCGCCAGGGTTGGCAGGAAGGTCAAACCACCCACCAGCAAGATGGTCACGGTCAACAGGGTTACGAACAGCGGGCCATGGGTCGGGAAGCTGTTCTGGCCGATTGGCGCGGTTTTCTTCATCGCCAGGCTGCCGGCCAGGGCCAGCACCGGCAGGATGTAGCCGAAGCGCCCGATCAACATGCCCAGCCCCAGCATCAGGTTGTGGAACGCAGTGTTGGCACCGAAGCCGCCGAAGGCAGAACCGTTGTTGGCACTGGCCGAGGTGTAGGCATAAAGCAACTGGCTGAAACCGTGAGCACCGGGGTTGCTCACCGCCGCCACCGGGCCTGGCAGGCTGGCGGCAATCGCGCCGAGCACCAGCACGCCCACCGGCATCACCAGCAAGGTCACCACCAGCAGCTGAACTTCCCGGGCTTGCAGTTTCTTGCCGAGGTATTCCGGCGTGCGGCCGATCATCAGCCCGGCGAGGAACACCGCAATCAACACGTTGAGCAACATGCCGTAGAGCCCGGCACCGACACCGCCGAAGATCACTTCGCCGACCATCATGTTGACCATCGCGACCATGCCGCTCAGCGGGTTGAGGCTGTCGTGCATGCCGTTGACCGAACCGTTGGACGCTGCGGTAGTGGTCACCGACCACAGCACGGTGGCGGTGGTGCCGAAGCGTGCTTCCTTGCCTTCCAGCGGCGCGGTCTGTTCGACGGCGACGTTGGCCAGGGTTGGATTGGGTTGGTATTCAGCCCACAGCGACGTCGCGCCGCCGATCAAAAACAGCGCCAGCATGCAGGCGATGATCGCGCGGCTCTGACGCAGGTCTTTGACGTAATGGCCGAAGGTGAACACCAGCGCCACCGGGATCAGAATGATCGAGGCGACTTCGAACAGGTTGCTCCACGCCGTCGGGTTCTCGAACGGATGCGCCGAGTTGACGCCGAAGAAGCCTCCGCCGTTAGTGCCCAGTTGCTTGATCGCAATCTGGCTGGCTGCCGGGCCGAGCGGGATCACCTGATCGACGCCCTGCATCGTCACGGCATTCACATATTGCGCGAAGGTTTGCGGCACGCCCTGCCACACCAGATACAGCGCCAGCAGCAAGCACAGTGGCAGCAGGCCGTAGAGGGTGGCGCGGGTCATGTCGACCCAGAAGTTGCCCAGGGTTTTGGTGGACTTGCGGCCGATGCCACGGCAAAGGGCGACCAGAACCGCCAGACCGGTGGCGGCGCTGACGAAGTTCTGCACGGTGAGGCCAACCATCTGGCTCAAGTAGCTCAGGGATGCTTCGCCACTGTAGGACTGCCAGTTGGTATTGGTCATGAAGCTGACAGCGGTATTGAACGCTTGCGTCCACTCCTGGCCCGGCAGGTTTTGCGGGTTCAACGGCAAGTGATCCTGGAACAACAGAATCGCGAACAACAGCAAAAAGCCCGCGAGGTTAAAGGCGAGCAAGGCCAGGGTGTATTTCTGCCAGCTCTGTTCGGCCTGCGGATCAACGCCGGCCACCCGATAGCAGCCACGTTCCACCGGACCGAGGATCGGTGAAAGCCAGGTACGCTGCCCTTCCATCACCTTGTAGTAGAAACGCCCCAGAAACGGTGCCGGAATCAGCACCACGGCGAAGAAGGCGAGGATCAGCCAATAGTCATAACTGTGCATAGCCGCTCCTAGTTCCGGTCCGCGCGTAACAGCGCAACCAACAGATAAATGAACAGCCCCACTGCCAATAGCAGTGACACTCCGTCCAGAACGCTCATGGAAGTTCTCCGTGTTACGGCGTATTGCCGCGTGTGGAGTGATTGTCGGCAGGGAGGCTGTAAAGGAGCGAGATCGAGGGGTGCGGCGGGGCATAAAGAATGCGTAAAGAGTGGGGTTATGGCGTTGTTACGGTGGTGTCCGGACGGGCCTCTTCGCGGGCAAGCCTCGCTCCTACGTCAGGTTCCCCTGTAGGAGCGAGGCTTGCCCGCGAAGGCGGCAGCACAGACGACGCCGCCCCCAACTGGCGCACAAATAGCGCCCATCCAGCGGCGAACATCCCCGATACGACACCTTTTGGCGCTTTACGACTGCCATCACAACACTGGCACGTCCGCTGCACACGCCCTCCCCCCGAGCTTTCCAAACCGTTCAGGGGGCAACACATGAACACACAACTCAAACCCACGCTGGGCACGCTGCACCTGTGGGGTATCGCGGTCGGGCTGGTGATTTCCGGTGAATACTTCGGCTGGAGTTACGGCTGGGGCGTGGCGGGTACGCTGGGCTTTCTGGTGACCTCATTCATGGTCGCCACGATGTACACCTGCTTCATCTTCAGTTTCACCGAGCTAACCACCGCGATTCCCCATGCCGGCGGTCCCTTTGCCTACAGCCGCCGAGCCTTTGGCGAGAAAGGTGGGTTGATTGCCGGGCTGGCGACGCTGATCGAATTCGTCTTCGCGCCACCAGCGATTGCCCTGGCAATCGGCGCCTATCTGAACGTGCAGTTTCCCGCCCTCGACCCGAAACACGCGGCGGTCGGCGCCTACATCGTATTCATGGGCCTGAACATTCTCGGGGTGAAACTGGCCGCTACCTTCGAACTGGTGGTCTGCGTATTGGCAGTCGCTGAATTACTGGTGTTCATGGGCGTGGTCGCCCCGGCGTTCAGCTTCAGTAACTTCGCGCTCAATGGCTGGGCCGGTTCTGATGTGTTCGGTGCGCCGGCGATTGCCGGGATGTTCGCGGCAATTCCGTTTGCCATCTGGTTCTTCCTGGCCATCGAAGGTGCGGCCATGGCCGCCGAAGAAGCCAAGGATCCGAAGCGCACGATTCCCAAGGCCTACATCAGCGGCATCCTGACGCTGGTGCTGCTGGCGATGGGCGTGATGTTCTTTGCCGGCGGCGTCGGCGACTGGCGCACCCTGTCGAACATCAACGATCCGCTGCCGCAAGCGATGAAAGCGGTGGTCGGCGAAAGCTCCGGCTGGTTGCACATGCTGGTGTGGATTGGCCTGTTCGGCCTGGTGGCGAGTTTCCACGGGATCATCCTCGGCTACTCGCGGCAGTTCTTCGCCCTCGCCCGGGCCGGTTACCTGCCGGCCTCCCTGGCCAAACTGTCGCGTTTCCAGACCCCGCACCGGGCAATCATCGCCGGTGGCGTGATCGGTATCGCGGCGATCTACAGCGACGGCTTGATCAACCTCGGCGGCATGACGCTGACGGCGGCGATGATCACCATGGCGGTGTTCGGCGCGATTGTGATGTACATCATGAGCATGCTCAGCCTGTTCAAACTGCGCAAAACCGAACCGTACCTGGAACGCACTTTCCGCGCGCCTTGCTACCCTTTGGTGCCATTCATTGCGTTGGTGCTGGCGGTGGTTTGCCTGGTGGCGATGGCCTGGTTCAACACCTTGATCGGGTTGATCTTCCTCGGCTTCATGGCGGTGGGTTTCGTGTACTTCATGCTGACGGCGCAACTGCGTGCCGATGCGCCGGCGGATGCGATGTTGACCGGGCTCTAAACAGTCGCTGCTTCAAGGATGTACGGCGTGCAGGGCATATCAGGCATAGAATGGAACCACTGCGAAAATTGATCGCTCAAAAGTGGTATGCACGATCGGTTGGCGAAACCCTCGCCCACCGGCCTGCCCTCAAGGAGAACGCCTATGCCCTGGTATGCCTGGTTGATTCTGATCGTTGCCATCGGCTCGATCGTTGGCGGTTTGCTGTTGCTGCGTGACACCGCCAACAAGGTCGAACTGACCGATGAGCAACGTAAACGCGTCGCCGAACGCAACGCTGAAGCGGATGCCAAGGACGCGCAGGACCGCTGACCGAAACTGTGGTGAGGGGATTGCCCCCGTTGGGGCGCGAAGCGGCCCTAAAACATTTACGACTGCTTCGCAGCCGAACGGGGGCAAGCCCCCTCGCCACAAAAGTCCTTCACTTTTCCCAATCGGCCTTGGCAATGTGCAAGCCGTGTAGTCCTTTGTAAGCCGCACGCTCCGGCGGGCTCCAGCCTTCAAGCAACGAATCCTCCAACCGGTAAATCTCCACTCCCAGCGGGCGGCACACGCTCAACGGATCCTGCGCATCCGGCCCCCACATGGCGAGCGACAGATCGCCGCCCGGGCAGGTCGATAGCGCACACAAAAGATCAATCTCGGCAAAGAACTCCAGGTAATCGCCCTTCTGCGCCGGACAGGCTTTCATGAAGTACAGGTCATCATGGTTCAGGCCGGTGCATTGAAAAATGTTCAGCACGTCATGCATATCGAACTCGGTCAGGCCATGGGGTAATACGGCGCGAGTCAGGTTGGAGTGGCAGTGATGATGGAAGTCTTCGCCGGTAAGCATTTTGTTCACGTAAGGATCGCAGCGCGTTCCCAGCAAATCGTGCAAACGCCCGCCGTGTTCGTCGATGCCATAACCGGCCAGGCTGTCATCGGTAATGGTCACCAGCGGCCGTAAAAAGGGCAGGTTCGACCAGAGCCGGTCATGGGTGCTGACATGGGCGCCCTGCAACTGCCGGGTCCGCGCCGCCCACAAGCGCTCGCGTGGATCGTGGGCATTCCACACATTGAAATCCCCGACTTGCGGGCCGACCGGGGTCGTGACCCTGAACACATGCCCGGCCGGCACATTCCACGCGCGACCGGTGCGGATCGGCACTTCGAACTGCTCGATCAGCGTGCGCCCCGCTTTCTGGTCGCGGATCCTTTCATAAAAGGCTGTGTCCACCTGTCAGGCCGAGCCTTTGCTGACTTGATAGGCCGCCGGATAGTCTTTGTACATGGCACAAAATCCTCGATCAGTGTTGGGGAGAAGGGGTAAGCATCTGCAACAGGAGGTGTTCGGAGTCGTCGAGATAAAGGCTCATGGCGTCGCCGGCCGCGCGCTTGTCGCCGTCGGCCAGCAAGTCATGTATCTGCCGGTCACGCGCCAGCCAGGGCGCCTGAAAACGTGATTCATCGGGAGCGGTGCAAAACACCAGGCGCAGTTGCGCGACGACGTTGGTGAAAAACTCGTCGAACAATGGGCTGCGCAGCAACCCGACGATGTGTTGATGAAAGGCCAGGCTGTGGGTGCCGACGGCGCGCCAGTCCTCGCGCTCCCGAGCCAGTTCGGTGGCCTCCAGGGCTTCGAGCATCCGGTCGGATTGATACTCACGCAATGGCTGGCTGGCGCTGATGACTTGCAGTTCCAGGGTGCGCCGGACCTTGAACAGATCACGCACATCATCGACACCCAGCCTGCGCACCATCACGCCCTTGTTGCGGACATAACGGGTCAGCCCTTCCTGCCCCAGACGGTGCAACGCCTCGCGAATGGTGTTGCGCGAAGCGTTGTAGGCCGACACCAGATCGTTTTCCACCAGCGCCATGCCGGGCAGCAAACGACCGCCGATAATGTCAGCGCGCAATTCCAATGTGATGTGGTCGGCCAGGGACAGTCCGCTGCTCATACTCAACGCCTCGTGATTGTTCAACAATCGTCTGCGAATGAGTAATCACTATTCGTGCCATCACCTGCCTGTCGTGAACTAGTCCTCCCAGTATTTGAACAACACGCTGGCGTTCACCCCGCCAAATCCAAAGCCGTTGGACATCGCGTAGTCGATGGTCATTGGCCGTGCCTGGCCATGGACGATGTCCACCCCTTGCGCCGCCGGATCCGGATTATCGAAGTTGAGCGTGGCCGGCACCACCTGATCGCGGAGTGCCAGCAGCGTAAAGATCGCCTCGATCCCGCCAGCCGCACCGAGCAGATGCCCGGTGGCTGATTTGGTCGACGTTACCGCTATCTTGTTGTCCGAGCCGAACAGCGACTTGATGGCCGCCAACTCCCCAAGATCGCCAACCGGCGTCGAAGTCGCATGAGCATTGAGATGCTGCACCTGCGCCGGAGAAATACCCGCCTGAGCCAACGCCAACGACATCGCCCGTCGTGCACCACTGCCATCTTCAGGCCCTGCGGTCAGGTGATAGGCGTCGGCGCTGGTGCCGTAACCGACCAGCTCGGCCAACGGCTGAGCACCGCGTGCCAGGGCATGTTCCAGGGATTCGATCACCAGCAGGCCCGAACCCTCGCCCATGACAAAGCCATCGCGACCACTGTCGAACGGCCGCGAGGCGCGCTCCGGGGTGTCGTTGTAACCGCTGGACAAGGCCCGCGCCGCGGCGAACCCGGCGAGGCTGACGCGATCGATCGCCGCCTCCGCGCCACCGCACACTGCAATATCCGCCTCGCCACAGCGAATCAGCCGCGCCGCGTCACCAATCGCCTGAACCCCGGCCGCACACGCCGTTACCGGCGCCCCCAGAGGGCCCTTGAAACCGTGCTGAATCGACACATGGCCCGCCGCGAGGTTGACCAGAAACGAAGGTATGGTGAACGGCGACAAACGTCGCGGACCACGGCTGTCGGTGGTGCGCACCGCCTCGGCAATCGCGCCGAAACCACCCACGCCCGAGCCGATAATGGTGGCCGTGCGCTCCTGGGCATTGGCGTCCAGCGCTTGCCAACCGGCCTGTTCCAGTGCCTGACGCGCCGCCTCCATGGCGAACAGAATGAAGCGGTCCATCTTTTTCTGCTCTTTGGGCGGCGTCGCCCGATCCGGGTCAAAACCCGCCTCGGGATCTTCCGCCAAGGTCGGCACCGCGCCACCGACCGTGGTCGACAGACCGGCAACCACCTCATCCGGCAACGTCCGCAACCCGGAGCGCCCGGCCAACAGACGCGCCCAAACCGCTTCGACACCGCTACCCAACGGAGACACCAGGCCCATGCCCGTGACCACCACTCGACGATTACTCATAGCGCAAATACCTCAGTCGACTCATGGGCGCTCACTTGTAACGCGCCGCGGCCGTGCTTCTGGAAAGATTCGGCGCCATCACATAACGCGCCGCCACGAAGGCCTCCCACTCGGAGACATTCGGTAACGAAGGAATGGTGACCAGTTCACTCTGATCCAGACCCGACAACGCCGCGTCGACCATTTCCCCCGCTTCCATAACCATCTCCTCCGGAATCTGGGTCGCATCAATGCCGGAGCGCTCCCAGATCTCGGTGCGTGTTACGCCCGGCAACACCGCTTGCACCTGGACACCGGTGCCCTGCAGCTCAGCGTTCAACGACTGAGTCAGGCTCAACACATAAGCCTTGCTCGCGCTGTACGTCGCGTTGAACCGTTCAGGAAACAACGCCACCACCGACGCAATGTTAATAATCGTCCCGCGACCGGCCTTGGCAAAACTGGCTGCCGCCGCCGAGGCCAGCCGCGTCACCGTGGTGACGTTCAGTTGAATCAAACGCTCCATCTGATCCATGTCGGCGTTGGCCAACAAACCATCCGCCGCGATACCGGCGTTGTTCAACAACAGGCTGATGCTCGAGTCGCTGCGCAGCCGTTGTTCAAGCTTCAGCACATCATCCTTTTACGTCAGATCCGCCTTGAGCACCTCGACCTGAACACCATGCTCCGCGCGCAATTTGCTCGCAGCAGCCTCCAGCCGTTGCTGATCACGGGCTACCAGCAATAAATCAAAACCACGCGCTGCCAACCGTTGCGCGTAAACCGCACCGATGCCGGAAGAAGCGCCGGTGACAAGGGCCGTACCTTGGGTCTGGACAGAATTCATGACAGTGCTCCTGGGAGGATGCTTAAGGGGAGGCGATCGCGTCAGCGTCAGAGCGCTTCAGCGAATGGCGAATTTATTATAGGCATAATTTTACCTATATATGATAGCCATAATTTTTTGCATCCCGATGAAAGGCCCCGGATAGCCCTCTGCAGCAATAAGCAAAAAGGCCGGTCAATGACCGGCCTCCTAGTGTGGATTTACAAGCTTAGTTCACTTCCAGCTTCTCGCGATTCTTGTCCAGAATGGCTTTGCCGATCCCTTTCACTTCCAGCAGTTCGTCTACCGACGAAAATGGCCCATTACTCTCACGATAAGCAACAATCGCCTTGGCCTTCGCCTCACCAATCCCGGACAACTCCCGTTGCAGTGTTGGCGCATCGGCCCCATTCAGATCGACCTTGGCGGTTTGCGCCTTGGCGGCAACGTCCAGCATCAACGGTGCCTTGGCAGCCTCTGGCGCAGCCGTCGGCGCAGCGATGGCCGCAATAGAGGCGCTGGTGAGCAGGGCAAAAACCAGAGAGTAGAAATAGCCAGTACGCATAAATGAAGCTCCATGACATCGATTGGAAGAAGCAGCTTTTCCGAAGCTGCCTCCCAAACTTAGGCGATGTGATGGAGCTGTCAAAAGTGTGTCCGTTACAGGATGTGAAACAATCAGGGTTCGAGACGGCGTTGCTGGTGGATCCAGTCGACGATCTCCCCGTCGGGGGTGTAGCCGCTGACCGTTTCGCGCAGGAGTTGACGGACGCGGGAGTAATCATCCTGTTCGACGGCAAGCAGCAACTCGGTCAAACGCCCCTTGAGCACGTCCCAGGGCAAATGGTCTTCGTTGGCAGTCATGATCATCGGATGTGGCGTCGCGGCAACGTTATCGCCGATCAGCAACTCTTCGTAGAGCTTCTCTCCCGGACGCAGGCCCGTAAACTCGATCGAAATATCGCCCTGGGGATTTCGCTCGGAACGGATGCTCAAGCCGGACAAGTGGATCATCTTCTCCGCCAGTTCGACGATCCTTACCGGCTCGCCCATGTCCAGCACGAACACATCGCCGCCCTGCCCCATGGAGCCGGCCTGGATCACCAATTGCGCGGCTTCGGGGATCGTCATGAAGTAGCGGGTGATTTTCGGATGTGTGACGGTCAGCGGGCCGCCGGATTTGATCTGGCTGTGGAACAGCGGGATCACCGAACCGGAAGACCCCAGTACATTACCGAAACGCACCATGGTGAAACGGGTCTTGTTGACGCGAGATACATTGGCTTTATCGCCGAACAGCACAGGCGCAATCTCACGACTCAGGGCTTGAAGCGTCAGCTCCGCCAAGCGCTTGGTACTGCCCATGATGTTGGTCGGACGTACGGCCTTGTCGGTGGAGATCAGCACGAAGTTGGCGACCCCCGACTGCAACGCAGCCTGAGCCGTATTCAGGGTTCCGATAACGTTATTCAGCACGCCCTCGGCGATGTTGTGCTCGACCATTGGCACATGCTTGTAAGCAGCGGCATGGTAGACGGTGTCCACCCCCCAGGTCCTCATCACATCGAGCAGTTTGTGCGGGTGACGGATGGAACCAAGGATGGGCAGCAATTTAACCGCGACCGACTCACGGCTAGCGCGCTGCTCCAATTCCGACAGGATGCTGTAGAGGTTGAACTCACTGTGCTCAAACAGCAGAAGCGTGGTCGGGCCAAGGGAGAAAATCTGCCGGCAAAGCTCCGCACCGATCGAACCGCCGGCACCAGTGACCATCACTGTCTTGCCTTTGATACAGCGCTCGAGCAAATCGCCTTGGGCTGGCACGGCATCACGGCCCAGCAAGTCTGCGATATCCACTTCCTGGATGTCTTCAACCTTGACCCGACCACTGGCCAGATCGGTGAAGTTCGGGACGCTACGCACATGGAGGGGATAGGCCTCCAGCAGATTGAGAATTTCCCTGCGTCGTGCGCGGGTGGATGACGGCAGCGCCAGGAGAATTTCCTGTGCGCCGGTGACGTCGATCATCTGCTGGATGTGTTTGGGTTTGTAGACCTGGAGGCCGGAAATAGAGCGATCGGCGATGCTGGAGTCGTCGTCGATGAATGCCACCGGGCGCATCACCCGGCCCATGCGTAACGCAGCAACCAACTGATTGCCTGCCACGCCTGCGCCATAAATGGCGACTTTGGTGAGGCCGTCGTCGCGGCTGGCGAACGGTACGTGCTGGGCGGCGGTGAACCAGTCGCCCATGAAGTATTGACGCATGCACAGGCGCAGGCCGCCGATGATGACGAGGCTTAGCCACCAGTAGTTGAAGATGATGGAACGGGGGACGACAGTCTGGTGGTTGCTGTACCAATAGACCACAACCGCCAGAATCAGCGATGACAGGCTGACTGCCTTGACGATAGCGATCAGCGCATCATTGCCGAAATAGCGCATGACGGCACGGTACATGCCAAAGCGGATGAAGAGCGGGATGGCTACAACCGGCGCGCTGAGGAATAGCCAGAAATGGGCCCTCAAAGGGTTGTACATATCGTCCACGCCAAGGCGAACGATGAAGGCAAGCCATAGCGAGACCCATACCAAAAAGATATCCGTGGCGATTTGTATCAATCGCTTCTGCCGACGAGGCAGATTCAGCAAAATGGTGCGTAATTTATCCATAAGTCTCAACCGATGAGGTTTGATCCCGCTCAAAGACCTGTAGCTGCAATGAGAAACAAACGGGAATCGTTCCCAAAAACTATCGAAATATTAAATTAACGCTGGACATACCTGGTCTCCAACGTACTTTCTCTAAACCTACAGGCCTTAGCAGGGCGTAAATATAAGCTATCAACGCCACAACTGCACTGTCAGCGCTCTCCACCACTCATTCTATGGCGTCCCCCTTTATGTCCGGTGCTGTGCTCCTTTATCCCTGAAGCCAGCGACTCGGGATGCTTCTTAACGCCAAAGTCGGATGCACCACGGCTGTGGGCCTCTGAAAGAGATAGGGAGGTTGGCCGCATGCCAGGCTTACGTCAGAGAAGTGAATCGTTGATCGGCCTGATTAGGGCCACCCCTGATTCTGCAAGCCTGGCAGGTTCTCGCTCCTAAATAGTGCTTGCCGATGTGCTCAAGTGCTCTTCTGCTCTTCTGCTCTTGTGAGATAGGCTCCTATGGACTGGAACCATAGCCTATCATCGGGATCTATTGGTGTCGGTAGCGGCGACAAAACCATCAGATACCAAGTGAGAATAGCAGTGAAAGAAAGGAATTTGAGCGTTGACGTTTTACGCGGCATAGGGATACTTCTAGTTGTCTCTGGGCATGCAAGTAGCGGCTCTTCGCTATATGTTTTTGCACCGTATTCCTTTCATATGCCTTTGTTCTTTTTTATTTCCGGTCTTTTTTTCTCGGACAGCAAGATTGATGGTGCTCTCTCTACTGTAGTTAAAAACACCAAATCACTTCTTTTGTATTCTACGGCATTTTATATATTCTATGCCTGCATTTGCTGGATTATAACCAATCTTGGATTCATCGCTTTTGCTCAACCTTTCAGCCTGGAGTTAATATTCATCAATCAATTTACAACTAGTGGAGCGTATAGCTTCACAGCCGCCTACTGGTTTATACCTTGTTTGTTTTTTGTAAAACTCTATTTTTCATTGATTCATGCGCGATTGGCCTCTCTGATAAAGAGCAGAAGAGAAGGTTTGGTGTCAATTTCGTTTCTTGCGGCATACATGGCAACTGCATTTGCGGCTGTGGCTTACAGCGTAGATATGTACGAACAAAATGACGTCCAGCTGGACAAGATCATTTATTATCGCTTTGCATTCGCCTTGTTCTTTTTTTATCTTGGCTCCATTGTTGCAAAATATAATATCCAGCGATTCTTAAGCAATATTTTTGTTCTGGCTGCGCTTTATACAGCTCAACAGCAACTATGGGCATCTGCGGGGAATTTAGATTTCTGGATGCAGGTTTCCAAATACCAAGCCACGTATCTTCCGGTTATCAGCAGTGTTCTGGCGATAGCTTTTTTTTACGGATTATCTGATATCGCGGCCAGAAATAAATCATTTAGCGTGGTGCTCGGATACATTGGAAAAAATTCATTACCTATAGTGCTGCACCACATATTCGGTTTTTTCCTAATCAATGCGTCGCTCTGCGCCTTCGGCGTTATAAAGCCATCTGATGTAATCAGTCAGTTCTATCAGTTTGATACTGTTCACACTTGGCCGCTTTATATTATTAGTGGCGTTTTGTTTTCGCTGATTTTTGACAGGTATACAGTCCAACCATTGATGAACGCCTTCAAGAATATGGAATTGCTGAGCACACTCAAACGGCCGCAATAAAATGTGAGCCCTGACTCCTAACGTTGGCCAGGGCTCGCTCTACTGTAAGCGATCCACGAACCCCACATTTTAAGAATCGGGTTTGATGATTACCTTGGCAACTCTGGCGTGCAGCTCCATGGCAGCAGAAGGGCAGCGAGGCCATCGATGGATTTTCGGAAATCGAGGAGTTTGGGGTAGAGATAGATTTTTTCGACTTTTGCGTCGGGACGCATCATGAGGTGCTGGCTCCAGAACGGAATCGGGAGCACAGCATCGGGGATCAAGTCGTGACTTTGAATGTGGGGCTTATTATGGAGCACTTACGACGCGACGGATTAACCCGCAGTCACAATTCCAGGCATTGAGCACCGCGAACTCCTCTATACAGGTCGATCAATAACCGCGTCAGTCAGGACATCTATAATTCGGTCTTGCTGGCCCGGTGTAAGTCCGACCCAAAGAGGTAAGCGCAAAAGACACTCAGACAGAGTATCGGTAACATTCATAGAGCCATGAACTCTGCCGTAGCGTTGTCCGGCAGGTGACGAGTGAAGTGGAATATAATGAAATACGGCAAAAATTTCATTCTGTTTTAATACATTCAAAACAGCTTGCCTATCAATTTCAGGTGCCAATAATACATAATACATATGCGCATTATGCTGACAATCATCAGGCACTATGGGACGACGCAATAGCCCCTTCTCTTCGAGAGGAAGCAAGGCTGCATGGTAATAATCCCAAGCCGCCAAACGACGATTAGTAATGGCCTGTGCTTCTTCTAGCTGAGCCCAAAGAAATGCAGCGATCAATTCCCCTGGCAAAAAAGACGAACCAACTTCCTGCCATGTATACTTATCGACTTCACCTCGAAAGAAACGACTTCGATTAGTGCCTTTCTCACGAATAATTTCGGCTCTAAGCGAAAGCTGCGGATCATTCACCAGAAGTGCCCCCCCCTCCCCTGAAATCACATTTTTCGTCTCATGGAAACTAAATGCACCAAGGTCGCCTATACTTCCCAGCGCGCGGCCCTTATAGGTTGACATCACCCCCTGCGCAGCATCTTCCACAACTTTAAGGTTATGTTCTCTAGCGATATGCATAATCGTGTCCATATCACAGGCCACTCCAGCATAGTGAACTGGAATAATGGCTTTGGTTCGAGGAGTAATAGCCGCTTCGATCAGTTTTTCATCCAGATTTAAGGTATCCTTACGAATATCCACAAATACTGGGACCGCGCCTCGTAATACAAAAGCATTTGCTGTCGATACGAAGGTATAGGAAGGTAAAATTACTTCATCACCTGGCTGAATATCCAGTAACAGTGCGGCCATTTCGAGCGCCGCCGTACAAGAGTGAGTAAGAAGCGCGGTATCACAACCTGTACTTTCTTCAATCCAGTGATGGCAGCGTTTAGTGAAAGCCCCATCACCGGCTAACATGTTCTCAAATTTTGCTTCCGCAATATAATAAAGCTCTTTACCTGTCATAAATGGTCGATTGAAGAATATTTTCTCAGTACTCATTTTTACACTCCAATTTGGTAGGTATGACTTCGCGTCAACAGCCTTTTAATGTGACGATAAAACACACTCAACAGAGCTCAAAAAAACACACAAAAAGGATCAATCATTTAACATACTAAGCGTCAACTGAGAGGGTGGCGTCCTTCAATCAGCCTTTGTTTAATTACCTTTGCCGGATTGCCGACAGCGACACAATATGGAGGAATGCTTCGGGTTACCACAGAGCCTGCGCCAATAACAGCCCCCTCACCAATGATTACCCCAGGTAAAATGATGGTTTTCCCCCCAACCCATACATAGCGGCAAATCTTCACCGGCGCGGATATATCCGGAAGATCCAGCATCTTGTAATCGTGCGTGGATGAAAAAATGATCACCCCAGGCCCCAGGACCACATTATCTTCAAGCGTAATGACCCCGCCAGAGGTTTGCATCGAAGAGTAGAGTTCACAGCCCCGATTAATATCAACATTATTCCCAATCGATACGCGCCAAGGGTATCTGACAAAACAACGGTAATCGAGCAGACCACCTCTGCCAAAACGCTTGAACGCGACTTTAAAAAACAAATTCCTTATAAAATGAGGTAGAACATCAAGCAGCATCCAAAGCAGCGAGATACAATAACTAAACGTGGAGTATAAAAAAATCACAACTCGTCTACTACTAATAAGCGGCTTCATAAATTATGCCCCTACATGAACAAAGAATTTGTTCACCAAATAGAAAAATATCGAAACACATACAATCGAAACCAACTGAACCACACTCGCTGCACAATTTAAAAAATCAACGCCAATATAGAGCAGCAATATATTTAAAAAATACCCAGCAAGTAACATAAAAAAAAGCCTAAGAAAGCCAGACTGCAGCGAAACAGCACTTTCAAAAACAAGCCTTCTATTAAGAAGAAAACTTACAATACAACCAAAAAAATAGGTAATCGATGCCGATATCTTATACTCCAAACCTATTAGAAGAAAAATCAGGAAAAGGGCATATCCTGCCCCATTAACTAGCATACCAACGCCAACATATTTAAAAATCTGAAAAAAATTAATAGACACTGGCCGACACTCTTTAGTTCTCATGACAAAAACGGAGCTCTACACAATCCATCACTGCCGCTTACAACCTTAACGTCAGACTCACAGAGCGCGTCAAGCGGAATTGTATCACCCATTATTTCCCTGCGTAGTATATCTGACACTAAAAATATTCTCTTCATGAACGAAATCGTTTATCCATCCAAGCCGGTGCAAGTCAGCGGCCTGCGTCACGCCACCCCCATATATACCAAGCAGCATCGGGACCGACATTAAATAGCAAGTCCAATATTGACACCCCATGCTCAAATGGTTGAAACCGCTGGGGATATTCCGGATATCCCGTATAGTCCTTCCAGACGAGCTCAATATCTACAGCAGAAAAACATAGCGGATCAATATAATCTTTTGCTGCCGGTCCGGATATATACCTACTAGCCCCTACTTTAGTAACCAAATCCAAAAGTCTATCGAGCTTTTTTCCTGAGAGATCATAATCACGAGAATCTTTAAACTCAGTAGAAATATTGAGTATATCCTTAGAGATCATGCAAATCAGATATTGGTTTAGTTCGGACAGATTCGACCATTGTCGCCCGATATAAACATCTCTGAACAACTCCCTATACCGTGTAAAGTAAGGGGCTTTAGCATAGTTTTGCTCTATAGTTTTCCAGTGTTTTGCTTGCCAAATTGAACTTTTAATTTCCACATCACACATGAGCCGATCAGTACTTCCACCAACAGGAATGGTGAGCCATTCACTTCCCTGTAGCGTTTTTATTCTATTACGATTGCGCCAGTCGTTTTTTGTATATTGAAGGTCATCATAAAAAACAAACAGATCGGCCTCATGAATCAGATCAAAATAGCCTTTCCATGGAATATAATTTGATTGCAAGACAACGACCGTCTTCATTTAAAAAGACTTCCTGAACGCGATACTTTCAGACGACCCAACAAATCCGTCATTCTAATTGCCTTCCCAACATCAAAATAGCGATCATTAAATAAGTTTATAATATGCCGATGTATTTTTTCGGCATTTGGTGCGTGACCAGGACCAAATAGCCCCGCAAGAGACTCGTAATGACTACTGGCAAAAAGCCCCTCTCCCTTGATCGCTTCTAACACATCAATACTATTGTTAACTAGAATATTGAAACGCCAAGATTGAAATACCTCAGGGATCTGAGCTTCCTGTGCAACCCTCGCAGTATAAATAGAGTTCATGAGATACTTCATTCTCGACACGCGCCGACATTCCTGTTCGGCTAGTGATCGATAATGCTCCCAGGATATATCGGGAGTCGTCGTATCAAGCCAATCACTCTCCTTGTAGGAGAAACGCTTCCGTTCCAATAGAGACTGCTTATAGCTTATAACCAGCTCCTCCAGATCAATGGCGCAGAAAGGTAATTTAGAACTAATGTAGGGAAGATTTACATCGAGAACGCCAAATCCACCAAAGCCTAAATCGGCATATTTTGCATAACCTGTGCTATATAGCAGTGCATCGGTGTTGGGCGATAGTGAGCAACTGAAATCGGGAGGACACAAGCATCTATCATCGATAATAAGTGCACGAGGCGAAAGAGACTTTATTTTGGCAAAGATAGCAGTGGTATCAAAAATAGCGCCATAGGACCTGACATAGATGATACCTGCTGGTCGCTTGTCAGGTTTCAGCCAGCGCTGAATGATTGCATCATCATCCATGCAAAGTGTTTTCGGTGATATATCAATAAATTCAAATGAACGCTTTGCTTTATGCAACACCATAGGAACAATCGGGCAGATATTTGCAGGCAATAAAAAAGGTCCACTCTCAGGGCAAGCATTGAGAATATTGAATAACACAGTGGCTGCCCGCGGCTCGAAAATAAAGCGTGCACTCGCTGCTGTCATTGTGGACGGACTAGAGTTCAAGGTCGTGCTCCCGAGGAGAATCATCTGCTCGACGCATTGATATAAAAACCTTCTGTCCATCTACATAAAAAAAGGCAGGATAATTTTCATAGTCGCACGCACGTACTATATTGTAAAGATCACTCAATGATACGTTAGGATCAACCTCGGAGTCGGCGGGACTTCTTTTGGGAGCAACCACTTTGGTAAGAGAAGCGTCCTGTGGAATTTCTTGCACCCTCCCCGTGACGATAAGTGGAAGTAACTCACCAATGAACTCAGGCATCCGATCATAAGCTTGCGCTTTAATAGAGGCCGTAGTACTAAACCTCGAAATGGAGAACTTTAACTGATGCAAAATATCACCATCATCCAACCCTTGAGTAAGACGATGAGCAGTAATACCATGCTCCTTCTCCGCATTTATGATGACATAGGGCTCTGTGTGATAGCCCTTGTATTGCGGCAAAATGGCGGGATGAATATTGATAAGCAAACGATCCTGTAGTTGACTCAGCAGGGTCGCCCCGAAAATTCGTCGCCATCCCATTGAGATGACAACATCCGCATTGAGTCGCAAAAGAGTATTCGCGATTTCATCTTGATCATACGATACCTGGATCGCCCGTTCCCCAAGTACCTCTCTAATAGCTTCCTGAGCAGCCGCAGGAAAATGAGGTTCGTTGTCGGGCATGAGTACGTGTACTGAAGTTATATCCGCCGAATGCGCTCTTAGTATATTAATGTAATTTGTGCCCCACATATACACGATCTTCATATCACTCACCGCCCTACATTCATCCTGCAAGCTTAAACTCTGCTCAAATAAGGCAACCTGGTAGCTAACGAGCTATGCCTTCTTTAAAACAGACCGATACCCAACTAATCTTTTCTCACCTGATTAGAGCGCTCTCTCATCGGCTCTTCGGTTGCCTCTCTTACAAGATATAGTGGTTTTCTGGAAGATTTGAAGTTGATACGCCCCAAGTACTCGCCGAAAACACCTAACACCAAAAGCTGTACACCTCCAAATGCTAGAATACCAGCCATTATAGAGGCGTATCCTGAAACAGTGACCTTCCCCGTTAGAAAGCTTAGGAAGATAATAGCCAACCAACCAACTCCCATAAAGAATGCTGCAAACCCGATCCATGTTGCCATCCTAAGAGGCAAATCAGAAAAGGTCACGAATATATTTATAGTATGCGTCACAAGTTTTTTTAATGTGTAGTTACTGGTGCCGTGAGCACGCGAGTCATGGGGAATTGAAACTGCAGCATAATTATTAGTCAGCCAGGAAAGATAGCCGTCTACAAAAGGATATGGAGAATCGAACTGTGTTAACGCTCGCGCAATATCGCCCCGAATCACACGATAGCTGGTGTAGGCGTAATTCAATGAGGGGATGGCCTTACTAAACAACCATCGAGCCACGGCGGAAGTTATATTTCGCCACTTGCTATGGGTGCGCTCCAAGTACACTCCGTAGACCAAATCAGCACCCTTTAGTGCTCTTTCATATAGCGCCGGTATATGTTCAGGAGCTTGCTCCAAATCATCATCTAATGTAACAACCCACTCCCCTCTAGACTCAGCAAAACCACAAATAGTAGCAGCGTGCTGGCCAAAGTTTCGACTAAACTTAACCCCCCGAACCCTCCCATCCTCCATCGCGATCTCTTGTATCACTCGCCATGATTGGTCGCCCCCCGAGTCCTCGACCAAAATCAACTCGAAAGATAGCCCAATGGATTCCATCACAACAACTATACGACGATACAACTCTCGCAATGTATTCTCTGCACGGTATACAGGAACGACAACTGAAATAGTTGGACATGACAATTTTCTAGCTTCTGAGGTCATTCAGTTACTTCCTACTTAACAATAAACGGGGCGTGCATCTCCTACATCTTGCTCCATTTCCACTCTTTCACAGTATGTCAGATATGACTGAGATACTGAATACTCACCTCAAAAACGAATCTATCTGACAATTTCAATCCACTCAGAAAACCAAATTTCGTAGCTCAAGGCACGATTCCGCTGGTCATGGCGATGATGCCCATCATTTATTGCGATCATGATTTCAGTATTTAATGGATGAATGCGCCCCCCTCTTCTCAGCTGCGGTCGCAGCTTACCAAGCCCTGCAAAGGCATAACTCATGAGTCGCAGCATAGCGCATCGCTGCATAATCTAATCTAGGATGAGCTTAAAACCGCCTCTGCTCTGTGATTATGCGAAATATCGTCGATGGATTGCCCATCTGGCGAATGCCTCAAAAATCGGCACGATGAAAATGACTGTGCAATTCTATCCCCACTGAGGACACGAAAGGCTCCAAGCACCTATCGAGTGATCAGCCCCGCTCCCTACTGCGACGAGTCATAAAAATCTGATTGAGCGCTGAGCAGGCCAGACCTCGATAATGTGAAAGCGGGTAATCGGTCGAATCAGCCGACGCACTTCTCCTTTTAACTACGTAATGCTGCGTATTCACTGCACGCTATTTTGCAAGCACATGTAAATACGCTATTGCTGCAAGCTGTACAGAATGAGAAGAACAAAACTAAATACCAACAAACACAATACGATACGACAGAAACATGCGTGTATCATTAGATATTAATAGTGGAGCTCCGCCTGACATGAACTATTTTTATCACTCACTTTCTTATAAATTGTTCCCGAAAAATTCCCATAGGATCTATCCGGACTATTAGGAATAACTGTAACGGCTTGATATAAACCTGAGTCTTCCACCATTTTTTGAATGGCTTCTGACCCAGGCACATCGGCTCGCGTCGTAGTCATCAGCACGTCAGGTGGACAGGCACGCAATGCCACCTTGAACTTTACTTCATCCGAACCGAGATTAACGAATGCACCTGTCAGGTGGCTCATTTCATTTGACGGAGGTAACAGGCCCGTCAACGGATAGAGCGCAAACATATAGCCGCTAACACTTAACGTACTATTTGGAGAAGATATACTACGGATGGCTTCTGCCGCTAATAGATAGTTAGACCTACTCACCGCCTCATCAGACCACGTGTTACTTCCCACCCCGGCCAGATTATTTCCAGTAGCAAGCCAAAAGTTCTTTAAGCTTACAAACTTATAACTAAGAAGAACCACACAAACGCAAGCAGCACCTATCGCAAATGCCATTTTTTTTCTGCTGGGATTTTCCATAATGAATTGCTGCCAGGCTAGAGCAGAAACTCCCGCAAGTCCAGGAAGACAAACAGCGAAGTGATAGGGATATCCTATTTTCGAAAATGGCTCTAGCAATGGCACAAGCGCTACTGTTACCCAGAACAAAAATCGCCGAAATAGGTTTAGACGTTTACCTGATAAACAGATAAAGAAAAGGCTAAACATCGAAACCACACCAATACATAAAGAAACCATGGCTTCCTTTGCAGAGGCAGTTCCATTTGCAATAAATAAAGGGACTCGTTGATTGGCCACTGCTGCATACAGCCCGCCAGCCTCATGATAAGAGTCGATTAACCCCTGGACGCCGCCACGCGCGCACAATATCAAAATAACAATACCCAACCCATTGACTGCTGCGCCGATTGAGAAGTGCAGAAATACTTTCCAGCTTTGGGATAGGAATACTGTGATTGCCCCGACTAACATAAAGGGCAAGAATGTTTCGCGAAGTAAAACGGACAATGCAGTCAATGCACCGATAAAAAACCAAGTTTTTTCTTTCTCAGCGGTTACTCCCTGCGCCAACCGCATAGCAAGAAAAAGTGGTATATACGCAGCAAATATACTATTTTTAAAACCTGCCTGAATAAATAATGGCTGATTGATTGCAAACAAAAAAATTAACGAAATTAGCGCCCCACCCCACTTACTTCGACTCTCAGTTTCAACCACCCTGTATAAGAGCCAGCCAGCGACCATTGCTACAATCATGTCGACGAGACGTAAAAAAATCACATGATTGACGGACAGATCGAATACCCAAGACAACAGCATTGGGTACAACATCAACATACCCGTATCGGGAAGCCCTTCGCCAGACACAAGACTTGAATGGATTAGCTGTGCATAATAGGCGTAAACACCTTCGTCAGTACTTGGCAGGCTTCCAGCCACCATCAAATGGGGGAACCCGACCCCTGCAAGCACGACAAGCAATCTTAGAAAAAAACTACTAAGAACCCGATATCTAACTGCCATAAAAGCACCTAACTCACCTACTGTTACACAATCTAATAACGCTTATAAAGAAAACAAAAAACATCGCCAAACATGAAAAATCAAATTTCCATCCGCAATTATTTTTCATCAAGACAACGTGATATCAGCGGTTTCAAATCGAGCCGACCACGTATTTTCCTTCACAAAGCATCTGCTTTTTTCTGGCGAGTCGCAAAACTTAATTGCAGCAACAGTTAGATTGTAAACATCGCTTGGTACTTTGCAGATAAAGGTGCCTGGCGCGTTATCACGAAACTGCATTTCTCCAAAGTCAGTTGAGATAACGGGTAGACCAAGCGCTCGATATTCATAGTACTTAATTGGATCAACAGAAACAGTCAACTCACTCCTTTTAAAAGGAATAAGCCCTACATCAAATTCACACATGGCTTTTAATGCCTCTGCATGGGCGCATGGCGGTAGCAATTCGACGTTTGGTGGCAACTCAAATGGAGCAGGAGAAAAGACAGGACCAATCAGACGAATGACGTCTCCGGATCGTGATTTGGCAAGGGTCAGCACCCAGTCCCAATCAAACCAAGCGCCAATAGTTCCCACATAGCCAAAGATTTTTCTTTCGCTCTCAACTCTAGTCAGAGTTGCAGGAGGTATCAGGGCATCATCAAGTGCGTTAGGCACAAAAGACACACTAGCACCTGCTGATTCCCAGCGAGTCTTTAATGCAGTGCTCGATACCCATACCTTTTCCACCCGCCGAACCAAGCAACTCTCACGTCGTGCCATTGCCAAGCGTGACAGTCCAGAGTAAAACGCAGGAAAATCATCCATGGCATCATAGATAGAGTGTTTCGGATTAAATACGTCCAAAACCTGTAGCGCCAACACTGAAGGCTTACCCACAACGACCAGCGGTTCACGCTCGCCTACGAGTGCTTTCAATTCGCTGATCAACGACGACCACAATCCATTGTTCAACCATCCAGAGCCTGGCAACGGCTCAATCGGCAGCGCCTTTGGCGTCAATATTTTTAGCCATTCAGGAGGCGCCTTAGCTGCCTCCTGCTTCGCCGAGGCCGTCCGCTTGAAATCACTTAGGCGAGGAAAACGGGTTGGATAGGGTTCTACCCATAATACTTGTCGCCCGGTGCGTTTATGAAACCACTCGACAAATTTGTGCGGGCGCTGGGCAAAACTGGCCCACGATACGGGCGACAAATAAATTAAACACATTAGGCAAAATGCTCACGTAGCGTATTAACAATCCGCTCTGCCCCATGTCCATCACCGTAAGGTGAAACACCGCGGGCCATTTCACGGTACGCTACTTCGTCATCCAACAAGCGTTGAACTTCAAGTACGATCGCGTCGTAATTTGAGCCTACCAACTTGACTACTCCGTGCTCCAAAGCCTCTGGTCGCTCTGTTTCTTCACGCAAAACCAAAACCGGCTTTCCTAAAGCTGGAGCTTCTTCTTGCACACCACCGGAGTCAGTCAGAATCAGATAAGCGCGCTTCATCGCCGCTACAAACGGTGCATACTCAAGTGGTTCGCAAAGCACAAAATTAGAGATAGGGCCGAGCAACTCGTGCGCAACATCTTTAACATTTGGGTTCGGATGAACGGGATACAAAAACTGTACTTCAGGGTTATTCTCAGCGAGCGTACGCAATGCACGGCAAATATTGCGGAACGGTTCGCCGAAGTTTTCTCGTCGGTGCGAAGTGACCAAAACCAGACGTTTGCTCGTGTCCAATTCAATACCGAGTTCCAAATCCTTGGCGGCCGTCATCAGCAGCGCATCAATTACGGTATTGCCTGTGACGATGATCTCGGAATCGGGCACGCCTTCACGTAGCAGGTTCTGCCTGGAGCTTTCGGTTGGCGCGAAATGCCAGCGCGCCAGTTTACCGGCGATCACCCTATTTGCCTCTTCAGGAAACGGGTTCTGCATATCCCAGGTACGAAGCCCTGCCTCTACGTGCCCAATCGGTATCCGGTGGTAAAAGCAAGCGAGGGCCACTGTCATTACAGTGGTGGTGTCACCTTGAACCAATACGATGTCGGGCTTTTCCGATTGCAGTACGTCATCGAGATCCAGCAAAAGTCGTGCGGTCAGCGTAGTCAGGGCCTGGTTTGGACGCATGATGTCCAAATCGATGTCCGGCTCAATGCCGAAAAAGCTCAGAACCTGGTCAAGCATGTGACGATGCTGGGCTGTTGCCAGTACACGTACATCCGCCCATGGCTCATTTTTGAGCGCCAAGATGACGGGGGCCATTTTTATAGCTTCCGGACGTGTACCCACAACACAAAGTATTTTTCGTTTCACAAAAATATTCCCTACAAAATCAATTATTTGCTATCGAGATTTTCTAGCATTGCTACGTAGCTGGAAGCTCTGACATTCCAACTGTTCTGATCAGCCAACGCACGTAACCTTGCACGATACCCTTGGTCATCACAGGTTGCGAGAGCTTGATCAATGACCGCTATGAGTTCGGCGGCATTGCTGCCTGCAAAAACCTCAGGGTACGCAGTGCACTCATGCATATCTGTTGTCACGACAACCGGCTTCTCGAGCGCAAAATACTCGTATAACTTCAGCGGCGATGTAGATCGCGCCACATCACCTGGTTTGAAAGGTATGAAGCATGCGTCAAACAAGCGAGCATAGGCGGGCAAATCAACATAATTAACCGCACCGAGATAAAGCACATTCCCACGTCGCGGCAAGAGCGGTACACAACCGCTATAGTCTGGACCGATGAACACGAAGCCAACATCGACCATCTTTGCGGAGACTTGCTCAATCGCCTCGTACCACAACCATGGGGCGATGGCACCAAAGTAGCCCACAATATGCTTGTGTCGCGCTCTGAAGTCAGTAAACGACGCAGGAAGCGCGACCGATGGTTGTTGGGAATCACGATAATGCGCAACATCGACGCCGTTTGGGACACAAATACAACTCACATCGCCACGCTCTGCCACTGCCTCCTTATGAAGCGCCGCAGCTGAGGAAACGACGATATCGGCAACACCTTCAAACGCTGCCGTTTTCAGATCCTGCAGGCGTCGTATAGCGCCTTTGCCACCGGAAATAGACGCATCAATGTGGTCGATGTACTCGTACACCACTCGCCCTTGCTTGCTTGCAGCAAGCATTGCATCACTGGTAGCCAACAGCGAGGTACTGTAGAAACAACGCACAGCATTGGGAATGCTACTCACGGTCGAATCATTGGCAATCCACACATTCTCTGCTACCTGCCTAAAACCGAGAACGTCATCACCTGTCGTCTGAAAGATAACCAGGCAATTGAGACGGCCTAATGCCAGCGCCATGTGATGAGGACGCTGAAACAGCGTAATTCCCCAGTCGACATTCGCCTCAAATATGATGACCAACCGTCTCTCAGCCGCGTTTAGCACAACATCACGGAATTCGGGACCGGTTAGATCCCCTGGCCTCAGCGCAGCACGAACGTTACGACTTCGCAGCCAACGAACAATTGCGTGCCGTGCACCGTGCAAGCGGTTACGCAGGGGGGCAGGCAACAACCAGAAGCAGCGTCGAGCCAGAGAATGCAGTGATATCTGCGAACGGTTATTCATTTAATCAAGCTTCGAGACAAAGGGTGCTTGCCCGGTAAAGGGCTTACCTGTGATCAGATCTTGAACCAACGTCACGTAATGTTGATACGCATGATTTTTCTCAAGAGTAGCCAACTCAGAACTTGAAAATTCAGGGCGAACACGATTCTTCCAAATACGCACCATCGCCTCCCCCAATCGTCGCTCGAACTCTCGACTCGACTTCATTTCGGAAACACTACCTTTGTATTTCGTCATGTCATAAACGGGTTCAACAAGTTCGATACCAGCACGACCGGCAAAGTGAGAAGCACAACCAACCTTGGCCATGGCAACAGGCAGATTAGCTCGAATCGCCTCAAGCAATGTCAAAGGCCCGCCTTCGAAAAAGGTTGCTGTCGTAAAAGCATCAGCCATAGCAAGGTATTCATGGACACTTTCGGCTGATCCACAATAAGTAACCCGGTCTTGCAAACGATGCTTTTGGATATAAGCGAGCATCTCATTCAGCAGCTCGGTTTCGTAGACAGGCCCCAGAATAACAAGACGAAGCTTGTCGCTAGACTGTGCAGCAACCTCAAAAGCCTTAATGGTGCCCAAGTGGTTTTTCTGATGGTTAATCGCCCCAACATCAATAAATACAAACTCGCTATCACTGATACCGTGCTGAGCGCGGAGACGGCTACGACTTGCAACCGAGTCCAACTCCTCAAATGGTTTGAAGTCAATACCATTGGGAATTACAACACAGTCTCGCGGAGAGACGCCAAGACGAGAAACACTGTAGTCCCTCACTTGCTCTGACACTGCCACAAATGCCATTGTCACTTTTGCTATTTCTGCGAACTCCTGCTGCTGCAGATCATTAAACCACATATAAATATTGTGTATGACCTGCACAAAACCAATACCCTTCTCACGGCAGAGCTCCGCACCGTTAAAGGAATAATGTGCCAGCACGACTTTAGGTTGCAGCTTATTAAGTAAGGCATTATGCGTATCAGCAGCATACGTGCGGCAGACTACATCCTGGCCAAGCTCACGTGCACGTTGTACCGCTGCACCCTGAGTCCCCAAGACCAGCAATACGACTCGGAAACCAGCCTTTATGAGCGTTTCGTTCAGATCAAGAACTACGTTTTCAAGGCCACCGGCTTCGAAATTATCTACTTGAACTAAAATATCGCAGGCCGGTAACAACTCTTCCGTTACGTCGGCACGCATGATCGACTGAACGGGCTCAGTAAGCGGTCGCGATGCCGAAGCTGGGCGAACAGAACGCCATACCTTACGCGCCGCTCGACCTGCAAAGGAGTTCCCTGGAAGCAGGCGGCGTGCAGTCTCAACCAAAAATTGACGCACATTCACCCGGCGTACCCGAAGGGGCTCAGAGGTAAAGTACGCATAAATCTCATCGGCACCGGTCTGACGCACTTCCTTCAATCGCTCGTAAACGAGAATATTCGCTGCAGCCAACTCCAAACGCTGCGCCTCGTCAGGCACTCGCCCTGCCAGGAAATCATCCAGGCTGATGTAGCGCATACCAAGAGATTTGAAATCGCCTATGTCCTCACAATCCACGATTGGAACAATACCCATGGCAAGGTATTCCACGAGTTTTGTCGGGCATGCGGCACGATTCACTATGATGTCTTCCCGAAGGATGAAACCGTAATGACACTCCGGGTAATGAGTCATCAATTCCGCATGGGTTTTGGACTCTACCGTCACAGATCCCACCAACTCTGGTGGCAGCATGTCCTTTACAATCTGTGGTTCTGGACAGTAAAAACGATGATTACAACGGTCCGCAGTTCTGACGATTGCATCAATCATCTTCGGAACCTGTTGCCACTTATGCAAGCCTCCCGCGTAAACCACCACAGGAGCGCCATTAATCAATGGCCGCGTCGCGAGTGTCGGTGTAAAACGGGGGAAAATCGGAAAAGAAACTGTTCTCGCCTTCAGCGCACCACGAAACTTCTGTTGAAGGTATTGCTTCATTGCCTCAGTAACAACAATAACAATACCTGCCTTTTGCACAGCAAGCCTTTCCTCTTTTTCGTAAAGCACCGCACTGAAGAAATCATTGTGCATGCGGAACTCTTCAGGGACAACGCCATGAATATCCACCGCTTTACGAATGAATGGCAGATGTAGAAGTTTGCCAAAGCGATTGTCATACATCCGTAGCACGCTATGGAAGTAAACTTTACGGCAGCGCAAAACTGCCAGCAGAGCCAAAGCCCGGACAATCATTCTGCGCTTTTTGGTTCCGTTTATCCGTAGTACGAGCACTTTTGGCTCAGGGCGATCAAACCAAATATTACGGCCCTTCAGTTCGTCGCTCTCAACGTAAACGCGCCACCGCTCTGTAAACATGCGGTCCACGATTTGTATGCGCTGAAAGTAACCGTCACTTTGGCGTTCTGGGTAAAAATAGCCACCGAAAAAAACGATGCCATCGAACTTCAGTATGAAGTCCAGCCCTCGATACAGGAACCAAAAAAACCTGGCCAGCCTGGTTTCCGGACGCTTGGAAAATGCCGCAGAAGTGGCAGGTGGTGGGATATTGACCGCGCCACTACCATCTTCACCCGGAGAAGTGATGAAGGCGTGGATACTAAAATTGCACTCGACCCGCTCGTGCACGCCGGCCGCAATACGATCAAGATCAAGCCTGACAGCATTCGCCTCATCACCTTCCAGGGCACCCGAAGTGAGGGCGCGCTGTACGCGCGCGACCACTTTCTCCCAAAGAGATATCAGGTCACCGTAAGAGTGCGCAGCTGCAACCTGCTTCAATAGCGCATCGGGCACAACGCGATTTTGGGAAGTCAGTGTATCGCTTAGTTTGCAAAACTCCGACTCAAAATAGTGAATCTGCTTAGCAAGATTCTCCACATACAATTTAAAAAACGGCGCCTGCAATGAAAGACGATCTTGCTGACGCAAGGCAAATTCGACGTCCATAGCAAATGAAACGATAGGTTTTTCTGGCCGACGCTGCCAGGTAATCCCATGCTTGTTTTCCAAGTAAAGCTTGTTACGCTGCGCACGATCGCTGAAGTACTGGTACTGCAACTGCCCGAATGAAGCCGACCCCCAGTGATGAATAAAAACATCACGCGCTAGATGGATTTCATAACCAGCCTTTCTCGCACGCAAACAATAATCATCGTCTTCAAAACCGCCAGGAAAGAATGTTTCATCGAGTAGACCAATCTTTTCAAAGGCTTGTTTAGTCACCAAGACACAGAAAAAAGTTACATCCGTTTCGACTAGATTGCCCTGCCAGGCCTTATGCCAACGTTCCGCAAAATTGGAGATACGCTGGTATACCTTATCGTGAACACCTTCTGAGCGCTCATCCAGGCATTCTGCGAGCTCCACTTGGTAGTCAACCGGAACACATTGTTCCCCATCAGCTTTATTGGTGACGGCACTGATAACATCCGAACCGCTCGCCAACAGATTATCCAGCCAGTGGTCGGTTACGATGACATCACTATTAAGCAAGCATATATGGGTAATTTCATCATCAACGAGAAATTCGGAGATACCAACGTTGTTTCCACCCGAAAATCCGAGATTAGTATCCTGTTCGATATAACGCCACGAAGAGCCGGTTTCCGCTATATGGTGCGACATCGCATCGCGAATTTTACTTCTTTCGCCAGGCTCCGAAGCGTTGTCAACCAATATCAATTTAAAGCCGGCATCGTTATAGGCACGTCTGACACTTGCCAGCGTGATCCTAACTGCCTCCGAGGCGTTGTAGGAAACAATGACAACCCCGGTTTTTGTCGCTTTATTACTCATTACCAGCTCTCCGAAAGATCCTACGCAGGACCTTCTTCCACAAATCAGGCCGCAAACACTTAAAGATCGAGCTCTTAATGTGTAGGACACCCAGCAGGCGAGCGATTTCAGTGTCCCTTTTAGTTACTTCGCGCGCGAGGCCCTGAGCATGCGCATCTTGCCTCATCACTTCTGCTGCCAGCTCATGAGTACGATTGTCCAGCGCAGTCACTTGCGAAACCAAGTTCTGACACACAGTGTCCTTCTCAGCCAAAACAGCGATTAAACCGTCAATTGCCTTGCTCATGTCATTCAGTCGCTGGTCCCGATTAACCAGTTGCCGTTCGAAAAAACCGGCTGATTCTTGATACACAGTCCCAGGCCTTAGCGCAGCTCCGTCAAGCACCGACAGCATATAAGCGGCTCGAGAGGCCTTATCAAGCAACTGAGCAGCTTCGGCGAGACCAAAAGGCAACGGCGTTTCAGAGTGACCGCTAATGTTCAACCAGGATCCACTAAGAAGACGCTGAGCCTCGTTAACGGCACGCAACAGGTGTGCTCTGGCTGATGGCTCGTCGTGACGAGACAACGCGAGCACTGCCAGCCAATACAAAGAATCGACTACCTTGTTCCCAAGTAATGGGCTATAGGCCATAACATCACGGCTGGCACACGCTGTGAAGCAGTCGACGGCATCTTCAAACTTGCCTTGACGTCGAGAGAGCTCGCCGCCGGCGAAGAGTAACGAAACCTGCCAACGCAACTGATGTGGAGCAGGATTTGAAATAGCAGCGTATCGTCGTATTTCTGCCAGGAGCTCTTGATACTTCTCTGCGGCTACTTCAATGGCCTGCGAATAGACATACACTTGGCCACAAAGAGCCGCTCCATAATCAACCGATTCTGGCGCAGCCGATGCGAGTATTCGCTTTTGCATGGACTCCAACAGAGGAACAGATCGCGCGCGCTGGCCCTGTGCGATCATGCCCTTCACTAACCAAGGATTCTGGTAGTCCCGTGCGAACGCACTAACCGCAAACTCCGGAGAGTCCGGCAGTGCCCATTGAGTTTCTTCGTACGGTACTTCCGAGCCCGCAACAGGGTCTGCCATTCCTAACAGAAGTATCCACTCCGCGTCCTCTTCCGGGACACGGTCGGCAGGCACTGTTACCCACTTTCGGCTGGAATGATGGCACTTCATTGCACCACCTGCTGTCTGCAGCATGCCTTGCTCAAGCAAGAAGTGTGCACCACACTCGGCGACTAGCCGCTCCCACGTGTACACGTGCAAATGACGAGGATTCGGGCCCTTCCCGGTTTCATCCGCCCAGTCATTTGGAGCACACACCATCACACGACCGGCGGGCTTCAGCACACGTTTTAGTTGGAGCAAATACTCCATCGGCTCAGGAACGTGTTCAATCGTTTCAAACGCAGTGATGAAATCAATGCTGTTGTCTGGAACCGAGCTTAATGCCTCGGCATCTCCGATCTGAAACTCGACCGCGCCAATGCGCCCATAGTGGGCATTGGCGTAGCTGATACCGACATCACTCGGATCGACTCCCAGCACGGACTTTGCCTGCGAGGCGCAATAAAGAATGTGACTGCCGTAGCCGAGCCCGCAAGCCACATCCAGAACACGATCTCCAGGACGAATGAACTCCGCAGCCTTCTGGTAGCGAATACAATGCGCATCGCTTCGCCTGCCGACCTCACGCAACATGTCTGCTTGTAAAAAACGCTCGTCAAGAAGGACGGCCGGATCGTAATGCCGTAGCGCCTCGGCGGGCACTTTCTCCATCAGAATGAGTATCTGCTGCCGCTCTTCGTTCAGCGCCTCATAGGGATTGACTTGATAATACAGCGCATGCTTACGCAACCCCGCCTCGAAACAGCGAGTTTCCCACCAATCGCGCCCCTCAGCCGTCAATAACCAGCGACCGTCATCGTCAGACGAAGTGTCAATTTGGAGGAAAACATACCGAGCAGAAACACGGTACGCCTCGCTCAGGGCGGTGGGAACATCGGTGGATCGCAGGTACTCCATGGAGTTCGTGGAAACCACGATGTCAAAATGGTTATCTGCGAATGGTAATGAAAGCGCCGATCCTTGAAAGAAACGGTTGGGGACGCGCTTATTGGCGAGGTCCACGACAACGGTCGAGACATCGAGGCCTACAGCATCAACACCACACGCAAGAAGTGCAGCAACCATGCCCCCTTCGCCACAACCAATGTCGAGCGCAGTGCCAATACCGCAAGTTTCAACTACCCGCGAGGCAATCTCGCTGAAGTCCTTGTTAAACTTGCCAATATGATCCGAGACCTTCCAATAATCATCGTAGAGCGACCTGTAGTCGCTCTCTCTTTCTGCACTCATTGTTACCACCTCGCGGCCATTTGCAGATCGGATATTCCACCGAAGAAATATTCGTCCTGCCGCATCAGTGTCTGAAAAAATGCCGCCTCATCCTTCCAATGCAAAATTCTCTGGGCGGTATAGTCAGGCTTGGCTTCATAGGAAATCGAAGCTTGTATTTCATACAAATTTGGGCCCAAGGTACAATTGCATTCCAGCCAGACGTGAAACTGCTCACCCGCCTTGATTTGACGCTTCCAGAAGAGATCACCCTCGCGTAAACCAGCCAGTACCTGCATATCCTGGTTTAGTGTTCCCCACGAATAAATTTTTATACCTTCGCGACTGCGGATGCGCACCCCGACATTGATCTGATCCGTATCAATGCGAGAAGCGCAGTCAATTCGAATTCGTATGACGTCGCCTGGATAAAACACCGCGCAGGGCTCACCCTCGCTATCGAAGGTACCAACAGACATCACCTCTGCGCCGCCGTCACCAAACGACAATTGATCGACACGCCCAGCCACAGGCGCCTGAGTCTCATCTCCGCTGGCGGTCGCCTCAGATAACGGTGATGTCGGACTTTCTTCGGACGAGGCGGACACACCTTTTGGTGACGTTAGCGGTGCTGTGGTCTGAGCTGTCGTAACAGAAGGCTGCATAAGCGTCGCGAAGTACGCAGACTCCTCCTGATGCAATAACTTACGATAGTCCAGAAGAACCTGTGATGCGGATCCCATAGACACCTCACGCCCCCCCTTGAGCAGGATTGCGCGATTAGTCAGCGTCCGAACTGACTCCTGATCATGTGACACGAACAATAACGTGACGCCGTCAGACAACAACTTTTCAATCCGTCCAAAACAACGCTTCTGAAAGAGAGCGTCGCCAACAGCCAGAGCCTCATCGACGATCAAAATATCGGGCTCAATTTGCACCTGCACGGCGAACGCCAAGCGCACCAGCATACCGCTGGAATAAGTCTTGACTGGCTGATCGAGGTGGTCGCCGATATCGGCGAAGGCTGCAATCTTGTCGAAGCGTTCGTCCACTTCATCATGCGTCATGCCAAGCAGCATGGCATTGAGGTAAACGTTATCTCGCCCCGTGAATTCCGGGTTGAAACCGGAACCCAATTCCAGAAGCGCGGCTACCCGCCCCCGAGTTTCCACCGTGCCGACGGTAGGAGCGATAGTCCCCGTGATCAACTGCAGCAGCGTACTTTTCCCGCTACCGTTACGACCGACAATGCCAAAGGACTCACCCTTGCGGATTTCAAATGAAATATCCTGGAGTGCCCAGTACTCACGACAATAGGATGAAGGCTGGCAACCCGTCAGGCGTTGAAGTGGCGGGATTATGAACTGCTTCAGCCGGTCACGCGGCGTCTCATAGATTTCATAGCACTTCCCGAGACCGTTTACGCGGATAGAGTAATCATCAGAGGACATCTGCAAACCCCTTTCGTGTCTTCTGGAACCAAACAAAACCAAACCAGGCTATACAGCACGAAATCGCGAGATAGAGCCCCCACATCTGCCAATCGAATGCCTCTCCCCAGTACATAAGACCTCGAGCTTGCTCCACCGCGACAGTAATTGGACTAATTTGCACTACTGCCTGGAATCGTTCGGGCAGGCTTTTGAGCGGATAGAAAACGGGCGACAAAAACATTAGAACAGGGACAAATGTACCAACAACTTGGGCGACGTCACGAAGATAGACTCCAATGGATGCAATAAACCAACTAACTCCGAGAGTCAACAAAGCCAGCGGCAATATCACGAGAGGAAACAACAGGACGCCAGCATGAGGCACACCATAGAAAATGACATAAAATATCAGCCACACTATAAAGTTAACCAAAAGATGAAAAAACGCCGACCCTAAGTTTACGATAGGAAGAATTTCCAAAGGGAAGATAACTTTTTTAACATAGTTAACATTAGAGAGAATCAGTCCCGGAGCCCGATTTATACACTCCGAAAATAAGTTAAAGACCATCAACCCTGCAAAGAGAACAAGTGCGAATTCTGTTTTCGAGTCACTCCCCCCCACCCAGCGAGCCTTGAACACTACACTAAACACAAAGGTATAAACGATCAGCATCAGAACGGGATTGAAAAAAGACCACAGAAGCCCCAAGACAGATCCGCTGTAGCGCCCAGCTATATCCCTCCGGATCAAGCTATAAAGTAAGCTGCGATTTTTGGTGATAGAACGAAGCAGCGTGACGGGGGATGTTGAACGAACAGCGTGCGGGTTCATGCGTAGCCCTTTGGATTCTCTGTCAATTTCATTTTTTCACTAGACCTTTCTGGGCAATTGGCAACGCCCCTTCCAGACCAGCAGCTACCGCTCTATGGCAGGGTCGGAAATGCTGACACCCGAGAAGCCTCGCTCAGGCTGGACATTCGACAGAAAACCTGATCCAGATTTAGCTTTCTTAACCACATTCCGAAGACATTCGACAGCATTAGCTTAATCGTTAATCTTAACAGATTACGCCATCCTCAGACAATGCTTGAGCGCCCCACCGCAAGGCGCACCACCGTTCGCTGTAAACGTCAAGCAAGACCGCGCGAACTCACACTTCACGCCCACCCGCATTAAACTTTACTGCGAGCAAGACTAATGGAACATACGCTACGATTAATCCCGTAAGCCCACCAATGCAACCCGTCCCCACCAGAACCGCCAAAGGCAATACCCAGAAAAGATTTACGCACATCACCCCCAACGTAACAACTCTATGACTGGAATAGAATCGAGCGGCATATTGATAGGCGTGACTTCGATGCGCTTGATATACCTTTTCTTTTCTAATTAACCTCCTGAACAACGTCACCGTTGCATCTACCGTAAAAACACCAAGCAAAATCAACCAGCTCCACATCAACTCGGGAGCACTCCATGCAGCATTGAGCGACATTACTCCAAGGATAAGACCCAGAAAACCGCTACCCGCATCCCCCATAAATATACGTGCTGGCGGAAAGTTCCATAGCAGAAATCCAGCAACTGACGCCGACAACAACAAACTCCCCCAAATGAGCAAGTCATGCCCGCTCAACCACGAAATCAAGCAACTTGCCAAACATACAAAAATGGCTTGAGCACTGGCCAACCCATCGATGCCATCCATGAAGTTATACAGATTAAGCATCCACACAAGATAAATTGAAGCCAGTATGCAGCCCAACCATCCGAGATCAATCGTCATACCAAATAACGATATCGGCGCAAGGCCACCCAACCAAAACAAAGCCCAGATCGCAGCAACAAAATGCCCAAGCAATCGCCACCTAGCTGCAATATGCCCATGATCGTCAGCAAAGCCTATAACTGCCACCAGCAAACCTGAGCCTAGCAAGCCGTACAGCAAATCCATCCCAAGCAAGCCAAAACCATTAAGAAACGGAAGTGCCAAGACGAAGGAAACAACGATGGCTACTCCACCTCCACGCGGAGTAGGGATCGAGTGCGAGCTTCGCTCGTTGGGTATATCCATCAAGCTCTTGGCCAATGCATAACGCCGCAAAACGAGGGTCAACCCCCACGACACTAAAAACACAGCCAGCAACAGCCACCAAAAAGTCATTTAGTTAGGTTATCCAGATATTGTCTAGCAGTTTGACGCATAGCCGTTTCTAATTTAACAGGTGGAATCCAGCCCAACAGTTCGCGATTCTTGTCGATATCAACGTGCAGCGACCCGCAAATTCTTTGAGCTACGGTGCTCCGCCCCACCGCTGACGCTACCAGTTTCAGCAACCACTCAGGCAGGGGCAACAACCAGCCCCTTTTACCTAAGGCGCGCGCCAAACACCGCAGTAATTGAGGCGTGGATAAATCATCACCATCGCTGACCAGGAAGATCTGATTGGCCGCAGCCGGATGATCAATGCAGGTGACGATCAAATCCACCAAGTTCCCAATCGCAACCAGGCTTCGCCGATTGCCAATCGCACCCAATGGTAGCGGCACACCTTTATTGAGCCAGTCCAACATACTCAGGAAATTAGCCCTCACCCCTGGACCGTAGACCAGTGGCGGGCGAATGATGACAACTTCCATGCCGGCATCGAAACCGAGTTGCCTCAATGCCTCTTCAGCTTCGTACTTGGATACACCATAGGGATCGGCCGGAGCCGGAAAATCATTAGCCTTGAATGGTTTACCCAATACAGTGCTTTCGCCATTAACCTTGATCGAACTGATGAAAATGAAGCGCTTTACTCCAGACTCAGCTGCGCGCCGCGCCAGTCGAAGGGTCCCCTCCACATTGACTTTGCGAAACTCGGTCAACGCATCTATGGCAGTTTCATTCATCACATGCACGCGAGCCGCGGCATGGATAACGACTTGCACACCACTGAGGTCAGGTAATGCTTTTAAATCCGTCAATTCGAAAGGAACAACCGCGCACAGCCCATTCAGCCGCGTTGCGCCGCGTGCCGCTGCAATAGGAGTGAATTTCCTGTCCAGCAACAACCTGAAAACCACCGCTTCGCCGACAAATCCGCTTGCCCCTGTTACCAGTATCTTCGGGGCATTCATTTAGCTTTGTATCCTATCAACGCGGTAGCCCAACAGATCAGAAAGAAGAACACTTTGTCACGCGCCCGACGCCGACATTGCCAGGCACTGAAGGACAGTTTTATCAATTGCCGATGGCGCAAGTGCAGCCACGTTTTGACGAACGGGTCTGTATCCCGTCCAACCAGACAAGCAATCATCCGAACCTGATTAAACCACCAACCGTCGTGAATCGTTTTATAACGAGAAATCAATGGGCTCAAACCCTTGTTAGCACCTACCTGATTACGCTCATGCTGGCGATAGTCCATTGATGGCAACGGGTCGATGTACCAACGGTAGCCATGGCTGCGGGCAAAAGCGTAGCAATACCAGTCATGCAAGCTGACTTCCTGTAGATTCTGCCAACTTTCAAGCATCGCGGTTTTCAAGGACTCCGCCATCTTTTTGCTCAGCACATAGGTACAACCCGGGCCTGCCGCCTCGAACAGGTAGTCCCACTCGACTTGGGGCTGAGCCTTGTGCAACAAGTGAGTTCTGCCATCTGGCCAAAAGGCCGTGACGTTGCTGGAATAGGCATCGACCTGACGAGTTTGAATGGCGTCGACTGCACGCTTCAGCTTGTCCTTGTGCCAAATATCATCTTGATCGGCAAAGGAAATGAAATCGAAAGAGCCGAAATCGACATCACGAATCAAACGAAAGAAGTTACGCGAGGCCCCCCCGAATCTACCGGCGTCCGGCAGAACGACCACCTGGTGATGCTCTGCCGCATAAGCCGCGCACCAGGCTTCGGTACCGTCAGTGGAGGGGTCGATACTGATGTGAACAGTAACGTCCACGGCAGACTGACCAAGGATCGAGGCCAGTTGCTCCTCAATCCAATGCATGCCGTTGTAGGCAGCCAGTAAAACAGCAACCTTGGGAGATTTTACTGGCATGCCATTCCTGCTTGCATGGTTTGAACACTGGAGAGAAAAATAAAGCTCTCGTCTTAGCGAGAAGGGGAATCCAGCAGCTTCTGCAGGTACTGACCATAGCCAGTCTTCTTCAGAGCATCAGCCTGAGTGCCCAGCTGCTCCGCACTAATCCAGCCATTGTGGTAAGCAATCTCTTCCAGGCAAGCCACTTTCAGTCCCTGACGCTGCTCGATGGTGTGCACGAAGTGACTGGCTTCCAGCAACGAATCATGAGTACCGGTATCCAGCCAGGCAAAACCACGGCCAAGCATTTCGACATTGAGAGTTTTCTGCTCGAGGTACGCACGGTTAACGTCGGTAATTTCCAGCTCACCACGTGCGGATGGCTTGATGTTCTTGGCGATCTCGACGACCTGGTTGTCGTAGAAGTACAGACCTGTCACCGCGTAGCTGGATTTTGGTTTCAGCGGCTTCTCTTCGATGCTCAAGGCACGGCCGGCAGCGTCGAACTCAACCACACCAAAACGCTCCGGATCCGACACGTGATAGCCGAATACGGTCGCGCCGCGCTCTTGCGAGCTGGCAGAACGCAGGTTGTCCGAGAAGTGCTGACCGTAAAAGATGTTGTCGCCCAGGATCAGGCAGCAAGGATCCTTGCCGATGAATTCTTCGCCAATGATGAAGGCTTGCGCAAGACCGTCCGGGCTAGGTTGCTCGGCGTAAGTCAGCTTGATGCCGTACAGACTGCCGTCACCCAACAATTTCTGGAAACATGGCAGGTCTTCAGGTGTGGAAATAATCAGGATTTCACGCATACCGGCGAGCATAAGCACCGACAGCGGGTAAAAGATCATCGGCTTGTCGTAGATCGGCAGCATCTGCTTGGACACACCAAGGGTCAACGGGTGCAGACGTGTGCCCGAGCCGCCAGCGAGGATGATGCCTTTACGATTTGTCGTGGTCATTTATTCAGGACTTCCATCAGCATTCGGGTGACACCACTTTGCCAATCCGGCAAGTGCAGAGAAAAGTTGTCGCGCAGCTTCTGAGTGTTCAACCGGGAATTCAGAGGGCGGCGCGCCGGTGTTGGGTAGGCGGTTGTGTCTATCGGATTGATCGCTGTAACAGCGAGCTCTTCGCCATTGGCCTTGGCAAAACCGATCACATGACTGGCATAGCCATGCCAGGACACTTCGCCAGCCGCCGCCAGGTGATACAGGCCCGCCAATTCAGGACGCTGCAGCACTTGCTGAATGGCCAACGCCGTCACGTCGGCGATCAAGTCGGCGCCGGTAGGGGCGCCGATTTGGTCGGCGATAACGCTCAAGGTCTCGCGATCCTTGGCCAGGCGCAGCATGGTCTTGGCAAAGTTGTTGCCGCGTGCGCCATAGACCCAACTGGTGCGGAAGATCAGATGCTTGCAGCCCGAGGCAACAATCGCTTGCTCGCCGGCCAGTTTGCTGGCGCCGTAGTGATTCACCGGCGCGACGGCATCTGTCTCTTGCCACGGCGTCAGGCCTTCACCGCTGAACACGTAATCGGTCGAGTAGTGAATCAGCCAAGCCCCCAGGGATGCAGCTTCTTCAGCCATGACCTGACTCGCCTGACCGTTCACACGGTCGGCCAGCTCAGCCTCGGATTCAGCTTTATCGACTGCGGTGTAGGCTGCTGCGTTGACGATGACGTCGGGTTTAACCTGACGGATCGTCGCGCGCAATGATTTGAGGTCAGACAGGTCGCCGCTCAAACCATCGACCAGATGACGGTCCAGGGCGATCAGTTCGCCAAGTGGCGCAAGGGAGCGTTGCAGCTCCCAGCCGACCTGGCCGTTTTTTCCCAACAGGAGAATTTTCATACTTTGTCCGAACGGTCCGTGTAGTTTTGGTCGATCCATTGCTGGTAGCTGCCGCTCTTCACGTGAGCCACCCACTCAGTGTTGTTCAGGTACCACTCGACAGTCTTGCGGATACCGGTTTCAAAGGTTTCTTCCGGCGTCCAGCCCAGCTCGCGCTGGATTTTGCTGGCGTCGATCGCGTAGCGCTGGTCGTGGCCCGGGCGATCCTGGACGTAGGTGATCAAGCTGGCGTGTGGACGATGAACGGAGTCCGGACGCAGCTCGTCGAGCAACGCACAAAGGGTATGCACCACTTCGATGTTTTGCTTCTCGTTATGGCCACCGATGTTGTAGGTCTCGCCGATCACGCCTTCGGTCACGACTTTGTAGAGTGCGCGGGCGTGGTCTTCGACGTAGAGCCAGTCACGAACCTGGTTGCCTTTGCCGTAGACCGGCAGCGGCTTGCCTTCCAGTGCATTGAGGATGATCAGCGGGATCAGTTTCTCAGGGAAGTGGCACGGACCGTAGTTGTTCGAGCAGTTGGTGACCAGGGTCGGCAGGCCGTAGGTACGGCTCCAGGCGCGAACCAGGTGATCGGAACTGGCCTTGCTGGCCGAGTACGGCGAACTTGGCTGATACGGCGTGGTTTCGGTGAAGAGGTCTTCCGGACCTTCAAGGTCTCCGTAGACTTCGTCGGTGGAAATATGGTGGAAGCGGAAGTTGGCTTTACGCGCATCGTCCAGTGCCGCCCAATAGTGGCGTGCAGCTTCCAGCAAGGTGTAAGTGCCGATGATGTTGGTCTGGATGAATTCAGACGGACCGGAGATTGAGCGGTCAACGTGGGACTCTGCGGCCAGGTGCATGATGGCATCCGGTTGGTGTTCACGCAGAACACGGTCCACTTGATCACGGTCGCAGATGTCGACGCGCTCGAACACATAGCGCGAGTTTTGGCTGACTTCGGCCAGCGACTCAAGGTTACCGGCATAAGTCAGTTTATCGACGTTAACGACAGAGTCGGCAGTGTTGGAGATGATATGACGAATGACTGCCGAGCCGATAAACCCGGCGCCGCCGGTTACTAGAATTTTCACGCGAAACCATACCCTTAAGTTGCTGACAGGGCCGCCAACTGCGCACTGTCTAATCCATGAATGCAAAAGCCATCAAGCTCGCCAAGGCTTCTGACAGAGTCAGTCTGAACCGATGTGGGAACACCCCTATCGGCCAAGCGCAGCATTTTACAGCTTAATGAAGGTTTTACTAATGGATATGGACAAGCTGCGACGCATATTCCACGCCCGCAACGGGTTTGTCGCAATCAGACAAGGCGCTTGCGTGAGGCTCTGGACGTACGCCCCAGAAACCAGCCGAGAACCGGCCCGATCACCATGCCGATCAGCAGCGCAATTACCATGATCAACGACACTGGCAACTGCGGGCTCGCCCAGCCCAGGAACAGCAGTGACATGGCCTGCTGATTCTCAAGAACGAACGCCAGGATTGCCAGAACAAGCAACAGGACAAATACAGCGAGGAGTACGCGCTTGAAGTTACGCATCAGCGGCTCCCTGGAGTGCAACAGCCGTCAAAGCCCTTCCTCCTCATCCTCGTTCACACGATCGCGCAGTTCTTTGCCTGGCTTGAAATGTGGAACGAACTTGCCGTCAAGGCTAACGGACTGACCGGTTTTTGGATTACGCCCCACGCGCGGAGCGCGATAGTGCAGTGAAAAGCTGCCAAAACCACGGATCTCGATTCGATCGCCAGTGGCCAGACATTGGGACATTTGCTCAAGCATGGTCTTGATGGCCAGCTCCACATCTTTGGATGAGAGTAGCCCTTGATGGGTGACAATTCGTTCGATCAACTCCGACTTCGTCATATTTTTCCCTTCTTTTTCAAGCAGCTAGATCAGCGCTTCAAAGGTTTTAGCATGCCCCGAGCAATTTGAACAGCCCGAGCATTGACATATCTTCCTCTGCAGCGAGATGCCCGATTTCAAGGCACCGGAACACTGATCGAACCCACACACTCACCTGCAGATAACCAGCATGGTGCGCGTCAGATAGCCCGCGGGATTGAAGCCGAAAGGGAATACATCTTCCTCCTTGGCGTCATCAGACCTCACGACAACTTTATAACCTGCCCCCTTACACTCCTTGGCCGCTCGCTTGTGACACCTCTCCCACCCCGAGCCCAATCCCGAACAATCGACCTCTATACCACTGACGCCGCGTATCGCATGAGTCTTGGCGCTGGTGGTACAACCTGCCAATGTCATTACTGCCATTACTACAATGAGCTTGTTCATTCACTTCCTTATGCCAGGCGCGCAGCGCTCGACAGTCGCTTGCTTCAGACTAAGCCTAGCCTTGAATAGACGATTGACCCACCTGAAGAAACAGACAGCCCATTCAAATCATTGGTTTCATGAATGAAACATTGCCGCACCCACACACCCTGGATTTGCCAAATTGCAGACACAAAAAAGGGCGACCGAAGTCGCCCTTTTTCTATGGTCTGACAGAACTCAGTTCTGTTTTTCCATTTGTGCACGCAACAGGTCGCCCAGAGTGGTAGGACCAGGAGCAGCGGTATCCGAAGCTGGCTTGTCGCGCAGGCTCTGGATTGCTTCTTTCTCTTCTTCAACGTCTTTCGACTTGATGGAGAGCTGGATTACACGGCTCTTGCGGTCAACGCTGATGATCTTGGCTTCTACTTCTTCGCCTTCTTTCAGAACGTTACGCGCGTCTTCAACGCGGTCACGGCTGATTTCGGAGGCTTTCAGAGTCGCTTCGATATCGTCGGCCAGAGTGATGATGGCGCCTTTGGCGTCAACTTCTTTCACGATGCCTTTAACGATGGCGCCTTTGTCGTTCTCTTGAACGTACTCGGAGAACGGATCGCTTTCCAGTTGCTTGATACCCAGGGAGATGCGCTCGCGCTCTGGGTCAACCGACAGGATAACGGTGTCCAGCTCGTCGCCTTTCTTGAAGCGGCGTACGGCTTCTTCGCCCACTTCGTTCCAGGAGATGTCGGACAGGTGAACCAGACCGTCGATGCCGCCGTCCAGACCAATGAAGATACCGAAATCGGTGATCGACTTGATGGTGCCGGAGATTTTATCGCCCTTGTTGAACTGGCCAGAGAAATCTTCCCATGGGTTCGATTTGCACTGTTTGATGCCGAGGGAGATACGACGACGCTCTTCGTCGATGTCCAGAACCATAACTTCCACTTCGTCGCCGACTTGTACGACTTTCGAAGGGTGGATGTTCTTGTTGGTCCAGTCCATTTCGGAAACGTGTACCAGACCTTCAACGCCTTCTTCCAGCTCAGCGAAGCAGCCGTAGTCGGTCAGGTTGGTTACACGAGCGGTAACGCGAGTGCTTTCTGGGTAACGGGCTTTGATAGCAACCCATGGATCTTCGCCCAGCTGCTTGAGGCCCAGGGAAACACGATTGCGCTCGCGATCGTACTTCAGAACCTTGACATCGATCTCGTCGCCAACGTTGACGATTTCGGAAGGATGCTTGATACGTTTCCAAGCCATGTCGGTAATGTGCAGCAGGCCATCGACGCCACCCAGATCGACGAATGCGCCGTAATCGGTGAGGTTCTTGACGATACCTTTGACTTGTTGGCCTTCCTGCAGGGATTCCAGCAGAGCTTCACGCTCGGCGGAGTTCTCGGCTTCGAGGACGCTGCGACGGGAAACGACAACGTTGTTGCGTTTCTGGTCGAGTTTGATGACCTTGAATTCCAGCTCTTTGCCTTCCAGGTGCGTGGTGTCGCGCACTGGACGGACGTCAACCAGAGAACCTGGCAGGAACGCACGGATGCCGTTAACGTCGACAGTGAAGCCGCCTTTAACCTTACCGTTGATAACGCCCTTGACCACTTCTTCGGCTGCGAAGGCTGCTTCCAGAACAATCCAGCATTCAGCGCGCTTGGCTTTTTCACGGGACAGCTTGGTTTCACCAAAGCCGTCTTCAACCGAGTCCAGAGCAACGTGAACTTCGTCACCGACGTTGATGTTCAGTTCGCCAGCGTCGTTGTAGAACTGCTCAAGCGGGATGAGTGCTTCAGACTTCAGGCCAGCGTGAACGGTTACCCAGCGAGCCTGGTAATCGATATCAACGATAACACCGGTGATGATGGAGCCTGCCTGAAGGTTCAGGGTTTTTAGGCTTTCTTCAAAGAGTTCCGCAAAGCTTTCGCTCATTTTAATTCCTGTTGATGAGGGCGAAGAATACGCCCATCTCCACATCCCAGACGATGTGGGTTAGTTTCATTTAAAAGAAGCACCGCAGGACTATGACTGGTCCCCCGCGGCCCTCTTGGTCACCCGGCGATATCGCGGATGGCGATCTCGCTCATGATGCGTTCCAGCACCTGATCGATGGATAATTCCGTGGAATCCAGCTGTATGGCGTCAGCCGCCGGTTTGAGCGGGGCTACCGCTCGCTGGGTGTCACGCTCATCGCGCGCACGTATCTCATCTAGCAGACTCGACAGACTAACACCATCGACTTTGCCCTTCAACTGCAAGTAACGTCGGCGCGCACGCTCTTCGGCACTGGCAGTGAGGAAAATCTTCAAGGGCGCGTCGGGAAATACCACCGTACCCATGTCGCGACCATCGGCCACCAGACCCGGCGCCTCCTGAAAAGCCCGCTGACGCTGCAGCAACGCCTCGCGAACCGCGGGCAACGCGGCGACCTGCGAGGCACCCGAGCCGACACTTTCGGTACGGATCACATCGCTGACTTCATCGCCTTCCAGAATAATGCGCTGCAACTGACCGTCGGTCGCCGCGATGAACTGCACATCCAGATGAGCGGCGAGCTTCTTGAGCAATTCTTCATTGGTCAGGTCGACGCCATGGTTATGCGCCGCGAAAGCCAGCAATCGATAAAGTGCACCGGAATCCAGCAGGTTCCAGCCCAGGCGCTTGGCCAGAATCCCGGCGACAGTACCTTTGCCAGAGCCGCTTGGCCCATCAATAGTGATGACCGGTGCGATGCTGATCACGACTGAGCCTCTTGTGCAACACGGATACCGACCTGCGCGCACAGCGCGAGGAAGTTCGGGAACGAGGTCGCGACGTTGGCGCAATCATGGATGCGGATCGGCGCAGTGGCGCGCAGTGAAGCCACGCTGAAGGCCATGGCAATCCGGTGATCGCCGTGACCGTGCACTTCGCCGCCGCCGATCTGGCCGCCGTCGATGATGAGGCCGTCCGGAGTGGGCTCGCACTTGACGCCCAGCGCCAGCAGACCGTCCGCCATAACCTGGATCCGGTCCGATTCCTTCACGCGCAGCTCTTCGGCACCGCGCAGCACTGTGCGACCTTCGGCACAGGCAGCCGCCACGAACAGTACCGGGAACTCGTCGATGGCCAATGGAACCAGCGCTTCAGGAATCTCGATACCTTTGAGTTTAGCTGCCCGTACGCGCAGGTCGGCTACCGGCTCGCCACCGACTTCACGCTGGTTTTCCAGAGTGATGTCAGCGCCCATCAGGCGCAGGATGTCGATTACGCCGGTACGAGTCGGGTTGATGCCGACGTGCTCGAGCACCAGCTCCGAACCTTCGGCAATCGACGCCGCCACCAGGAAGAACGCCGACGACGAGATATCGCCCGGCACTTCAATGTGGGTCGCGGTCAACTTGTGGCCGGACTCGACCGAGGCGGTCGCGCCGCTGACGGTCACTGGGTAGCCGAAGCCACGCAGCATGCGCTCGGTGTGGTCGCGAGTCGGTGCCGGCTCGGTGACCGTGGTCTTGCCTTCGGCATACAGACCCGCCAGCAGCAGGCAGGATTTAACCTGGGCGCTGGCCATCGGCATGGTGTAAGTCAGACCCTTGAGCTTGTTGCCGCCACGAATGGTCATCGGTGGACGACCGTCAGCGGCGGTCTCGATCACGGCGCCCATTTCACGCAGCGGATTGGCCACGCGATTCATCGGACGCTTGGACAACGAAGCGTCGCCGGTCAGGGTGCTGTCGAAGCTCTGCGCAGCCAACAGGCCAGACAGCAGACGCATCGAAGTGCCGGAGTTACCCAGATAGATCGGGCCCGGCGCAGGCTTCAGGCCATGCAGGCCGACGCCGTGAATGGTCACACGACCATGGTGCGGACCTTCGATGACGACGCCCATGTCGCGGAAAGCTTGCAGGGTCGCCAGGGCGTCTTCGCCCTCGAGGAAACCTTCCACTTCGGTGACGCCTTCAGCCAGGGAACCGAGCATGATCGAGCGGTGGGAAATCGATTTGTCGCCCGGTACACGAATCCGCCCAGTCAGGCGGCCACCAGGTTGTGCCAGGAAAATCAGATCGTTGGAATTCATAGCGTCCACATAGGCCCGGCGGGCCAGGATTTTACTGAAATGCTCGCGGGCAACCCGGGCGCGAGTGAACACGCCCAACAATTGGTGCCCATCCCCTGCATCGACCGCGTCGCGCAAGGCGTCGAGGTCGCTGCGAAATGTATCGAGTGTGCGCAGGACAGCTTCGCGGTTGGCGAGGAAGATGTCGTGCCACATGACCGGGTCGCTACCGGCGATTCTTGTGAAATCGCGGAAACCGCCCGCAGCGTAACGGAAGATCTCAAGATTTTCATTGCGTTTGGCCAACGAATCGACCAAACCGAACGCCAGCAAGTGCGGCAAATGGCTGGTCGCCGCCAACACTTCGTCATGACGCTCGACTTGCATGTGCTCGACGTCGGCACCCAATTCGCGCCACAACCGGTCGACCACCGCCAGCGCAGCCGGATCGGTCTGATCCAGCGGAGTCAGAATCACTTTATGGCGACGGAACAGGTCGGCATTGGAGGCTTCCACCCCGCTCTGCTCGGAACCGGCAATCGGATGCCCCGGCACGAAACGCGCCGGCATGCCGCCAAACGCCTCGGTCGCCGCACGCACCACATTGCCTTTGGCACTGCCGACGTCGGTCAGAATCGCCTGCCCCAGGTCCATACCCGCTAATAGCGCGAGCAGTTTCTCCATGGCCAGGATCGGTACCGCCAACTGAATCACGTCAGCGCCCTGGCAAGCCGCCATCAGGTCTTCTTCGCAGCGATCCACCACACCCAACTCGACCGCCAGCTTGCGCGACTGCGGATCGAGATCGACCCCGACCACTTCGCGACACAGACCGCTTTCACGCAGGCCTTTGGCAAACGAACCGCCGATCAACCCCAGACCGACCACCACCAGGCGACCGATCATAGGTTCAGCAGATTGCAGTGCAGTGACATCAACCACGAGCCATAACCTTGGTCAGCGCCTCGAGGAAGCGGCTGTTTTCCGCTGGCAAACCTATGGTGATGCGCAGGTGGTTTGGCATGCCGTAGTTGGCCACCGGACGCACGATCACGCCTTCACGCAGCAACCCCTGGAACACCGGGGCAGCAACGCGACCCAGATCGACACAGATGAAGTTGCCTTTGGATGGAATCCAGCTCAGCCCCAACTCACGGAAACCTGCCTCAAGCTGCTGCATGCCGGACTGGTTCAGGCGACGGCTTTCAGCCAGGTACTCGACGTCTTGCAGCGCAGCACAAGCGGCGGCCAGTGCGAGGCTGTTGACGTTGAACGGCTGACGCACGCGATTGAGCACATCGGCAACGATGGCCGAGGACAAACCGTAGCCGACCCGCAGCGACGCCAGACCATAGGCCTTGGAGAAGGTGCGCGAGACCAGCAGGTTCGGATAGGCCGCCAGATAGTCCAGGCCATCCGGCAAGTCGCTGCCTTCGGCGTACTCGATGTAGGCCTCGTCCAGCACCACCAGCACATGAGCCGGCACGTCCTGCAGGAACTCATCCAGCGCCTCGGCGCTGAACCAGGTCCCGGTCGGGTTATTCGGGTTGGCGATAAACACCACACGGGTATCGGCATCGATCGCGGCCAGCATGGCCGACAGATCATGACCCCAATCTTTGGCCGGGATCACTTTTGCCTGGGCGCCAACGGCCTGGGTCACGATCGGATAGACCGCAAACGCATGCTCGCTGAACACCGCGTTCAGGCCCGGTGCCAGATAGGCACGCGCCACCAGCTCCAGAATGTCGTTGGAGCCGTTGCCCAGCGTCACCTGGCTCAGCTCGACGCGGCACTGATCGGCCAGCAGGGTCTTGAGCGCGAAACCGTTGCCGTCCGGATAGCGGGTCAGCTCGGCCAGCGCTTCGCGAATCGCCGCCAGCGCCTTGGGACTGGCGCCCAGCGGGTTTTCGTTGCTCGCCAGTTTGACGATGCTGGCCGGATCGAGGTTCAGCTCACGAGCCAGTTCGTCCACGGGCTTGCCCGGAACGTAAGGCGAAAGTTGTTGCACGCCCGGCTGTGCCAGAGCGAGGAAGTTGCCACTCATTTGCTACCGCCCTTAGAGAACTGCTTTCGGGTAGGAACCCAGCACTTTGAGTGCCACTGCTTCCTGACTGATCTTTTCCAGCACACCTTTGACCAGCGGGTCGCGGTGATGGCCGACGAAGTCGATGAAGAACACGTAGGTCCATTTACCGCTGCGCGACGGACGGGTCTCGATCCGCGTCAGGTCGATGCCATTGTCGTGGAACGGCACCAGCAATTCGTGGAGAGCGCCGGGTTTGTTGCTCATGGAAACAATGATCGAGGTCTTGTCGTCGCCGGTCGGCGGCACTTCCTGGTTGCCGATCATCAGGAATCGCGTGGAGTTGTCCGGGCGATCCTCGATTTTCTCGGCCAGACGGGTCAACCCGTAGAGGCCGGCAGCCATGTCGCCGGCAATCGCCGCCGAGTTCCACTCACCCTTGACCCGCTTGGCCGCTTCAGCGTTGCTGGACACCGCCACGCGCTCGACATTCGGGTAATGGGCATCCAGCCACTTGCGGCACTGGGCCAGGGACTGGGCGTGGGAATAGATGCGACTGATGCTGTCGGTCTTGGTGTTTTCGCCAACCAACAGGTGGTGGTGAATGCGCAGCTCGACTTCGCCACAGATCACCATGTCGTGTTCGAGGAAGCTGTCGAGGGTGTGGTTGACCGCGCCTTCGGTGGAGTTCTCCACCGGGACCACGCCAAAGTTCACCGCACCGGCCGCCACTTCACGGAACACTTCGTCGATCGCCGCCATTGGCTTGCTGATCACCGCGTGACCGAAGTGTTTCATGGCCGCAGCCTGAGTGAAGGTACCTTCAGGGCCGAGGTAAGCCACTTTCAGCGGCTGTTCAAGGGCCAGGCACGAGGACATGATTTCGCGGAACAGCCGCGCCATCTCTTCGTTGCCCAGCGGCCCCTGGTTGCGCTCCATGACACGCTTGAGCACCTGAGCTTCGCGCTCAGGACGATAGAACACCGGCACTTCACCTTCGGCCAGCGAGGCCATCTTTACTCGCGCAACTTCCTGGGCGCAGCGTGCGCGCTCACTGATCAGCTCCAGGACCTTTTCGTCCAGGGCGTCAATGCGCAGGCGCAGTGCCTTGAGTTCTTGCTCAGACATTAGCCGTGTTCCTTCTCGAACTCTGCCATGTACGAAACCAGTGCGTTGACCGCAACGATATCGACGGCGTTATAGATGGAGGCACGCATGCCGCCCACGGAACGGTGACCCTTGAGGTTCAGCAGGCCGCGTTCGTCGGCACCCGCCAGGAACGGCTTGTCGAGACGATCGTCGGCCAGACGGAACGGCACGTTCATCCACGAGCGGTCAGGCTTGTTGATCGGGTTGCTATACAAGCCGCTGGCGTCGATGAAGTCGTACAGCGTGCGCTGCTTCACTTCATTGAGTTTGCCGATGGCTTCGACGCCGCCCTGCTCTTTCAGCCACTCGAACACCAGACCGGACAAGTACCAGGCCAGGGTCGGCGGCGTGTTGTACATCGAGCCGTTGTCGGCCGCGACCTTGTAGTTAAGCATGGTCGGGCAGATGGAACGGGCGTTACCCAGCAGGTCTTCGCGAACGATGTTCACGACGATGCCGCTCGGGCCGATGTTTTTCTGGGCGCCGGCGTAGATCATGCCGAAACGCGAGACGTCCACCGGGCGCGAAAGAATGTCCGAGGACATGTCGGCGACCAGCGGCACATCACCGGTTTCCGGGATCCACTGGAATTCCAGGCCGCCAATGGTTTCGTTCGGCGCGTAGTGAACGTAGGCCGCATCTTTCGACAGGTTCCATTCGTTCTGACCAGGCACAGCGAAATAGTCGTAAGGCTTGGCGGTCGCGGCAACGTTGACGTGGCCGTAGCGCGAAGCTTCTTCGATCGCTTTCTGCGACCAGATACCGGTGTCGATATAGTCGGCGGTGCCGTTTTCCGGCAACAGGTTCAGCGGAATCTGAGCAAATTGCTGGCTCGCGCCACCTTGCAGAAACAGCACTTTATAGTTCGAGGGGATATTCAGCAGATCACGCAGATCCTGCTCGGCCTTGGTGGCAATGGACACGAACTCATCGCTGCGATGACTCATTTCCATAACCGACAGGCCCTTGCCGTGCCAATCAAGGAGTTCAGCCTGGGCGCGCTTCAGGACAGCTTCGGGAAGCGCCGCAGGACCGGCACAGAAGTTATAGGCTCTCTTGCTCACATCCAATCTCGCTCTGATTTGGTGGTATCACGCAATAAATCTGTAGGAGCTGTCGAGCAGAGCGAGGCTGCGATCTTTTAGTGCTGAGCGAAAGCAAGAGCCAGATCAAGAGATCGCAGCCTCGCTTCGCTCGACAGCTCCTACATTAAAAACAATTCCATAGCTTCTGGAGGACAAACAACAAGGGGGCGAATCTTCATCCGCCCCCTGCTTGCCCGCTTACTCCTGCGGCTCTTCGTCGGCGGCGGCGTCGAGTTGCTGGTCTTCGGCAACATCGTCGATCACGACTTCACCTTCGAACACTGCACCCTCTTCACCTTCAAGCCCTTCGCCTTCCAGCTCTTCGCCTTCGACTTCCGACGGCTCCTGAACCCGCTCCAGGCCCACCAGCGTTTCATCGTTGGCCAGCTTGATCAGGGTCACGCCCTGGGTGTTACGACCCAGGCTGGACACTTCGTCGACGCGGGTACGAACCAACGTACCCTGGTCGGAAATCAGCATGATTTCCTCGCCGTCGAGCACCTGGACCGCGCCGACCAGACGGCCGTTACGCTCGTTGCTGACCATGGCGATAACGCCCTGACCGCCACGCTTGTACTCAGGGAACTCGGTGATCGCGGTGCGCTTGCCGAAACCACGCGCCGAAGCGGTGAGGATCTGGCTGCCTTCTTCCGGGATCAGCATGGAAATCAGCTTCTGGCCTTCCGGCAGACGCATGCCGCGGACACCGCGAGCAGTACGGCCCATGGCGCGAACGTCGGTTTCCTTGAAGCGAGTCACCTTGCCACCGTCGGAGAACAGCATGACTTCGCGCTCGCCATCGGTAATGGCGGCAGAGATCAGCACGTCGCCTTCATCCAGCTCCAGCGCGATCAGACCGACGCTGCGTTGACGGCTGAAGGATTCCAGCGGGGTCTTCTTCACGGTGCCTTTAGCGGTGGCCATGAAGATGAAGTGACCTTCGGTGTACTCCTCGACCGGCAGCATGGTGGTGATGTATTCATCACTGTCCAGCGGCAGCAGGTTGACCAGCGGACGACCACGGGCAGCGCGGGACGCTTCCGGAATTTCATAGGTTTTCAGCCAGTACACTTTGCCTTTGCTGGAGAACAGCAGCAGCGTGGTGTGGCTGTTGGCGACCAGCAGGTGAGCGATGTAGTCCTCATCCTTCACGCCGGTAGCCGATTTACCTTTACCGCCACGACGCTGAGCCTGGTACGCCGCCAGCGGCTGAGTCTTGGCGTAGCCACCGTGGGAAATGGTCACGACGCGCTCTTCTTCCGGGATCATGTCACCCAGGGTCAGGTCGAGACGGGCATCGAGAATCTCGGTGCGACGCACATCGCCGTATTCGGCACGGATCACTTCCAGCTCTTCGCGGATCACTTCCATCAGGCGCGTGGCGCTGTTGAGGATGCGGATCAGCTCGCCGATCTGGTTGAGGATCTCTTGATACTCGGCCAGCAGCTTTTCGTGTTCCAGACCGGTCAGACGGTGCAGACGCAGTTCCAGAATGGCTTGCGCCTGCTCTGGCGACAGGAAGTACTTGCCGTCGCGCAGACCGTATTGCGGATCGAGGTTTTCCGGACGGCACGAATCGGCACCGGCACGTTCGACCATCGCGACCACCGCGGAGGATTCCCACGGCGTGCTGATCAGCGCTTCCTTGGCTTCCGACGGGGTCGGCGAAGCCTTGATCAGGGCGATGACCGGGTCGATGTTCGACAGGGCAACCGCTTGACCTTCCAGGATGTGGCCACGTTCGCGCGCTTTACGCAGTTCGAACACGGTACGGCGGGTCACGACTTCACGACGGTGACGAACGAAGGCTTCCAGCAGATCCTTGAGGTTGAGGATCCGCGGACGACCGTCGATCAACGCAACGATGTTGATACCGAACACGCTTTGCAGCTGAGTCTGGGCGTAGAGGTTGTTGAGGATCACCTCAGGCACTTCGCCGCGACGCAGCTCGATCACGACGCGCATACCGTCCTTGTCGGACTCGTCGCGCAGCTCGGTGATGCCTTCGAGCTTCTTCTCTTTGACCAGCTCGGCGATCTTCTCGATCAGACGCGCCTTGTTCAGCTGGTAAGGGAGTTCGGTGATGACGATCTGCTGACGACCACCGACCTTGTCGATGTCTTCGATCATCGAGCGGGCACGCATGTAAATGCGCCCGCGACCGGTGCGGTAGGCTTCGATGATGCCGGCGCGACCGTTGATGATCGCGGCGGTCGGGAAGTCCGGACCGGGGATGTACTGCATCAGTTCATCGACGGTCAATTCAGGGTTGTCGATGAGTGCCAGGCAACCGTCGATGACTTCACCGAGGTTGTGCGGCGGAATGTTGGTCGCCATGCCCACGGCGATACCGCTGGAGCCGTTGACCAGCAGGTTGGGGATCTTGGTCGGCATGACCGCAGGGATCATTTCGGTGCCGTCGTAGTTCGGCACCCAGTCCACGGTTTCTTTATGCAGGTCAGCCAGCAGCTCGTGCGCCAGTTTGGTCATGCGCACTTCGGTGTATCGCATGGCCGCGGCGTTGTCGCCGTCCACCGAACCGAAGTTGCCCTGGCCGTCCACCAGCAGGTAACGCAGCGAGAATGGCTGCGCCATCCGAACGATGGTGTCGTACACCGCGGTATCACCATGAGGGTGATACTTACCGATCACGTCACCGACAACACGGGCAGATTTCTTGTACGGCTTGTTGAAGTCGTTGCCCAGCTCGCTCATCGCGAACAGCACACGCCGGTGCACGGGCTTCAAGCCGTCGCGCGCATCCGGCAGTGCCCGCCCGACAATTACGCTCATCGCGTAGTCGAGGTAGGACTGCTTCAGCTCGTCTTCGATATTGACCGGGAGGATTTCTTTGGCCAGTTCGCCCATGAGAAGCCTGATTCCTTTTTCTGGTGAAACTTCGTCACATCCATATGGGACGAACGAAGCTCGCCGATGCAGACTGAGTGCCATGCACCGACTTACGACAAATCAACGAGTTATGCCATGGATCTGCGCAGTAAAGGCAGCCACATCAGGCTACCCTGGAAACCGCCGGATGTTATCACAAGAGCCGCCACGCACCTATCCCCCTGATGCGCATGGAGCATAGTTAGTTGACCGGTGACAGGCTTGAAAGGGACGAGAGGGGCTTAGAGGGATCATCAAGCTCGATTCGCACGCCAAATGTAGCTATCAGGCAAGGTAGATCGCGTCATCGTTCTTCGCGGGCAAGCCTCGCTCCTACAGGTGCTGTGCCGGTCGCGAAAATGGCGAACAACACGGATCCGTAGGAGCGAGGCTTGCCCGCGAAGGCGATTTATCAGGCAAAACAGATCATCAATGCAGGCGTTTGCGGCACATCAACTGGGCCATTTTTGCGGTGTCCGGACGCTCGACGATGCCTTTTTCGGTGACGATCGCGTCGATCAGGTCGGCCGGAGTCACGTCGAACACCGGGTTGAACGCTTCCACATCCGCCCCCACCCGCTTGCCGCCAACTTCCAGCAACTCGCGGCCATCGCGCTCTTCGATAGGAATCTCGTCGCCACTGGCCAGGTTCATGTCGATGGTAGAACTCGGCGCTACCACCATGAAGCGCACGCCGTGGTGCATGGCATTGACCGCCAGTTGGTAGGTACCGATCTTGTTCGCCACATCACCATTGGCGGTGATCCGGTCGGCACCGACGATCACCCAGGTCACACCCTTGGTTTTCATGATGTGCGCGGCGGCGGAGTCGACATTGAGGGTCACCGGAATGCCTTCATTGGCCAATTCCCATGCGGTCAATCGCGAACCTTGCAGCCATGGCCGGGTTTCGTCGGCGTAGACGCGCTCGACCATACCTTCAATGAACGCCCCGCGAATCACCCCCAGCGCCGTGCCGAAACCACCGGTGGCCAGTGCACCGGTGTTGCAATGCGTGAGGATCGCCTGGGCGTTGCCCTGATGCTTGCGAATCAGGTCGACACCCAGCTGGGCCATGGTCAGGTTGGCTTCGCGATCACTTTCGTGGATGGCGATGGCTTCGGCTTCCAGCACCGACAGCGGATCGGTGTGCTCCTTCAGGCGCTCAAGCCGCTCACGCATCCGGCCCAACGCCCAGAACAGGTTGACCGCGGTCGGACGGGAGTCGGCCAGCAGCGCGAAATCCTCTTCCAGCGCGGCCTGCCAGTCGCCACCCTCGGCAAATCGGGCGCGAGCCGCCAGCACCACGCCATAGGCAGCGCTGATGCCAATGGCCGGCGCACCGCGCACCACCATCGAGCGAATGGCTTCGGCCACACCCGCGGCGCTGGTGTAGGCGATCCAGGTTTCCTCGAACGGCAAAATACGCTGATCCAGCAGGTACAGTGCGCCATCACGCCAATCGATGGCCTTCACCTTCTCCGCAGCCAACAGTCGATCGCGCATCCCACACCCCGCACTCATGAACAAAAGCCGCCGATTATAGCGATCCCCCCGCGAAGACGCTCGGGTATACTTCGCCATCCTTTATAAAAGCACTGGAACCGACTCTCGATGCCGACCCCCACCGCTGCGCTCGACCTATTATTGCTGCCGACCTGGCTGGTACCCGTCGAACCGGCTGGCGTGGTCCTTAAAGAGCATGCCTTGGGCATCCGCGACGGTCGTATCGTGTTTATCGGCCCACGCGCAGCAGCCTTGAAGCTTAACGCAAGCGAAGTGCGCGAATTGCCGGGCATGCTGCTCAGCCCCGGCCTGATCAATGCCCACGGCCACGCGGCAATGACGCTGTTCCGCGGCCTGGCCGACGATCTGCCGCTGATGACCTGGCTGGAAAAGCACATCTGGCCGGCCGAAGCCAAATGGGTCGACGAGGCTTTCGTACGCGACGGCACGGACCTGGCCATCGCCGAGCAGATCAAAGGTGGCATCACCTGCTTCTCTGACATGTATTTCTTCCCGAAGGTCGCCAGCGAACGCGTACATAACAGCGGCATTCGCGCCCAGATCGCCATTCCGATCCTCGATTTCCCGATTCCAGGCGCCAGCACCGCGGATGAAGCCATTCGTCAGGGCGTCGAATTATTCGGCGATCTCAAGCATCACGAACGGATCAAAGTCACCTTCGGCCCCCATGCCCCGTACACCGTGGGCGACGAAAACCTGGAAAAAATCCGGGTGATCGCCGAAGAGCTGGACGCCTCGATTCACATGCACGTCCACGAAACCGCCTTCGAAGTGCAGCAGTCGGTGGAGCAGCGCGGCGAACGTCCACTGGCCCGCCTCGGCCGCCTGGGCCTGCTCGGGCCGCGCTTCCAAGCCGTTCACATGACCCAGATCAGCGATGAAGACCTGGCGCTGCTGGTAGAAAGTAACACCAATGTGATTCATTGCCCCGAGTCGAACCTGAAGCTGGCCAGCGGTTTCTGCCCGGTCGAGCGCTTGTGGCAGGCCGGGGTGAATGTGGCGGTCGGCACCGATGGCGCGGCCAGCAATAATGACCTGGACCTGCTTGGTGAAACCCGCACCGCCGCTTTGCTGGCCAAGGCTGTCGCCGGCTCGGCCACCGCGCTGGACGCCCATCGCGCCCTGCGCATGGCCACGCTCAATGGCGCCCGTGCGCTGGGAATCGAAGCGCAAACCGGCTCGCTGGAAGTCGGCAAGGCGGCAGACATCGTCGCATTCGACCTGTCGGGCCTGGCGCAGCAACCGGTCTACGACCCGGTTTCGCAACTGATCTATGCCACTGGCCGCGACTGCGTGAAACACCTTTGGGTCGCCGGCAAGCAACTGCTCGACGACCGCCGCCTGACCCGCCTGGATGAAGCGCAACTGTGCGCCACCGCCAAGGCCTGGGGCAGGCGCATCAGCGGCCACACCGAATCGTAAGCACCGAATTGCAAGCACCTTGGACCAAAACCGGGGCAACAGAATTTTTCAAGTTTTAGAGGACTGACACCATGAGCAACGTCGACCACGCCGAAATCGCCAAATTCGAAGCCCTGGCCCATCGCTGGTGGGACCGCGAAAGCGAGTTCAAACCGCTGCACGACATCAACCCGCTGCGGGTCAACTGGATCGACGAACGCGTCAATCTGGCCGGCAAGAAAGTCCTCGACGTCGGTTGCGGCGGCGGCATCCTCAGCGAAGCCATGGCCCAGCGCGGGGCCACCGTTATGGGCATCGACATGGGCGAAGCGCCGCTGGCGGTCGCGCAATTGCATCAGCTGGAATCCGGCGTAAACGTCGAGTACCGGCAGATCACCGCCGAAGCCCTAGCCGAAGAAATGCCTGAGCAATTCGACGTGGTCACCTGCCTGGAAATGCTCGAACACGTGCCGGATCCGTCCTCGGTGATTCGCGCCTGCTTCCGCATGGTCAAACCCGGCGGCCAGGTGTTCTTCTCCACCATCAACCGCAACCCGAAGGCCTATCTGTTCGCCATCGTCGGCGCCGAATACATCATGAAGTTGCTGCCGCGCGGCACTCACGACTTCAAGAAGTTCATCCGCCCTTCCGAACTCGGTGCCTGGAGCCGCATGGCCGGCCTGACCGTCAAGGACATCATCGGCCTGACGTACAACCCGCTGACCAAGCACTACAAACTGGCAGCCGATGTCGACGTCAACTACATGATCCAGACCCTGCGCGAGGAGTAAGCCGATGCGTATCAGAGCAGTTCTTTTCGACATGGACGGCACTCTGCTCGACACCGCGCCGGACTTCATCGCCATCTGCCAGGCGATGCGTGCTGACCGTGGTTTGCCGCCGATGAACGACAAACACATCCGTGACGAGATCTCCGGCGGCGCCAGGGCGATGGTCGCTGTGACGTTCTCCATGGACCCGGAATCGCCAGGCTTCGAGGAGCTGCGCCTGGAGTTTCTGGAGCGCTACGTCAAAGGTTGCGCGGTGCACAGCAAGCTCTTCGATGGCATGGGCGAATTGCTGGCCGACATCGAGAAAGCCAACCTGATCTGGGGCGTGGTCACCAACAAGCCGCTGCGCTTCGCCGAGCCGATCATGCAGCAACTGGGGCTGGCCGAGCGTTCGGCGCTGCTGATCTGCCCGGATCATGTGAAGAACAGCAAACCGGACCCGGAGCCGTTGATCCTGGCGTGCAAGATGCTCGACCTCGACCCGGCCAGTGTGCTGTTTGTCGGCGATGACCTGCGCGATATCGAATCCGGGCGTGATGCCGGCACCAAGACAGCCGCCGTGACCTATGGCTATATTCACCCGGACGATAACCCGCGGCATTGGGGCGCGGATGTGGTGGTCGATCATCCGCTGGAGTTGCGCCAGGTGCTGGATAGCGCTTTGTGCAGTTGCTGATTACAGAGGCTTTTGTGGCGAGGGAGCTTGCTCCCGCTGGGCTGCGAAGCGGCCCCTTTTATTATCGCGCAGTGTCAGGTGTGTCGCATTTGCAGGTTTACGACTGCTTCGCAGCCGAGCGGGAGCAAGCTCCCTCGCCACAAATACGATGCCTGCCTGTTGAATTGTGTTGAGGTTTTTTATGTTTGATTATTCCGCCCGTCCTGAATTGCTCAAGGACCGGGTCATCCTGGTCACCGGCGCTGGCCGAGGCATCGGTGCTGCCGCTGCGAAAACCTACGCCGCGCATGGCGCCACCGTATTGCTGCTGGGCAAGACCGAAGCCAATCTGACTCAGGTCTACGACGAAATCGAAGCAGCCGGGCATCCACAGCCGGTGGTGATCCCGTTCAATCTGGAAACCGCCCTGCCCCATCAATACGATGAACTGGCGGCCATGATCGAAACCGAATTCGGCCACCTCGACGGTTTGCTGCACAACGCGTCAATCATTGGTCCACGCACACCGATCGAGCAGTTGTCCGGCGAGAACTTCATGCGTGTGATGCAGGTCAACGTCAACGCCATGTTCATGCTCACCAGCACCCTGCTGCCGCTGCTCAAGTTGTCGCAGGACGCCTCGGTGGTGTTCACCTCCAGCAGCGTCGGTCGCAAGGGTCGTGCGTATTGGGGCGCTTACGGCGTGTCCAAGTTCGCCACCGAAGGCCTGATGCAAACCCTGGCCGACGAAGTAGACACCGTGGCACCCGTGCGCTCCAACAGCATCAACCCAGGCGCCACCCGCACCAGCATGCGTGCTCAGGCCTACCCTGGGGAAAATCCGCTGAACAACCCGACACCCGAGGAGATCATGCCGGTCTACCTTTACCTGATGGGGCCGGACAGTACCGGCATCAATGGCCAGGCGTTCGACGCTCAGTAATGCCCGTGCGTCGCTTTTGTGCCGCGACGGCTTCCCGTCGCGGCACGCAAAGCCAGTGATAACTGCCACTGTTTCAAGTCAAATAAATGTCAACGCCCCCGGCACCATCCTTCGTAAAACCCTCAACTCTATTGATTTAGAACGCTTTTTAGCCGACTGAACTGAATGGCACGACTTTCGCTCTAATTTTGCTCAGACAACGCCGTGTGAAAGCAGACGGGGCGGAGCGTGAGCCGAGAGGTTACTAATCTTCGGCAAAGCGGACTAAACTCGTGCCAAATGTCCTACGGGACTGATGGACCAGTATGACGCGCAGCCCAAAGCCGCTCTCACCCAGCCTGTAAGACAGTCTTACTGTTTAGGGGCTCACGCCATATGAAATCGCCTTCCCAGACCAACGCAATTGACTTCGACAGCGCCAAATTGCAACGCCTGGGCTTTGGTCAGCAGCCTCCCCTTCTGGAGCGGCCCGTCAGTCTTGCGCAGTTGCGTCAGGAGCTGGGCCTGCAACTGCAAACCAGTCTTGAGCCGCAACGCATTCTCGGACTTTTCTTCCGTGAAATTCAGCGCCTTGTACCGCTGGATGCCTTGAATTATGAGCATCAGCCCAGCGACTTGCGCCTGCAGTTCGGCCAGCGAGGTCATCATTCGATCAGCTACAGCCTCAGTCATGAAGGCGAGCAATTGGGTGAACTGGTGTTCCGTCGCAATCAGCGTTTCAGCGATGAAGAGCAAGGCCATCTGGAATCGCTGTTATCAGCGCTTCTCTACCCGATGCGCAATGCCCTGCTCTACCGTGCCGCCACCCAAAGCGCCTTGCGCGACCCGCTGACCGACACGGGCAATCGCATCGCGATGGATCAGACGCTGCAACGGGAAGTCGAGATGTCGCGCCGACACTCGCAGCCCCTGTCGCTGCTGATGCTGGACATCGATCACTTCAAACAGATCAACGACACCTACGGGCACAGCGCCGGCGATGAAGTGCTCAAGGCCGTCGCAGCCTCGATCAAAAGCCAGTTGCGTAACGTGGACATGGTGTTCCGGTTTGGAGGCGAAGAATTCATGATCCTGCTGTCCAACACCAGCCGGGAAGCCGCGGCCATGGTCGGCGAACGACTGCGGTTTGCTGCGCAAGCTCAGGACTATGTGGCCGAAGGCAAGACTATCGAACTGACGGTCAGCCTGGGTTGCTCGACCCTGCTGCCCGGCGAGTCTGCCGACAGCCTGTTACGACGGGCCGACAGTGCGCTGTATGTGGCCAAGCGCGAGGGGCGTAACCGGTTGACGATGGCAGGGTAATTCGAAACTCAAGTGTTCCTGGAGAGATCGCAGCCTTCGGCAGCTCCTACGGATAGCGGTCTGTCATGACACTCCGCCGACCGTAGGAGCTGCCGTAGGCTGCGATTTTTTAGCTTTCGGCCAACGCCATCCGCTCACGGGCTACCGGAGCTTTCGCTGCCAACTCCAACTGCATGCAACGTTCCAGGAACAGGTACATGTAGTCGTAACTTTTGCAGACCGCCTGGCGCAATTCCACCTGCAGGGATCTGCTCGGGTTCAGCCCTGCCAGGGTGCAAATGATTTCCAGCGCTTCCCAAGGATGGGCATCGTCGTACTGGGCGTGCATCTTCAACCACTTCATGGCCCGCTTGCGATCTTCCTCGGGGAACGATGCCGCGTAGACGCCACTGGAGCAGACCAGTGCCGACCATTCCCCGGTCGCACCCTCGATGGCGTAGTTGGTGGCGGCGATGGCCACGATCAGCGAGTCCGACGAACTGGTGTGCCAGCACCAGTGGCTCAAGGCGTGAAGTTCAGGGGCAACCTGTTGCGCCTGCAGATCTTCCAGGCTGATACCGTGAGCACGGCTCCAGTGCACCCAGTAATCGGCATGGTTCAGTTCGACGCGAATATTGCGCATCAGCCAGCGACGCGCCATGTCTTCGCCAGGGTGGCGTGCAAAACGGGTCTTGGCCAGGTTCTGTGCCATGTATAAGGCGAACTGTTCGACCACCGGCCAGCCACCAATGAGGTACTGACGCATGGTTTTTGCGCTGAGCTTGTTATCGCGCATACGCTGATACAGTTCGTGTTGGACAACCCGGCGCTTGCTCTCACTGCAATCCTGAATCAATTGCTGAGCCCAGGCGGGGTAACTTGCAGCTTCCATGAGGGGGCCGGTTCTGTTGAATGTGTCGATCACTGTCGCGCTCCTTTTGATTGTGATTTCAAGATCGACAGGAGCTTTCAACGGAATGTGCCGGGCGCCTTGAATAACAAAGGCCGGGGTCTGGCAGGACGACTTTGTAAACTGTCGCAGGTAAACAGATGCGGGCGTTCAATCAGATACCCTTGAGCGTAATCCACCCCGATCTCCAGCAATGCCTGCTCGATCTGAGGTGTTTCAACGAACTCGGCAATCGTGCGCTTACCCATGACATGCCCGATGTGATTGATCACTTCGACCATGGCGCGGTTAATCGGGTCGTCCAGCATATCCTTTACGAAACTCCCGTCGATCTTCAGGAAGTCTACAGGTAAATGTTTCAGGTAAGCGAATGAGGACATACCGGCACAGAAGTCATCTAATGAGAAGTGGCAACCTAAGCCTTTGAGTTCATTAATAAATCTAATTGCGCTAGGCAAATTGGAAATCGCGCTGGTTTCTGTAATTTCAAAACAAATCATTTCAGGTGAAATTGAATATGCAACAAACTGTTCACGAAGGAAGTCCAGAAACGCCTCATCTCCGATAGTAATACCTGACAGATTTATCGCACACATGGCCAGCGGCCCTTCGCCCTCCTGGGCGATGGCCCGGGCAATGACCTTGAAAACGTTCTCCACCACCCAGCGGTCAAGCGACGTCATCAAACCATAACGCTCGGCGGCCGGAATGAAACTGTCCGGCAGAATCATGCGCCCGGCTTCGTCATGCAGGCGCAGCAGGATTTCGATATGTCCGCCGTCCCGCTCGCCAGGGCCCAGAGGCGCGATTTCCTGGGAGTACAGGCAAAAGCGGTCCTCCTCCAACGCCATGTGCAGGCGCTGCACCCAGGCCATCTCGCCATAGCGCAGGGACAGCTCCGAATCGTCGGCGTGATAGACCTGAACCCGGTTGCGGCCCTTTTCCTTGGCCATGTAACAGGCCATATCCGCGGCTCGCAGCGAGGCCTCGAGGGTGGCCGGACTCTGAGTGACGTGCACCAGACCAATGCTCACCGTGGTCACGAACGGCCGGCCTTTCCAGACAAAATGCAGGTTCTGCACAGTCTGGCGCAGGACTTCGGCGATTTTCTCGGCGGCTTCCGGCGCACAGTTTTCCAACAGAATGCCGAACTCATCGCCACCCAATCGGGCCAAGGTGTCGCCTTCTCGCAAACCTGATTGCAGCAACGCACAAATATGCCGCAACAACTCATCGCCGGCAGCGTGACCGCAGGTGTCGTTGACCAGTTTGAATTGATCCAGATCGAGGAACATCAAGGCGTGGCGCCCCGCTTGTCGCGTCAGGCCGTGCAGGGCCTGTTCCAGGCGATATTCAAACTCGCGGCGGTTGGCCAGCCCGGTCAAGGCGTCATGGGTCGCCTGCCAGGACAGATTGGCGATGTACTGCCGCTCCTGGGTCATGTCATGCAGCACCAGCACGGTGCCACTGACCTTGCCCGCGTTGCGGATCGGCGCACCGACCAGGGTCACCGAAACCGTGCTGCCATCCAGTCGCTGGATCAGTTTGGAATGTTCGCTGCCGCCGCTGAGCTGGCCGCTCAAAATGTGCTCGATCAAGGTAAAACCGTCGGCCTGGGCGTTCTCGTCCAGCAGATTGAACAGCGCCGCCAATGGCAACCCCGTTGCCTGCTCGGCTTTCCAGTGAGTCAAGGCCTCGGCGGCCGGGTTCATGTAGGCAATCGCTCCCTCGACGTCGGTGGTGATCACCCCGTCGCCAATCGATTGCAGGGTGATCTGCGCCCGGTCTTTCTCCAACTGCAAGGCATCGGCGAAGGCATGGCGCTGCTCGAGCAGCTTTTGGGTACGCAGCAAGGCCAGCACGATCAGGCCCAGCGCGGTCGCGAGGTTCGTCGCCAGCAGCAACCGGAGAATCATGCGCGAGCCCTCGCCCAAGGCATCGCTGAACGCTTTGGCAGGGGGCGTCACGCCATCGTTGATGGCCAAAATCTGCGCCTTCCAGCGCTTGATGTCGGCATCGGAGGCCTGGCTATCGACGATACCCTGATGCATTTCCCGCGCGACGTCATCGAGCCGCACCAGGTACGCGTCACCGACTGTCCAGAGTTCGATGGCTTTTTCCAGGTAACTGATGTGCCGGAAATTGAGGTACAGCCAAATCAGGCTGGGGACGTCGTCCGGGTGATTGCCGCCCTTGAGGATCGCGAGCCGCGCGGCCTCGATATTCGGTGGCTGATGATCCAGCGCCATACGCAACTCATGGCCGCCCTGAGGCACGGCAATCGCGGTCTGGTATTTGAGAAAAATCGTCTCGTCGCGACTGTCGGCGTAGAGATTAAGGTAATAGATGGCGTCTTTCTGGCCCTTGGACCACAGGCTCTCACCGCCGACGTAGCCACGAACCGCCGAAAGAACGTAAAGACTGACGCCGCCCAACAGTGCCTGAAACAACACAACGGCGATAAATGGCCAGACGATGCCCAACAGCCGTGGCGTTCCGAGAGTCCGCGCTTGATTCATGAGGTCCCTTGTTTTAGCACTGCCAGATCATCATCCAACGTGATCGCTACAGCTAGACTAGGGTGCGATCTCGAAACCGGCAAGCAGAGGATCGACCTCTATGCCGTACACGTGCGCCCCAAATAGATATATACCGCCAAGGCCAGTCTGGAGATCTGTTTACTGGGCACTTCGGGCTCCCCCTATCCGTTACGGGAACCCTTTCAAAGGAGTGCAACATGACAGAGACGTCTTCACCTTCACCTGGTCAACCCGCCCTGTCACCGGCAGACGAAGAATTTCGCGCCAGACAGGCTCTGGGACTCGACGACGGCCCGGATGTCGAGAACTTCAGCCTTCGCACCACCGCCCAGGATCGACGAGGGTTCAAGGCTATTCAACGTGCGGCCCCCAACCTCGCGCAACACATGACCATCGACACTTACAAGGCAAAACGCATCGATGCTCAAATCACCGACATCGTGAAAGCTTTCCTGAACGGCAAGCGTTCGTTAATCGGTCATCTCGGCGCCTCGGTACTGGCTTCCGCCTCCATGGATCAACTGCGAGCGACGCCGTCTGTATTCCTCCAGCGAATACTGAACACAGTCGAAGCAAAAGAGCTGGGGGACAGACTGCTCAGGATCCTCAGGTGGTATGGCGCAGGCCCTGGTGAACAAACTTCGGCGTCCGTGCGCCATCAGCTGGTATGCAAAGCCATATGCCTTTACTTGCAAGCCCCGTCAGCGGATGAGCCGCAGGAAGTCGCCGGATTCCGCTGGCAAGACACGGCTCACTGGGGCAAAAGCTACCAGGCCCTGCGCAGCGATTTTGAACTGCACTTGCTACGCACCAACCGGGTGACTGATGCAAAAGAGGCGGCCTTTCTCGCACGGGTGTTCGAGACCCACCTCTCAAAGGACTTCGCTGTGCGCGATACTCCGCCCGACCTTCCTTACAAAAGTTCGGTGGTGTGGGTGAACTTCATGCACGGCGTGCTGCTGGCAGATGAACTTGGCCTTGATCGATTGCAACCGCTGTCCTTTCAACAACTCGTCGACTTGCCCCTGACCCGGAGCGCCGACGCCTCGCCCGAACAACTTGAGCAGATGACTCGACTGAGGATGGGGCCGGCACTGGAATGGGCGGTCTGCTGCGGCATCGTTCAATCGCGAAGAAAATCCGATTACGACGAGGACGATATGAAGCGGGCGATGGCGGCTCTGGAAAGCCACAGCGAGAGCCTGAACAACGCCGTTATGACACTGGATTTGCCGCCCCCTGAAAGACTGAAGATGGCCAAACGGGTAAAGGATGATCTGTTTGGCCAGGCAATGTTCGAATCGGACGGGCACAAGTTGCTGCGCGATGATCCACCGAGCGGCGGCCCCAGAGACACGCCCTCATTGAAGCTGCCAGGCTATGCCTTCCTGGATGTCTATGCCGACGGCCAATTCGATGACAAGAGAAAATGGTTTGTAACCCGGCCCGACGGGAAAACACGAACCAGTCAGTGGATCAAGATCGACGACAAGCGAATCCTGCGTCATGGGGAATTCTTTCGCAAAGATCATGAGGGGATCGAAAGGCGTGTTATTACCAGATATGGAGGCGAGACGTTGCCTGATATCAACACGCAGTTTGAAACAGACTTTACAAACTACCTCTCGAAAATCAGGACGGCCTATCAAACCCTGATTACCAGTCTGCTGACCTCACTGCCACTGGCCGACCGCCAGGCCTTTGAATGGGGTGACGTCCGCTTGCTGAGCCTGCACCTGGACGAAAAACACATCAAGGCAAGGGGAGACATCCGGCCAAGAAAAGGTTTCGTTCTACAGGTGACCCACAATCATGAAATTACCTATTACGAACTGATCCCGAGTGCTGGCGTCATTCGTTGTCGACCCCACCTGAGAGTTTCAACAATCAACGGAGTTCGCACCACGTTTGCGTTGCACGCCTCGATCCCCGGACAAACATATACCGCTGAAATCAGCACTTCGCTGCTTCTCGATTGGGCCGCTCACCTGGATGGCACACCGCCTGCCGACCGGGCGTACTGCATAGCGACCCTCGGCGTGGTAGGTAACGTGCCCGCAGCTGTATCGCCAATCACAGCCGTTAGCGATAGCGAAGTCAGTGCGCTGGCATCCTCCCGGTTGAATGCAGTGGCTCACTACATCGCATCAAACTTTCTGTATGTCGATGAACAGCGGTTGCGTACCCAGGCCCGCGGCATGACGGCATTCGACACCCTCAGGGCCAGAAGCGAACAACGGATCAATACGACCCTGGAAATAGCCAAAGGGTTTGTGCCCTTCTGGGGCAGCATCGAGGACATTTTGTCGGGAAAAGTTGGCCAGATACTCATAGGCGTGGCCGGACTCGTGCTGGACCTGGCTTCATTCCTCACCCCTGTCGGGAAATTCATGTCGGGTTCGGTGCGGTTGATCAGGGCCGGGGCAACTGCCTCGCGAATGACCGTCAAAGCAAGTCTGCCTTCCTTTTCAACGTTGACCCGAAAACTCCTGACCGCTGCCCTGAGCAACCTCAATCCGCTGGACGGAGTCCCGACACTGCTCAAGTCAATGGGAAGCGGTGCCTGGAAAGGACTGCACATGGCGGGACGCGTTGGCGTTAGCGGGTTCAGGAAACTGACAGGACACGCCGACAGCTACCGACTGGTGCACAACCTGCCCCAGACAACCGATCCGGGGCGCTGGAAGCCGCTGGCAAGCAGTGATCGACTGGCTACGGTCAATGGCGTCGATGACGTACTCGTGCGCAATACCAGCCCATCGGACCTGACCCGATTCCACCCCGTCGACCCGGTAACGTCCTTGCCCTATGGCCCCCGCCTGCACAATCACAGCAACAACCTCATACAGGGCCGGTCAACCTTCAAAACGTTATCTCCTACCGAATCCCACGTCCTGGTAGAACTCCCGAAAGACGTCCATGTCCGTGAAATACTTGAGGTCGATGGTCGAACCACACTGTTCGTTGATGACGTTCCCTATCGTCTGGACGGCAACCAACTGCGCCGTGCCGATTTGATTGATGATCAGGCGATGCTCAGATCCTTGCCTTGCCGGGTACGACGTAGCCCGGGTGCCGATGTATGCACGACCACATTCGTCACCCGTGATCCGGCACCGACGCCGCCCGTCGGCAGTTTCGACGAAAACAAAGGCTGGGCGCCATGGTTCGGAGACAGTATCTATACGCCGGCCACGGCGGACAGGGCGATGCTGCTTAAAACCCTGAAGAGTAAAAACCGGCTCCCGGCTACGATGGAGTTCCAAAAAGGGATTTGTGGGAGGATCAAGGTGAGCATTCCCTACGGGCCCCAGAATCAATTTGATACCTTCGAGGCGGGTGCCACCCTCATCCCGGCCATGGACGGTTCGAAGCACTATGTGTTCACCCGGCTGGATGCTGGAGTTTTTTACATCGCCGAACTGGCACAAGGTCAAAGCATAAGAGACACGCTCAATTTCAAGAAAGCTTCCACATTGCCGGAAGATCTCAAAGCAGAATTGCTGAAGGTCTACACCGGATCGTTGAATGCCAACAACATGGCAAGGATTTACGGCACAGAAGCGGTGGAGCGTGCGTTGAAAACCATGGAGGAAATTGCCATTCCGATTGGCGGCCACGTGAACCCGCCCGATACGCTCAAATTGCTCAAGGTTGATACCAGTCCAGGCGAAGCGGTGCTGTTCGATCACTCGACCCGAATGATTGTCACCCAGCTGCCAAAAGGTGCGACAGGCTGGTCGCGCAGCAAGGTCGCATCAGAAGCTTTCCGTCAAAGAACAGTGGAAATATTCGATACATTGTTCCTTGAGTCGAGCATCGTGCTGAAGCATCCCGACAGCGCATTGAGGATCGACAGCACGATGAAAAAGCTTCACAACCTTATCCCTCGTCACCAGCGCCCGTACAATGTGAGAAACATCGGTTATGCCGAAGTAGCCACAGCCGCCGGGATGCGGGAGGTGTATGTGAGTGTTTCGGGAGCGCAGGGGGCGACCGGACATTTGCCTTTGTTCAGACATAATCTTGGCGCAGATCAGGTCAAGGTAGGCGAAACGACCTACTTCAACGTTGATATGAAGGAAGCTTTTCCCAGCACATCACTCCTTGTGTCTGATGAAGGCAAAGTACTCGCTGTGCCGGCGACAATAAAAAATATTGAAAGCTATAGCCCGACATTGACTCGCAAGCCCACGTCACTGGACAGCGAAAGCAAGTTGATCAGCGTGATTCGTGAGAAATACCCCGATCCCAAATCGATAGAGTCGGTAAACATCGCCACCACCATGCCGCCCTGCGACTCCTGCTCGGTTGTCATGAAGCAATTCGGCTACGACGGCGGGGAAAATGCCCTGAACGTTCTGTGGCACTAATTTAGTGCTGCTGCAAATGCCCATACAGCTTGGCGTACAAACCACCATCGGCAATCAATTGCTGATGGTCGCCATCCTCGGCAACCTGCCCGCCATCAAACACCAGCACCCGATCGGCCTGCTTCACGGCCGACAATCGGTGCGCAATGATCAACGTGGTACGGTGGCTCAAGAAGCGCGCCAGCGCCTGGTGCAGGTTGTATTCGGTGGCTGCGTCCAGGGCGGACGTGGCTTCGTCGAGGATCACCACTTTGGGCTCGGCCAACACCATTCGGGCAATCGCCAGGCGTTGACGCTGCCCGCCGGATAAACGCACGCCGGATCGCCCGACGATACTGTCCAGGCCATTGGGCAGTTCACGCACCGTGTGTTGCAGCTGAGCAATTTCCAGTGCCTGCCAGCAGGCCTCGTCACTGCGTTCGCGACCCATGGTCAGGTTGGCCCGCACGGTGTCGTTGAACAGGGCAGGATGTTGCAAGACCACGGCGACATTTTCGCGCACGGTGTCCAGGCCGATCTCTTGCTGAGTCGAACCACCGAAACGGATGGTCCCGGCCAGCGGCGTGTACAAACCCAGCAGCAGCTGCACCAGGGTACTTTTGCCACCCCCGCTGGCGCCGACAATCGCGACTTTTTCACCGGGGGCAATCGACAGGTTCATTTGGTTCAGCACCAACTCGTCGCCGTAGCCGAAACTCAGCCCCTGTACTTCGATGCCCACCGTGTCGCGCCCTTGGAACGGATCAACACTGCCGGTGTATTGCGGCTCGTCGGCACGGGCCAGCAACTCGTTGATCCGCGACAGCGCACCGCCGGCGGCGTAAAAGGCGTACTGCAAATTAAGCAGCTGTTCCACCGGACCGATCATGAACCACAGGTAGCTGAATACCGCCAGCATCTGGCCGATGGACAGGTCGGAAAACAGCACGGTGAGCATGGCCGCGGCGCGGAAAATATCGATGCCGAACTGGAACAGCAAACCGCTGGCCCGGTTCGATGCATCGGTTTTCCACTGCGAGCTCACGGCATAATCGCGCACTTCCCGCGCTCGCTGCCCCAACCGTCCGAGGAAAAAACCCTGACGATTACCGGCACGCACTTCCTGGATGGCGTCCAGTGTTTCGGTCAAGGCCTGGGTGAAGCGTGAGGTGCTGTCGTTCTCGAGTTTCTTCAGATGTTTGACCCGCTTGCCCAACTGCACCGTGGCGTAGATCACCAGCGGGTTGAACAGCAGAATCAGCAGCGCGAGTTTCCAGTGCATCCACATCAGGATCGAGGCAGTGCCCACCAGTGTCAGCATCGCCACGAGGAAACGACTGAGGGTTTCGCCGACGAATTTGTCCAGCGTGTCCAGGTCGGTGACCAGGTGCGTGGTCACCGTGCCGCTGCCCAGGCTTTCGTATTCGCCCAGCGAGATGCGCTTGAGCCGGTCGATCAACCGCACCCGAATCCGATACACGATGTCCTTGGCCAGCGCCGCAAACAATTTCGCCTGCACCACGTTGAACAACAACGCGGCGCAACGTAGCGCCAGGGTCACCAGCAGCATCAGACCGATATAACCCGCAGCTTTCTGCCAGACGTCGGGCAGCGCGTGGTTCATGACTTTCAGCGCAACGTCACCATGACCCAGCAGGACTTCATCCACCAGCAACGGCAACAGCAACGGGATCGGCACGCTGCACAGCGTTGCCAATACCGCTACGCCGTTGGCGATCCACAGGGATTTTTTATGGTGAAGGGCCAGGCGACGGATTTCCGCCCAGCTCAGCCGATCGACACGTTGGGGAGCCGCTACATCATCGGGCAGATCATGCACAGGCAGCGCGCTCCAGCCAGCGGCCGAGCAACGGTGACAACTTGCTCAGGGGCTGATAACCATTGGTCAGCAGCGCCAATTGACCATCACGCTCTGCCAGCAAAGTCGGGAAACCGGCAATGCCCAGGTCCTGGACCCAAGTGAAATCGGCGGCGGTCGCTGCGTGCTGATCGGCACGGTCGAACGCTGCGGCAAACTCGATGCGCGGCAAACCGGCCTTCTCCGCCAGCTCCACCAACACGCTGGCACGGGTGACGTCGCGACCTTCGACATAGAACGCATGCTGGATCAGCCCGAGCAATGTCCAGGCGCAATCCGGAGCCAGGCTGCGCGCGGTCACCAGTGCCCGACAGGCAGGCTCGGTGTCGTAGACAAACCCGTCGGGCAACGCGCCTTCAAATTTGAACGGCTGGCCGGTGGCCTCGCTGACCGCCTGCCAGTGCTCAAGGATGTAGCGCCGGGTGGTTGGCTCCAGCGCCGCGCCACTGCCGGTGCGCAAACCACCCACCACCAAATGCAACTCCACACCCGCCGCCTGCGCCTGCTCAACCAGCGCTTTGGCCACCGGAGCGAAGCCCCAGCACCAGGAACACATCGGATCCATCACATAGAGCAGGCGTGCAGACATGGTTCAAGCCTCGGAAGCGGATTGCTTGTAGTTGTAACCGATCGGGTGCGGCATGTTGCGCGCCTTGGCCAGTTCGATCTGCTTCTGCCGGTCGATGGCACTGCGACGGGTTTTCTCGCTCAGCTTATCCCAGCAATGCGGGCAACTGATGCCGGCCACATAGTGCTCGGATGCGCGGTCTTCAACGCTGACAGGCGTACGACAGGCATGACATTGATCGTAGTCGCCTTCGCTGAGATCGTGACGAACGGTCACGCGGTTATCGAACACGAAGCAGTCGCCCTGCCATTTGGTTTCTTCCTGCGGCACCTCTTCGAGGTACTTCAGGATGCCGCCCTTGAGGTGATAGACCTCGTCGAAACCCTGGCTGAGCATGTAGCTGGAAGCTTTCTCACAGCGAATGCCGCCGGTGCAGAACATCGCGACTTTCTTGTGCACGGCCGGGTCGAAGTTGGCTTTGATGTAGTCGGGGAATTCGCGAAAACTGGTGGTCTTCGGGTCGATGGCGCCTTCGAATGTACCGATCGAGACTTCGTAATCGTTGCGGGTGTCGATCAACAGCACTTGAGGATCGCTGATCAGCGCGTTCCAGTTCTGCGGATCCACATAGGTGCCGACCTTTTTGTTCGGGTCCACGCCTTCAACGCCCAGGGTAACGATTTCTTTCTTGAGTTTGACTTTGGTGCGGTAGAACGGCTGCTCTTCGCAGTACGACTCTTTGTGGTCGATGTCGTCCATGCGCGGGTCGTTCTTGAGCCAGGCCATCAGCCCGTCAATGCCTTCGCGGCTGCCGGACACGGTGCCATTGATGCCTTCTTCGGCGATCAGCAGCGTGCCTTTGATGCCGTTGTCGATCATCGCTTGCAGCAGTGGCTCGCGCAGATCAACGTAATTTTCCAGGGTGACGAACTTATACAGTGCCGCCACGACAATCTGTTGTGTCATGGGTAATTCTCCAGGTGGCTACCCTCGTAAGGGGTGAACCGGATGCGAAAAAAAACGCGCCGGGTGAGCGGCGCGTTGCGGATTCTAGCAAAAACCGTATGGCTTTAGGACTGTGAGATGCCTCTGTGGCGAGGGAGCTTGCTCCCGCTCGGCTGCGAAGCAGTCGTAAAACCGGCAAACTCGGTTTGCCTGACACACCTCGGTGGTGTTGGTATTTTCAGGGCCGCTTTGCGCCCCAACGGGGGCAAGCCCCCTCACCACAGCAAGCTCCCTCGCCACAACAGCCCCAGACCATCAGATCAATGACTGCCGCCAGCACAGGTCGGCGAGGCCGGAGCCGCGTCGATCTGTGCCCATTCTTCCGGCGTGTAGGTATGCAGCGCCAACGCATGGAACTCGCCCATCAGTTCGCCCAAAGTGCCGTACACCTTCTGGTGACGCTTGACGCGATTGAGCCCTTCGAACTGCCGGCTGACCACCACTGCCTTGAAGTGGGTCTGCAACCCACGGCTGTGCATGTGGCTTTCATCCAGCACTTGCAGGTGCTCGGGCTGCAGCAGCCCCAGCGTCGATTCGATGCGTTGTTGCATGGTCATCCCGAACTCCGCTTAAGGCTTTTTCTTGGCAGGAGCAGCCGCATCTTTCGGCGTCAGCTCGGCCGTCATGTCAGCCAGCAGTTTGTTGACCACAGGCACCGCGCTTTCCAGCTTGGCTTGAGTCATCTGGGCCGATTGCTGAGTCAGCTGCGGCATTTTTTCCAGGACTTTCTTGCCCAGTGGCGACTGGTAGAACGCCACCAGATCCTTGAGCTCGGATTCGCTGAAGTTGGTGGTGTAGAGCTTGACCATGTCCGGCTTCAGCTTGTTCCAGCCAATGGCTGCGTCCAGCGCTGCGTTGGCCTTGGCCTGATAAGTTTCCAGAACCGCTTTTTTCGACTCAGGGGCTTTGGTCTGTTCAAAGCGCTGAGCGAACATTTGCTGCACTTGCATGTACACCGGAGTGCCCAGTTTGTCAGCGTGCGCCAGGGTCAGGAAAGCTTCGGCACTGGCGTTGTGGCTGGCGGTATCGGCAAAAACCTGGCCGCTGGCGCAAACCAGTGCAACCGCGGTACAGATGGCACGAAGACGAGTCATCGAGTTTCCTTTTCTAGCAGGCGAGGTATAACCCCAAGGGCGCCCATTCTGCGCCTAAAAAAGTGTGTCGCTCAACCCCAAGCCTTGTCACGCCTGATTTAGAGGGGTTGAACGGTCAAATTCCAGACTGATGGAACCACGACCGGCGATCACAGCCTAAACTGCGCTATCAGACCTACAGGAGTGTGCATGATGAGCCGTATCGAAACCGACAGCCTGGGCCAGGTGGAAGTCCCGGATGACGCTTACTGGGGCGCACAGACGCAACGTTCGTTGATTAACTTCGCCATCGGCAATGAACGCATGCCGCTGGCGGTGTTGCATGCCCTGGCCCTGATCAAGAAAGCCGCGGCGCGCGTCAATGATCGTAATGGCGACCTGCCCGCCGACATCGCCCGCCTGATCGAACAGGCGGCCGACGAAGTGCTCGACGGCCAGCATGACGACCAGTTCCCGCTGGTGGTCTGGCAGACCGGCAGCGGCACCCAGAGCAACATGAACGTCAACGAAGTGATCGCCGGTCGCGCCAACGAACTGGCCGGCAACCCGCGGGGCGGCAAGTCTCCGGTGCACCCCAACGATCACGTCAATCGCTCCCAGAGCTCCAACGACTGCTTCCCCACGGCCATGCACATCGCAACGGTTCAGGCGGTGCAACAGCACTTGCTGCCGTCGATCGCTGAGTTGTCTGGCGGGTTGGCGGAGTTGTCCGCGCGGCACATGAAACTGGTCAAGACCGGTCGTACCCACATGATGGACGCCACGCCGATTACCTTCGGTCAGGAACTCTCGGCGTTCATCGCACAACTGGATTACGCCGAGCGGGCGATCCGCGGCGCGCTGCCGGCGGTCTGTGAACTGGCCCAGGGCGGCACCGCGGTCGGCACCGGGTTGAACTCGCCCCACGGTTTTGGCGAAGCGATCGCCGCCGAACTGGCCGCCCTCTCCGGCCTGCCGTTCGTCACCGCGCCGAACAAATTCGCCGCACTGGCCGGCCATGAGCCACTGACCACGCTGTCCGGCGCCCTGAAAACCCTCGCCGTGACCCTGATGAAAATCGCCAACGACCTGCGCGTACTAGGCTCCGGACCGCGAGCCGGGTTCGCTGAAGTGAAACTGCCGGCCAACGAGCCAGGCAGCTCGATCATGCCCGGCAAGGTCAACCCGACCCAGTGCGAAGCGTTGTCGATGCTGGCCTGTCAGGTGTTGGGCAACGACGTCGCCATCGGTTTTGCCGCCAGTCAGGGGCACCTGCAATTGAACGTGTTCAAACCGGTGATCATCCACAACCTGCTGCAATCGATCCGCTTGTTGGGCGACGGCTGCAGCAACTTCCAGCAGCATTGCATCGCCGGCCTGGAACCGGATGCCGAGAAAATGGCCGAGCATCTGGAACGAGGCTTGATGTTGGTGACAGCGCTGAACCCGCACATCGGCTACGACAAATCAGCCGAGATTGCCAAGAAGGCTTATGGCGAGGGGCTGACGCTGCGTGAGGCCGCGTTGAAGTTGGGGTATCTGACCAATGAAGAGTTCGATGCGTGGGTGAGGCCGGAGAATATGCTGGAGGCAGGTGCCAAGGGCTGAGTTTCCCTGATCGTTCCCACGCTCTGCGTGGGAATGCCTCAATGGACGCTCTGCGTCCGCTCTTGGGACGCAGAGCGTCCCGGGCTGCATTCCCACGCAGAGCGTGGGAACGATCACTCAACCGCCATTTTGATCTTTCTGGCACGAAGTCCGGCGATCAACGATGGCCCCAACGCCACCAGCGCCGACCCGAGCACCACCAGCACCGCCCCGCCATAACCCAGACCGTTGATCTGCTCGGCATGCACATACTCCGGCCATAACCACGCAGCCACGGCCACCGCGGCAAAGGTCACCAGCGGCGTGATCGCCAGCGTCGCGCTGACCCGCGAAGCTTCCCAATGGGCCAAGGCTTCGGCAAAGGCGCCATACGCGATCAGAGTGTTCAAACAGCACGCCAGCAGCAGCCAGCCTTGCAGCGGGCTCAGTTGCAGCGCTTGCAGCGGATGCACCCACGGCGTGAGCAACAGCGCGCAGAACAGGTAGATCACCATCATCACCTGCAACGAATTCCACACCGTGAGCAACTGCTTCTGGCCCAAGGCATAAAAGGTCCAGACCGTGGACGCCAACAGCACCATCAGCACACCCGCGGTGTAATCGGTCAGCGAGGTGAGCAACTCACTCAAGCGCTGATTGAAGAACAGCGCAAAGCCGATCAGCAGTACCAACAGGCCAATCCCCTGCCCCACGCTGAACCGCTCCTTGAACACGAACAGACTGGCGATCAGCAACATGATCGGGCCCATCTGCACCACCAGTTGCGCGGTGCCGGCGCTGAGCAGGTTCAGGCCCATCAGGTACAGCACGTAGTTGCCGACCAGTCCGAGCACCGCCATCAACACCAACCAGCCACCGCGCGGGCCAAGAACTTTGCGGCTCGGCAAGCGCTTGGTCGCCGCCAGATAAATGAACAGGCAACCGCCGGACACCATCAGGCGAAACCAGGTCACCGTCATCGGGTCCATCACCAGCAGCACTTGCTTGAGCTTGATTGGCAGGATTCCCCACAGCAACGCGGTCAGCAAGGCCAGGAATAAACCGTACACCCAGCGACCCGATGAAATATGCATGCTGACCCCGAAGCCCGTTGACAAGAACGGTCATTCTAGGCTCAGACCGGGGCGCGACACAGGGACAGTTGCCCACGGGCCGCAAATGAAACTGTGCAGGTCGTACCATGACATTGACGGGATGCCGTCGATCAGCTCGCCAGGCGTTGCAAAGGGTTCATGCATAAGCTCATTGAAACCGCCCTCTGCAGGAGATCGCCCATGTACGGCATGCGCGCCCAGGACACCGCCCCCGCCACGCACTTTCGCTGTGACCGGTTGTGTCGTGTCAATGGGGAGTTGTATTTCACCACCCGGGAACAGACCCTGGAGGGGCCGTTCGATAATGCGGCGACGGCCGAGAAAGAGATTCAGGCTTATATCGAGCGGATGCGGGTTTTGCGGATGAACTCGTAAATCGCGTCGCCTGCTTCGCGGGCAAGCCTCGCTCCTACAGGTGCAATTCCTGTAGGAGCGAGCGGTGCGGCGATCCGACTTGCCCGCGAAGGCGACCTCACGGAATTAACGCACCGCCTCAAACAACCCAGTAGCCCCCATCCCGCCCCCCACGCACATGGTGACGATGCCGTAACGCAGGTTACGCCGCTGCAACTCGCGCACGATGTGCCCGACCTGACGCGAACCGGTCATGCCGAATGGGTGGCCGATGGAAATCGAGCCGCCATTGACGTTGTATTTGTCGTTATCGATCTCCAGCCGGTCGCGGCTGTACAGGCATTGCGAGGCGAACGCTTCGTTGAGCTCCCACAAATCAATGTCGGCAATCTGCAACCCCTTGGCCTTGAGCAACTTCGGCACCGAGAACACCGGGCCGATGCCCATCTCGTCCGGCTGGCAGCCGGCCACGGCGAAACCGCGAAAGAAGGCTTTGGGCTTGAGCCCCAGCGCCAGGGCTTTTTCCAGGCTCATCACCAGCGTCATCGAAGCACCGTCAGACAGCTGCGACGAGTTGCCGGCGGTCACCGAGCCGTCTTCGGCAAACACCGGTTTCAACCCGGCCAGGCTTTGCAGGGTGGTGTCAGGGCGGTTGCAGTCATCGTGATCAACGATGCCGTCGAGGATCTGCACCTGGCCGGTGGTCTTGTCTTCAACGCGATACTTCACCGCCATTGGCACGATTTCATCGTTGAACAATCCGGCGGCTTGCGCCATCGCCGTACGTTGCTGACTTTGCAGGGCATACAGATCCTGCTCTTCGCGGCTGACGCTATAACGACGCGCGACGATCTCGGCGGTCTGGCCCATGGGGAAATAGATGCCCGGCACCTGCTCTTTCAGCAGCGGGTTGATCAGGTTGTCGGTGTTGACGCTTTTCATGGTCAGGCTGATCGACTCGACACCGCCGGCGACGATGATGTCGCTGCAACCCGAAGCGATCTGATTGGCGGCAATCGCGATGGCCTGCAAGCCCGACGAACAGAAGCGGTTAAGGGTCATGCCACCTGTGCCGATGCCCAAGTGCGACAGCACCGCGACGTTGCGACCGATGTTGTAGCCCTGGGCGCCTTCGTTGGAACCGGCGCCAACGATGCAATCCTCGACGCTGGCCGGGTCGACGTCATTGCGCATGAGCAGCGCGTTGACACAATGGGCCGCCATGTCGTCCGGACGGGTCTGGTTGAACTTGCCGCGAAAGGATTTGGCCAGGCCGGTCCGTACGCTATCGACGATCACCACTTCACGCATGGCATACACCTCATTGTTGTTGTCAGTCAGGAGTTGGACCGAGCATAAGTCCACCCTATGACTGACCGCGACAATCATTCACCCCGCGTATGCGTAACCATCGGCTCAGCGCTCGCGCTTTTGCAGTTTCTTCTCGCGCTTGTCGGACTTTTCGAATGCCTCTTCCAACGCCTCATTGAGGGTGCGAAGAACCTTGACCCGCGCCCAGCGCTTGTCGTTGGCTTCTACCAATGTCCAGGGCGATACCTCGGTGCTGGTGCGATCGACCATATCGCCGACGGCGGCGCGGTAATCGTCCCACTTGTCACGATTGCGCCAGTCGTCTTCAGTGATCTTGAAGCGCTTGAACGGGATCTCTTCGCGCTCCTGGAAGCGCTCCAGTTGAGTCTGTTTGTCGATGGCCAGCCAGAACTTGACCACGATCACCCCGGCATCGGCGACCTGTTCTTCAAAGTCGTTGATCTCACCGTAGGCACGTAACCAGTCCGCCTTGCTGCAAAAACCTTCGATGCGCTCCACCAGCACCCGGCCATACCAGGAACGGTCGAACACGGTAAATTTTCCTCGCGCCGGAATATGCCGCCAGAACCGCCACAGATACGGCTGCGCCCGTTCTTCTTCGGTGGGCGCGGCGATCGGCACGATGTTGTACTGGCGTGGATCGAGCGCCGCGGCCACTCGACGGATCGCCCCGCCCTTGCCCGCCGCGTCGTTGCCTTCGAACACCGCGATCAACGCGTGACGACGCATGCGTTTGTCGCGCATCAACCCGGAAAACCGTGCCTGTTCGGTAATCAGCTGTTCTTCGTAATCGTCCTTGTCCAGGTGCAGGGTCAGGTCCAGGCTGTCGAGCAGATTCATCTGATCAACGCTGGGGAACATGGGCGCGGCGCTGACTTTGTCCGGGTGAATCCTGGGTCGCTTCAGTGCGCTTTGCAGGCCTTCGAGCAAGATTTTGCCAACCGCCAGGCTCCGATAACGCGCGTCCACGCCAGCGATCACATGCCACGGCGCATAGTCGCGGCTGGTACGGCGCAGCACCCGTTCGCCGTATTTCACGAACTTGTCGTAGGTCTCGGATTGCTGCCAGTCCAGCGGGCTGATGCGCCAGCTATGCAGCGGGTCATCAGCCAGCGCCTTGAGCCGCGCTTTCATCTGTTTCTTGGAGAGGTGAAACCAGAACTTGAAGATCAGCGCGCCTTCGTCGCACAGCATCTTCTCCAGCCGCTCGGCGCCGTTGATGGCTTGATCGAGTCGCGGGTCCTTGAACACGCCATGAACCCGTCCTTGCAGCATCTGGCTGTACCAGTTACCGAAGAAAATCCCCATGCGCCCCTTGGCCGGGAACATCCGCCAGTAGCGCCAGGCGGGTGGTCGCGCCAGCTCTTCGTCGGTCTGCTGGTCGAATGTGCGAACCTCGATCGAGCGCGGGTCCATCCATTCGTTGAGCAACTTGACCGTCTCGCCCTTGCCGGCCCCTTCGATGCCGTTGATCAAAATGATCACTGGAAAACGGTGTTGCTGCCGAAGTTCGAACTGCGCTTCGAGCAGGGCCTCACGCAACGCCGGCAGTTCGGCTTCATAGGTTTCTTTGTCGATGACATGACCGATTTCGGCGGATTCGAACATGAGAGCGCTCCTTCCAGGATTGAGCAAGACTAGCGGATTGGCGTCTCATGCGTAGGACAAATCCATCTTTGAGGCTGATACGAACCCTGTGGCGAGGGAGCTTGCTCCCGCTGGATGGCGAAGCCGTCCCGATATCAGAAAACTTGTACGCCGGTGGTACATAGACAACCAACTTGCGGCTGCTTCGCACCCGAGCGGGAGCAAGCTCCCTCGCCACAAAAGCGACGATTCTCCCTGCCTCCCCAATGTGGCACTTGCCATGGATCAAGCACCCCGTTGGCGATCGGCTAGAATGCCCACCTTGCCGTTGCCGAGCCTGCCATGAAACCTGTATTGCCCCACGCCCAGCTTGACTGGGACGACCAAGGTCGCCCGCGCTCGCGGGTGTTCGATGATGTGTATTTTTCCGACCAGTCGGGCCTTGAAGAAACCCGCTACGTGTTTCTGGAGCAAAACGATTTGCGCAACCGCTTCGCCGCATTGCCGGCGGGTGGGCGACTGGTGATTGGCGAGACCGGTTTCGGCACCGGGCTGAATTTCCTCTGTGCCTGGCAGTTGTTCGAACAACACGCAGTGGCCGGTGCGCGGCTGCATTTTGTCAGTGTCGAAAAGTACCCGCTGAGCGCCCCCGACCTGCAACGGGCGCTGGCGTTATGGCCGGAGCTCAAGCCGTTCGCCGATCAACTGCTGGCGCAATACGTGGCTATCCATCAGGGCTTTCAGCGGCTGGTGCTGGGCAACGGCCACGTCACCCTGACCTTGCTGATCGGCGATGTGCTGGAGCAGTTGCCGCAACTGGACGCGCAGATCGACGCCTGGTTTCTCGACGGTTTTGCTCCGGCGAAAAACCCCGACATGTGGACCGCCGAACTGTTTGCAGAACTGGCCCGTCTGGCGGCACCCGGCTCGACCATCAGCACCTTCACCAGCACCGGTTGGGTGCGCCGCCTGCTGAACGCGGCGGGCTTCAAGATGAAACGCACGCCAGGCATCGGCCACAAATGGGAGATCCTGCGGGGCACCTTCCTCGGCTGGCCTGAAGAGACCGCTAAACCGGCCGCAACTAAACCGTGGTTCGCTCGCCCAACCCCGCTGCCCGGCGAGCGCCGCGCCCTGGTGATCGGTGCCGGGCTGGCCGGTTGCGCCAGCGCCGCCAGTCTCTCCGCGCGGGGTTGGCAAGTGAGCCTGCTGGAGCGCCACGATGCATTGGCGCAGGAAGCCTCGGGCAATCCTCAAGGCGTGCTGTACCTCAAGCTTTCGGCCCATGGCACGGCGTTGTCGCAATTGATCGTCAGCGGTTTTGGTTACACCCGGCGCCTGCTGGAACAATTGCAGCGCGGCGTCGACTGGGACGATTGCGGGGTCTTGCAACTGGCCTTCAATGCCAAGGAAGCCGAACGTCAGGCGCAATTGGCCGCGGCTTTTTCGCCAGGCCTGGTACACCTGCTCGATCAACCGCAAGCACAGGCCCGGGCCGGCATCGAACTGCAGCACGGCGGCCTGTTCTTCCCCGAAGGCGGCTGGGTTCATCCTCCTGCGTTGTGCCAGTGGCAGGCGTCTTCAACGAACATTCAGTGGCTGCCCCATCGCGAGGTGCTGGAACTGCGCAAGGTGGAGGATCAATGGCAGGCCTGGGACGGCGAGACACTGCTGGCCAGCGCGCCCGTGGTGATTCTGGCCGGCGCCGCCGAGATCAAGCGTTTTCCCCAGAGCGCCGAGCTGCCCCTCAAACGCATTCGCGGCCAGATCACCCGACTGGCGCAAACCCCGGAAAGCCAGAGCCTGGCAACCGTCGTCTGCGCCGAAGGCTATGTGGCACCCGCGCGCCTCGGCGAACACACGCTTGGCGCCAGCTTCGATTTCAAGAGTGACGATCTGGCCCCGACCGTCGCCGAACACCTCGGCAACCTGGCGTTGCTCGAAGAAATCTCCACCGACTTGGTCACCCGTCTGCATGTTCAAGACCTGGACCCGCAACAGCTTGCAGGGCGCGCGGCGTTCCGTTGCACCAGCCCGGATTACTTGCCGATCGTCGGACCACTGGCCGACCAGGCCAGCTTCGCCAATGCCTATGCCGCGCTGAGCAAAGATGCCCGGCAAGTGCCCGATGTGCCCTGCCCGTGGCTCGATGGGTTTTACGTCAACAGCGGTCATGGCTCTCGCGGTTTGATCACCGCGCCATTGTCTGGCGAGCTGCTGGCGGCATGGCTTGAGAACGAGCCTTTGCCCTTGCCCAAAACCGTGGCCGAAGCCTGCCACCCCAACCGTTTTGCCTTGCGCCAGTTGATCCGCGGAAAAGTCTGACACGCAGACTTATAACTTATCGGTCTAAAACTCCAGGGATTCAGCCGGGTCAGTTTTCGGGTACCCGCCGTTTTTTGGCGGGTATCGATTGCCCCTCCCCAACGGAAAAACCGGTAAGGACTTATGTGCGGATTAGCTGGAGAATTACGTTTCGACCATCAACCTGCGGACCTCGCAGCCATTGAACGAATCACCCATCACCTGGCCCCTCGCGGCCCTGATGCGTGGGGCTTCCACAGCCAAGGCCCGATTGCCCTCGGTCATCGGCGCCTGAAAATCATGGACCTGTCGGACGGCTCGGCACAGCCGATGATCGACCATCAACTGGGCCTGTCCCTGGCCTTCAACGGCGCAATCTACAACTTCCCGGAACTGCGCACCGAGCTGGAAAGCCTCGGTTATGCCTTCTATTCCAGCGGCGACACCGAAGTGTTGCTCAAGGGCTATCACGCCTGGGGTGAAGCGCTGTTGCCCAAGCTCAACGGCATGTTCGCCTTCGCCATTTGGGAGCGTGACACCCAGCGTCTGTTCATTGCCCGCGACCGTCTCGGTGTGAAGCCGCTGTACCTGTCGCGCACCGGCCAGCGCCTGCGCTTTGCCTCGGCCCTGCCGGCATTGCTCAAGGGCGGCGACATCAACCCGATTCTCGATCCGGTGGCGCTCAATCATTACTTGAACTTCCACGCGGTGGTCCCGGCCCCGCGCACCTTGCTGGCGGGCATTGAGAAACTGCCGCCGGCGAGCTGGATGCGCATCGAAGCGGACGGCACCACCGAGCAGAAAACCTGGTGGACCCTGCCCTACGGCCCACATGCCGACGAACTGAATCTGACCCTCGAAGACTGGCGCGATCGCGTGCTCGACAGCACCCGTGAAGCGGTGGCGATCCGTCAACGGGCGGCGGTGGATGTCGGTGTGCTGCTCTCGGGTGGCGTCGATTCGAGTCTGTTGGTGGGGCTGTTGCGCGAAGTCGGGGTCGAAGACTTGTCGACCTTTTCCATCGGTTTCCAGGATGCCGGCGGCGAGCGCGGTGATGAATTTCAGTACTCGGACCTGATCGCCAAACACTACGGCACCCGGCATCACCAACTGCGTATCGACGAACTAGAGATCATCGAGCGCCTGCCTGCGGCGTTCCGCGCCATGAGCGAGCCGATGGTCAGCCATGACTGCATCGCCTTCTACCTGCTATCGCGGGAAGTGGCCAAGCATTGCAAAGTGGTGCAGAGCGGCCAGGGCGCGGATGAGTTGTTCGCCGGGTATCACTGGTATCCGCAGGTGGACGGCGCGAGCAATCCGTATGCGGCGTATCGCGATGCGTTTTTCGACCGCAGCTACGCCGATTACGCCGCCACGGTGCAGCCTAAATGGCTGACAGCCAACGACGCGGCCGGCGACTTCGTGAAAGAGCATTTCGCCCAACCCGGTGCCGACGCGGCGGTGGACAAAGCCCTGCGCCTGGACAGCACCGTGATGCTGGTGGACGACCCGGTCAAACGGGTCGACAACATGACCATGGCCTGGGGCCTGGAAGCGCGCACGCCGTTTCTCGACTATCGCCTGGTGGAGTTGTCGGCACGGGTGCCGGGCAAATTCAAACTGCCTGATGGTGGCAAGCAAGTCCTGAAGGAAGCGGCGCGGCTGGTCATTCCAAGCGAAGTGATCGACCGCAAAAAAGGCTACTTTCCGGTGCCAGGTCTCAAGCATTTGCAGGGCGACACGCTGAACTGGGTGCGGGAACTGCTGCTCGATCCGAGTCAGGATCGCGGCCTGTTCAACCCCGCCATGCTCGACCGCCTGCTGACCGATCCGCAAGGTCAACTGACCCCGTTGCGCGGCTCCAAGCTGTGGCAATTGGCGGCCCTGAACCTGTGGCTCAGTGAACAAGGAATCTGATCGATGAAACCCCACGCCACGGCTTACAGCCAACGCTTGTTGCGCGGTCAGGCACCCTCCTACGAACGCTTGCAGGCACGCCTGGCCGAAGACGGCAGTGCATTGAGCGCCGCGCCCATCGCCGTGCATTGCGGTTGGGGCCGGTTGCTGATCGGCCATACCTTTCCCGATGCGGCGAGCCTCGCCCAAGAGTTGCTCAATGAGCAGCCCGGTGAACGGGACATCGCCTTGTACGTCGCCGCCCCCCAGCAAGTGCTGGGGTTGGAACCGGTGCAACTGTTTCTCGACCCGTCCGACACCTTGCGCCTGTGGTTCAGCGATTACCGTCAGGCCACCCGGGTGTTTCGCGGTTTCCGTATCCGTCGGGCGCAAAGCGAGGCGGACTGGCAGGCGATCAATCAGCTGTATCAGGCCCGCGGCATGCTGCCGATCGATGCAGGTTTGCTGACCCCCCATCATCAGGGCGGCCCGGTTTACTGGCTGGCCGAAGACGAGGACAGCGGCGCGATTATCGGCAGCGTCATGGGCCTCAATCACCACAAGGCATTCAATGATCCGGAGAACGGCAGCAGCCTGTGGTGCCTGGCGGTGGATCCGCAATGTTCCCGCCCAGGCGTCGGTGAAGTGCTGGTGCGGCACTTGATCGAACACTTCATGAGCCGTGGGCTGAGTTACCTGGACCTGTCGGTGCTGCACAACAACCGTCAGGCGAAGAGTCTTTACGCCAAGCTCGGTTTTCGCAACTTGTCGACGTTTGCGATCAAGCGCAAGAACGGCATCAACCAGCCGTTGTTTCTCGGCCCCGGCCCCGAAGCCGAGTTCAATCCGTATGCGCGGATCATCGTCGAAGAGGCTCATCGGCGCGGTATTGAGGTGCAGGTGGATGACGCGCAAGCCGGTCTGTTCACCTTGATTCACGGCAGTCGCCGGGTGCGTTGCCGCGAATCCTTGAGCGATCTGACCAGCGCCATCAGCATGACCTTGTGCCAGGACAAAAGCCTGACTCACAAGGTGCTGAAAAATGCCGGCCTCAAACTGCCCGCCCAACAACTGGCGGGGAGCGCGGACGACAACCTGGCGTTTCTCGACGAGCACGAACGGGTGGTGGTCAAACCGCTGGACGGTGAACAGGGCCAAGGGGTAGCGGTGGATTTACGCAGCATCGAGGAGGTCCAGCAAGCCATCGAGAACGCCCGTGCATTCGACAGTCGAGTGCTGCTGGAAAGTTTTCACGAAGGCCTCGATTTGCGGATTCTGGTGATCGGTTTCGAGGTGATCGCGGCCGCCATTCGCCGGCCGGCGGAAGTGGTGGGCGATGGTCAGCATTCCATCGGCGCGCTGATCGAGGCCCAGAGCCGTCGCCGTCAGGCAGCGACCAGCGGTGAAAGCAAAATCCCGCTGGATCAGGAAACTCAACGCACCTTGCAGGCGGCGGGTTATGACTACGGCAGTATTCTGCCGGCCGGCGAGCACTTGTTCGTACGGCGCACGGCGAATCTTCATACCGGCGGCATCCTTGAAGACGTCACGGCGATTCTGCATCCAGCCCTGGTGGATGCGGCGGTGCGCGCGGCACGGGCGCTGGATATTCCGATGGTCGGGCTCGACCTGATGGTGCCGGCCGCCGACCAGCCGGAGTACGTGTTTATCGAAGCCAATGAACGCGCCGGCCTGGCCAACCATGAACCGCAACCGACGGCCGAGCGGTTTGTGGATTTGTTGTTTGCGCATAGTCAGCCGGCAGTCTCTTAGTGATGTACTGCCCGGCCCCATGATCGTTCCCACGCTCTGCGTGGGAACGCAGCCAGGGACGCTCTGCGTCCCAAGCGATTGCTGCGCGTCCGAAGAGTCATTCCCACGCAGAGCGTGGGAACGATCAGCTCTCACCCCATCAGGAGTTTCCATGACCAGCAAAATTCCCGAACCGGATCTCAATTACCTGCAAAAAGTCCTGCTGGAAATGCTCGCCATTCCCAGCCCCACCGGGTTCACCGACACCATCGTGCGGTACGTCGCCGAGCGCCTTGAAGAACTGGGCATTCCCTTTGAAATGACCCGTCGCGGCACCATCCGCGCTACCCTCAAGGGCAAGAAGAACAGCCCGGACCGTGCGGTCTCCGCTCACCTGGATACCATTGGCGCGGCGGTTCGCGCGATCAAGGACAACGGGCGCCTGACCCTGGCGCCAGTCGGCTGCTGGTCCAGCCGTTTTGCCGAGGGCAGCCGCGTCAGCCTGTTCACCGACAACGGTGTGATCCGCGGAAGCGTGTTGCCGCTGATGGCTTCCGGGCACGCGTTCAACACCGCCGTGGATGAAATGCCGATCAGCTGGGATCACATCGAATTGCGCCTGGACGCCTATTGCGCGACCCGCGCCGATTGCGATTCGCTGGGGATCAGCGTCGGCGATTTCGTCGCCTTCGACCCGTTGCCGGAATTCACCGAAAGCGGCCACATCAGCGCCCGTCACCTCGATGACAAGGCCGGCGTTGCCGCACTGCTGGCGGCACTGAAAGCGATTGTCGACAGCGGTGAAGAGTTGATGATCGACTGCCATCCGCTGTTCACCATCACCGAAGAAACCGGCAGCGGTGCGGCGGCTGCCCTGCCCTGGGATGTCAGCGAATTCGTCGGCATCGACATCGCGCCGGTCGCACCCGGCCAGCACTCCAGCGAACACGCGGTGAGCGTGGCGATGCAGGATTCCGGCGGGCCTTATGACTATCACCTGTCGCGACATCTGCTGCGCCTGGCCGCTGACAACGAACTGCCGGCGCGTCGGGACCTGTTTCGCTATTACTTCAGCGATGCTCACTCGGCCGTCACCGCCGGCCACGACATTCGCACCGCCCTGCTGGCCTTCGGTTGCGACGCCACCCACGGCTACGAACGCACCCACATCGACAGCCTCGCCGCCCTCAGCCGCCTGCTCGGCGCCTACATCCTCAGCCCACCGGTATTCGCCAGCGATGCACAACCGGCCACAGGATCACTGGACCGGTTCAGTCACCAGATCGAGCACGAGACGCAGATGGAAAGCGATACGCGGGTGCCGTCGGTGGATAGCCTCGTTGGCCTGCGCACAGAAAGCTGAGGCGAACACTGGTGATGTGTTCATATCCGCCGTAGCATCGCGCCAATGTTTAACCGAGGTGCCTTATGCTGATCCCCCACGACCAACTTGAAGTCGACACCCTGACCCGCCTGATCGAGGATTTCGTGACCCGTGACGGCACGGACAACGGCGATGACACGCCGCTGGAAACCCGTGTGTTGCGTGTCCGTCAGGCATTGACCAAGGGCCAGGCGCTGATCGTCTTCGATCCGGAAAGCGAGCAATGCCAGTTGATGCTCAAGCACGATGTGCCCAAGCACCTGTTCGACTGAGTCAACGAACTTTGGCTTTTGCCTGTTTGATCTGGATGCGCTCGTAGACTTCGGCGCGGTGTACGTTGACTTGCTGTGGCGCTTCAACACCGAAGCGCACACTGCTTCCGTTGACGGCGAGCACCCGCACGGAAATGTTGTCACCAATGGATATCAATTCGCCCACAACGCGACTGAGTACAAGCATGGCATTCATCCTTCAGGGTTACCGGCCCCTGAAGATGCCCGGCGCAGAGCGGGTCTTCAATGCAACGACCGCAAAACAGTCCCGCCCTACAATGCAGGCTGCATCACCCTGACGGACGTGTCCGACAAACCGCTTGAATGAAGGACCGATCCGTCAGGAAGCGGTAAGGCGCGGACCAAACAAAATGACACTCGCCCCGAGTACACACAGCGCCACGCCGATCCAGTCCGAGCCCAGTGGTCGAATCCGCTCGACCACCGCCAGCCAACCAATCGAGGCAATGATGTAGATGCCACCGTAGGCGGCATAGGCGCGACCGGCGTAGCTCGCTTCGACACGGGTCAGCAGCAGTGCGAACAACGTCAGGCTGAGCAAGGCCGGGATGACCCACCACACGCTTTTACCCTGGCGCAGCCACATCCAGAAAGCGAAGCAGCCGGCGATTTCGAACAGCGCGGCGAGGAAAAACCACAGGTAATTGAGCATGCAAACGTCTCGTGAGGATGACCGATTGCGGCCACCCTAACGACGGTGTTGCGCACGGGCAAGTTCAGCCTGCGTTTTGTTTGGCCTTGGCGCGCATTTTGTCGGCCATCACAGTCATTTCGTTGTAGAGCAATTGCGGGTCTTTCTGTTTGATCGCCCAGGCCATACGGCCCTGTTCGTGAGGCAGGATCAAGAATTCGCCAGCGGCGACCTGCTGATAGATGTATTCGGCAATGTCTGCAGCGGTGATCGGCGAGCTTTCCAGCAATTTGCCAACCTGCGCTTTCATGGCCGGGGTCGGGCCACGGAAGGAGTCCAGCAGATTGGTCTGGAAGAACGACGGGCAAACTACATGCACGCTGACTTCCTCGTGGGCCAGTTCAATCAGCAAACTTTCGGACAACGCCACTACACCCGCCTTGGCCACGTTGTAGTTGCTCATGGCCGGGCCTTGCATCAGCGCTGCCATCGAGGCGATGTTGATGATCTTGCCTTTGCTTTTCTCCAGCAGCGGCAGGAAGGCCTTGCAGCCCTTGACCACGCCCATCAGGTTGATCGCGATTTGCCAATCCCAGTCCTCAAGCGACAGTTCACTGAAGAACCCGCCCGAGGCCACACCGGCATTGTTGACGATGACATCGATACCGCCGAGTTTCTCTTCGCAGGCCTGGGCAAAGGCGGTCAGTTGGCTGTAGTCGCGTACATCGCAGCGCTGAATGAAGCCGTCACCACCGGCTTCGCGCACCAACTTGAGGGTTTCCTGCAGGCCGGGCTCACTGACATCCGACAAGGCCAGTTGCCAGCCTTCACGCGCCCAGCGCAGTGCGATTTCGCGACCCAGGCCTGAGCCCGCGCCAGTGATCATCATGCGATTTTGCATAGCAAACAGCCTTGTTGTTCCGGGGAAGATGCACCGAGTGTAGCGAAGGATAATGCGCGACCCACGCTCCATCAGAGTGCTGAATGGCCAGCGATGAACCACGGCGCGGTCCGGTTGTTTCAACTTCGAAACGCCGTCAAAGAAATAAGCGTACCTTCCAAAAACACTAAAAATACTTGGAATTATTTTTCATTGCCGCGAGTCGGATTTTGTATGCAGCGCGGATTAATACAGTCCAGCTGAACGGCTGAAACGCCAAGTCAAATCCACAATGCTTCCAGCAAGGAAATAGACATGGGCACAATTCTTATCGTTATTCTTATCCTGTTGCTGATAGGTGGTTTGCCGGTCTTCCCGCACTCCAGAAGTTGGGGTTACGGCCCGTCCGGTATCATCGGCACGGTGTTGGTGGTGCTGTTGATCCTGCTGTTGCTTGGCAAGATTTAAAAATTTTACCGGCAAAAAAAAAAGAGGCCCTGCGAAGGGCCTCTTTTGTATTCCGGAAAAACTTAGTCCGGTTTGCCGTTAACCACACCGGCGGTGTTATCGAGCAGGCTCTTGGTCGCCGTTTGCAGGAACGCTTCGAGCTTGAGTTTCAGCTCAGCTGTACGCGGAGCATCCGGAACGATCTCGGCGTGAGGCGTCGCACCCAGTTCGTACTGGTACATCTTCGGCGCCATTTCCTTTTCTTTCGGCAGCACCAGGATCTGGTCAGCTGTGACGATGGCGGTGGTCTGCTCGCTACCCGACGGCTTGATCACACCAAAACCGGTGTCGCCTTCAGGCAGGTTGAGCAGGTCGCGTCCCCAGCACTGATGACGCACTTCGCCACCAATACGGCCCATGATGGTCGGCACGATGTCGATCTGGGTGCCCACGGTGTGGTCACGCTGGCCGAACTTTTCCTGGATGCCCGGTGCGATCATCAACATCGGCACGTTGAAGCGGCCCAGGTCCATTTCGGTGATCTGACGCTCGTTGCCAAAACCATGGTCGCCAACGATGACAAACAGGGTTTCCTTGAAGTACGGCTCCTTGCGGGCCTTTTCAAAGAATTGACCCACTGCCCAGTCCGCGTAACGCATGGCGGTCAAATGCTCGTTCAGGCTGCCGCGATCGGTTACACGCTCAACCGGCAATGGTGTCGGCAAGGCATATGGCGTGTGGTTGGACAGGGTTTGCAGCAACGCATAGAACGGCTTGCCGTTCGCCCGCGCCTTGAGCTCTACCAAACCACGGTCGAACATGTCCTGGTCGGACACGCCCCAGGTCGGATCGGAGAACACCGGGTTCACGAAGTCGTTACGACCAATGAAGTTGGTCATGCCCTGGTTGCTGAAGAAACCCGACTGGTTGTCCCAGGCGAAATCGCCGTTGTAGACATACACGTCGCCGTAATTACGTGCGCTGAGCAGCTGCGGCAGGCCGGACAACTTGTGGCTGCCTTCCGGGGTCTGCATCAGGTATTCGAAACCCGGCAGGTTCGGGAAGCAGGCCATGGTGGCGAACATACCCTGGTGGGTATGCGTCCCGTTGGAGAAGAAGCGATCGAACAGCAGGCCTTCTTTCGACAGTTTGTCGAGATACGGCGTGATGTTGCCCGGTGCGCCCAAGGCCCCCACCGAGTGACCGGCCATGCTTTCCATCAGGATCACGACGACGTTCTTGATCGGCAGGGTCTTGTCGGCCGGCGGCATGTAATCGCGACGCACCGCTGCGATATCGGCATCCACCAGTTTTTCGTCCGGCATCACCAGCATGTCACGTACGATTTGCTGAGCTTGCGGCTGTGGCAGCGTTGCCTTCCAGATATTGTCGCGATCTTCGGACATCCGGCTCTTGGCCGCGGCGATCAGCGACAGCGTGCCGTTGAGGCCCAACTGGTTGGCGAAGTTCGAGTCGGTGGTGTAGACGTCACCCCAACGCAGCGGCGGGCCCTGGCGCAGGGTGCCACGCGCCGCGACCACACAGACCATCAGGCAGACCACGAACACTACGCCGCGCACATACCACGGAGCGACCTGGCGCGTGCCAATGCTGCCACCACTGAACGGCCCGCGAGGACGCGTGGCGCGGTCGGCGCCCTTGAACGCCAGGGTCAGAATCAACGTGCCCACGGCCCAGGCCAACAGATAGCGAACTACCGGGAAACCGTACCAGAGCATGCTCATCACGGTTTTCGGGTCTTCTTTCACATACTGGAAGACCAGGCCGTTGAGGCGCTGGTGGAACTCGCGGTAAAAGTCCATCTCCATCAGGCCGAGGAACAGCGCGATGCTCGAGGCAACGGTCAACCAGAGCCGGAAGAACCCGCGGGCCGCCATGGCCCGGGCGCTGAACAGGGCCAGCAGCAGCGGAACGCTGAGGTAAACCACCAGGCGCAAGTCGAAACGCAGGCCATTGGCGAACGCTTCCAGGAAGGTCGAAGCCGGTGTGTCGAGGATCATCGAGCGGTTGTAGACCAGCAGCGCGACGCGCAGCAGGCTGAACATGACCATCATGATCAGGGCGCACAACAGTGTGTAGGCCAGATGCGATTTGACGGTCGGTTGCAGCAGGCGACTAGAAGCTCGCTGCTGATTCAGGGCGTCCGGGTTTGCCATGTCGTTTTAGGACCCATTGGAAGTTGAAGTTTCAAAAATACAGCGGCGCCTTGCCCTCTGTTGGCCATCCTCGGCCCCGGGGCGTGCGCGGTGCGCAAATGTTGCACGATCAACCGCGGCATTGCCATTGATTACTGTCCGGCAGCCCAACTGTCGCTTGTAGCGCTCTGGGACAAGGGGCGTGGCGCAGAGTTGCGGGGTTGACTCGTTGAGGCGAGAGTGAATTGTCTTGGAGACTTTGTGAAAATTTTGTTCAACGCATATCCGGAAACAAAATAAAGCCAGCCCTTGGTAAAAAACGCAAACGCCCCGATCAAATCGCAATGCTGTTCACTTAACGCACTCTTCAGTCATGCCTACCTTTGTGGCGAGCGAGCTTGCTCGCGCTGGGCTGCGTAGCGGCCCCAAAAATCTGACAACCATTGCCGATTTTTGTGAGTGCTACGCACTCAAGCGGGAGCAAGCTCCCTCGCCACAGGTTTCTCTGACTCAAGACTCTCTAAGTGAACGGTATTGCGATCAAATCGGGGCGTTGTTCAACAGGTCGTATCAACTGGATACGCGGTTACTTCTCGGCGCGTTCTTTCAGGGCTTTGAGAGTATTGAACGGCGCATCGACCACAAACTTGTTGGCCAACCACGACGGCACGCTGCCGCCTGGATCGGTGTGGACCTGATATGTCACTTCGACTTGATCGCCTTTGGGCACGAACTTCCAGAAACCCTTGACCTGGGCAACCCGTACAAAACCTTTTTCTTCCGGAAGGTACTTCGGCTGCCCTTCCAGCTCGCGGGTCAGGCTGCCATCGGCGCCGTCAACGGTGGTGACATGCAATACCGAATCGCGAGAAGTCACCGGCCACGGTGTATTGAACTGAGTGTAGGTCCAGCTCTGGTTGCCTTCATGCTTGAGCAGCTTCTGGACCTTGCACTCGTGAATCCAGGCGCAGGCTCCCGGAACGTCTTCCTGCAATGCACGCAGTTTGGCCATGGTGGTCTTCATCACCGTTACACCACGGTAAGCCTTGTATTGGGAACCAGCCACCTCACTCAAGGACACCTTGATGCCGTCTTCATCCTTGGCGGTTTTCCAGTCTTCGGCCTGGGCTGTGGAGGCCAGCAAAACCGTCAAACCACACAGCACAGCGATACGATGCAGCGAACCCATAATCTTATTCCTTATTGTTGAAGTTCCGTTCGTTGAACACATCACGCAGCCGTCATTTGCTCCCACCAGCCCAGCAATTTGATCGCTTCGTCGCGGCTGCTTCCGCAAACCTCGACATCGGCCTCAAATGCCGAACACACCGCGGGACGTTCCGGCTTGCCGAAAATGCTGCACAGGTTATCGGCAGACAGTTGTACGCATCGTTCTCCGGCGGCTTTGCCATTGGGCATGCCGGGAATCGGCGAACTGATGGAAGGGGCAATGCAACAGGCGCCACAGCCTTCACGGCATCTCATGACGACAAGCTCCTCGTGGCGAGCAATGTGTTAAAGGGACGTGGCACAGAGTAACGGCTAAAACAGTTGTTTTAAATTACCCGGGCCCGGGTTTTTACGCTCAAACGAACGTGACTGACCAGTCTCCGACAAAGCGTCTGTTTCACGGGTCACGAATAGGGGGGGAATTTACTGCTTGAACTCGAATTCCAGCGCCGCGCCTTCAACATCCCGGCGCTCATCATTGCGCCGTTGCAGCTGCATTTCGTTGCTGATCAGGCGACCGTTGAGCTGAAACGGACTGCTTTTGTCACCGAACATTTGCGGCAACACCGCATCGTGTCGAGGCAACGGTACCGTGCCGACCGGTTTCAATTCATCGACCTTATCCTTGGGCAAACTCAAGTCGAGATTGGCGGGAGGGAGTTTGGTTTTCACCACTTCACTGGCTGGTTTCGACTTGGAAGCAATGGGAGAACGCTTTTTGACCGGTGCAGCCTTCTTTGTGGCCGGAGCGGTTTTTATGACAGTCGCCGGTTTTTTCGCGGTTGCGGCGGCTGTCGGTTTTTCCTGGACGGAAGCCGCCATGACACCTTCCGCATGACAAGTCATCAACAGGCAGATCAATAACCAGGCGGCAGGAAAAATCGGTTTCATGGACCCAACGGCGCGAACGGCAGAAAGCTATATGCTCGCCTGTTGGAGGCGACAAGACAAGCGGGCAGTTCATAACTGCCCGGCAAGTCAAAAACCGCTCGTTGTCTCCTGACACAGTTGTGTCGCCAGCAGCCCCAGCGTCATCAATGCACGCTCGGCCTCGCGGTTCCAGGGGATGCCGCAGTTCAGGCGAATGCAGTGATTGAATTGCTCGGTGTTACTGAAAATAAGCCCCGGCGCAATGCTGATGCCCTGCTGCAACGCACGCACATGCAACTCTTGCGTATTGACCCGCCCCGGCAGACTGACCCACAGAATGAAACCGCCGGTAGGCCGGGTCATCTGTGTACCTTCCGGGAAGTATTGCTGCACTGCCAGTTGGAAAGCGCTGAGGTTCTTGCGGTACTCCTGACGGATGTAACGCAAATGCCGGTCGTACCCGCCGTTCTCCAGATAGGCCGCAATGCCCATTTGCGTGACACTGCAGGCCGAATGCGTGCTGAACGTCTGCAAGCGCTGAATTTCCTGCTGGTACTTGCCGGCAATCATCCAGCCGATCCGCACGCCGGGCGACAGGGTTTTGGAGAAGCTGGAGCAATAAATCACCCGATCCAGCCGGTCATAGGCCTTGAGCGATTTGGTGCGGCCCTGCTCGAACATCAGCTCGCCGTAAATATCGTCTTCGACAATCTGAATATCGAAATCCGAGGCCAGGCGCAGCAGTTGTTTCTGCCGCTCTTCGGGCATGGTGCCGCCCAAGGGATTGCTCAGGCGCGTGGTCAGCACCAGTGCCTTGATCGACCACTGGTTGGCCGCCAATTGCAAGGCTTCGAGGCTCATGCCGGTGGCCGGATCGCTGGGGATCTCGATGACTTTCAGCCCCAGCAGGTCGGCCAGTTGCAGCAAACCGTAATAGGTCGGCGACTCGGCGGCGATCAGATCGCCCGGCCGGGTCAATACACGCAGAGACATCTGCAACGCATCGACGCAGCCGTGGGTGATTACCACCTCCGACGGATCAACCACCACGCCGGCATCGCGCATGCGGATCGCCACTTGCCGACGCAACGGCTCGAAACCAGGGCTGAACATGTAGCTGAACGCCCGCGGACTATGGAAACGGGTGACCTTGGCCAGTTGCTGATGCAGTGCCCGCACCGGCAGATAATCGACACTCGGTACAGCCGCGCCCAACGGGAACACACCTTCGCGGCGGGATTCGACCAGGACTTGCTGAATGATGCTGCTGCGGGTGACCAGGCCTGGGCGCTCGACCCGGGCGATGTCCGGGGTCGGTGCCGTCAGGGCGGGCGTCTGGTGCACGTAGTAACCGGATTGCGGCCGGGCACGGATCAGCCCTTGATCTTCAAGGTTCGCGTAGGCCTGCAACACCGTCGCATGGCTGACGTTGAGCTGCGAACTCATCTTGCGCACCGAAGGCACGCGCTCGCCCGGCTGATAGACACCGCGGCGGATGTCTTCGGCCAGCTGCTGAGCAATACGTTGATAGAGCAAGAGATTGGTCATGACGCAGCACTCGATTTCACGGGCATTTTATTCTTGTGTGAAACAATACCGGAACAGTTTAGAAGTGTACTGGGACAGTTAATACAATAGTCGACCATACAGTGCGGTGTCAGCAAAAACTGTACTGTTTTACGACGCATTTGGCGGGCGCAAAAAAAACCGGCGCTGCTGAACAGGCCGGGTTTTTCCAGTGACGCAGCCCTTAACGAGCCGCGCCGAGCTGGCCTTTTTCGTCGGAGAATACAATTTCCACCCGACGGTTCTGGGCACGACCGCGCTCGGAAGCGTTGGCGTCCACCGGGTATTCATCGCCGTAACCTTCGACCTGGATGCGCTTTTCGTCGATGCCCAGGTCCGTCAGCACGTCAGCCACCGATTGCGCACGGTCGCGGGACAGCTTGAGGTTTTCCTGTTTACCGCCGGTGCTGTCGGTGTAGCCCTCGATCCGCACCACACGCTTGGGGTTGAGTTGCAGGAACTGGACGATCTTCAGCACCACACGGTTCGCCGAGCTCTTCAGTTCCGCTTCACCGGTATCGAACAACACATCGCCCAGGGTCATCACCAGACCACGGTCGGTCTGGGTGGTCGCCAGCGCCACGATCTGCTCTTCGAGCCACTTGCCCTGTTGCTGCACGCTGAGCAATTTGGACTCACGCAGCGCCAGTTGCAGGCGCTGACGCTCGAGTTCGAGTTTCGCTGCGCGCTCTTCGTTGAGTACCTGATTGGTGTGTTCCCGGGCGATTTCGCTGTAGCGCTGGCTCAGGTAGGCGTAATGCACCACGTCAGAACCGCTGCCCCAGTAGCTGGACAGACGATCGGCGCGGGCCAGGGACTCGCCGGCGCGGATCACGTCTTTGGGCGCAATGCGCAGCACGTTGGAATCTTCCTTGACCTTCTGGAAGTCGGCGCCGGCCTGCTGCAACGCGGCTTCGCTGTGTTGACCGGCGCAGCCATAAAGGCTTGCGCAGCCGACCAGGATCAAGCCGCCAAGTGCTTTGGTCTTCAGATTCATTGGGCATCTCCCAGTTGCTTGCGCAGGCGGGTGATGCGGGTATTGAGCACGTTCAACTGCTCCTCGCTCTTGTGGGTCAGGACCCGGGCTTCGGCCAGGCGCGCGTCCAGCTCGGCCTGCTCGGCCCGCATACGCGCATTCTTGAAGGACTGGTCGGCCATGTTGCCCTTGGCACGGTTGAACTTGTCCTGGGCCAGTTTCAGCTCCGGCACTTCCTCGGCGGTAGCGCCCACGGCCTTGGCTTGTTCAAGGGCCTGTTCGGTCAAACGTATTTGTTCATTCGGCGCCGGATCGGCTGCACAACCCGCCAGAGCCAGAACGGCCAGGGCAGCGAAAAGAGGTCGAATACTCACTAAAAATCCCTACTGTTTTGGGGTACTGACAGGTTGTGGCTGCTGTTGTGAGCCTTGCGCTTTCCAACGCTCGATATTGCGCAGCAACGCAGCTTCCGTCAGTCCGGACGCGGGCAATTCTGTCATCTTTTTGGCCAGCTGTCCGCGCAACCAAGGATCGTTACAGGCGGAGTTATGGGAAACCGCGAGGTACAGGCCGGGTTTGTCGATGGGTTGTGGGTGGGCCATCAAGTCATTGGCCATCCCCAGCGTTTGCACCATGGCCATGCCCGAGTAGCGGCCGGCGAGGACAAATTCCACCTCGCCCAGCAGCAATTTCTGAAAGGCCTGAGTCAGATTGGGTGTGCGCACAAGGGTCAATTGCTGTTCGGCAAAAGTGCCGAATGAAGGGGTCACTCGAGCCTTTTCCGACAATGCGCCGGGATGACCGTGAAGGTCCTGCGCTTCGTTGTAGACCAATAGCGAGTCATTGCGAGTCCAGACCAGATAATCGTTTTCCAGCAGCGCTGGATGGATGTAATCCAGATTTTCCAGCTCATTTACCGCCAAGGGCGCATCGGCCAGCATGTCCATGCGCCCGCTGCGCACTTCATCCAGGGCCTGGGAGCGTTTGCCGGCGTACAGCAGCTCAACCTTGATGCCCAACTCCCCCGCCACTTGCTGCAACAGATCAGCACTGGCGCCGATCAGGTGCTTGGGGTTTTGCGGGTCTTGCCACAGGTACGGCGGCGCGTCCGGGCTGCCGGTCACGATCAGGCGCTCGCACTTGCCCGCGGCGGCAGACAGCCCCGGCAATAGCGATAATCCCAGCAAGCCCCATACAAGACGCAGATCCATGGCCAAACTCTCCTCTCAATCCCGGATATGCCAACCGTAGGACAAAACACAAAAAAAAAGCCCGACCAAAAGGCCGGGCTCTTTATAAGTCAAGCCGCCGGATTAGACCAGCTTCTCGAACTCGGGGATGGCTTCGAACAGGTCTGCCACCAGGCCGTAATCGGCCACCTGGAAGATCGGCGCTTCTTCGTCCTTGTTGATCGCCACGATCACCTTGGAGTCTTTCATGCCGGCCAGGTGCTGGATCGCGCCGGAGATACCGACGGCGATGTACAGCTGTGGCGCAACGATCTTGCCGGTCTGACCGACCTGCATGTCGTTGGGTACGAAACCTGCGTCGACCGCAGCGCGGGAAGCACCGACGGCAGCGCCCAGCTTGTCGGCCAGGGCGTACAGGTGTTTGAAGTTGTCACCGTTCTGCATGCCGCGACCGCCGGAAACGACGATCTTGGCAGCGGTCAGTTCCGGACGATCGGACTTGGCCAGTTCTTCGCCAACGAAGCTGGAAATGCCAGCGTCGTGAGCAGCGGCAACGGCTTCAACGGCAGCCGAACCACCTTCAGCCGCCACCGGGTCGAAACCGGTAGCACGCACGGTGATCACTTTGACCGCCGCGTTGGACTGCACGGTAGCGATGGCGTTACCGGCGTAGATCGGGCGCTTGAAGGTGTCAGCGCTTTCGACCGAGATGATCTCGGAGATCTGGTCAACATCCAACTGAGCGGCAACGCGCGGCAGGATGTTTTTGCCGTTGGAAGTGGCGGCGGCCAGGATGTGGCTGTAGCCCTTGCCCAACTCGGCCACCAGCGGGGCGATGTTTTCCGGCAGTTGATGCGCGTAAGCGGCATTGTCAGCAGACAGGACTTTGCTCACACCCGCGATTTTCGCAGCGGCTTCAGCCACGGCGCCAGCGCCTTGGCCTGCAACCAGAACGTGGATGTCACCACCGATCTTGGCGGCAGCAGCAACGGTGTTCAGGGTGGCCGGGGCCAGCACTTTGTTGTCGTGTTCAGCAATAACCAAGATAGTCATTTAGATTACCTTCGCTTCGTTTTTCAGTTTCTCGACCAGTTCAGCCACCGACTTGACCTTGATACCCGCGCTGCGTGCAGCCGGCGCTTCGACTTTCAGGGTCTTGTTGGTGGAGGCGGTGGAAACGCCCAAAGCGTCCGGAGTCAGCACTTCGAGAGGCTTCTTCTTGGCTTTCATGATGTTTGGCAGGGACGCGTAGCGCGGCTCGTTCAAACGCAGGTCGGTGGTGACGATGGCCGGCAGTTTCAGGGAAACTGTCTGCGCGCCGCCGTCGATTTCGCGGGTCACGGCAACGCTGTCGCCGCTGACTTCGACTTTCGACGCGAACGTGCCCTGACCGTAGCCGCTCAATGCAGCGAGCATCTGGCCAGTCTGGTTGTTGTCGCTGTCGATGGCTTGTTTGCCGAGGATCACCAGCTGAGGCTGTTCCTTGTCGACAACAGCCTTGAGCAGCTTGGCCACGGCCAGGGAAGTCAGATCTTCAGCGGATTCGACGAGGATGGCGCGGTCGGCACCCAGAGCCAGCGCGGTGCGCAGTTGCTCTTGAGCGGTGGACGGGCCGATAGAGACGACGACGATTTCAGTCGCAACGCCTTTCTCTTTCAGACGTACGGCTTCTTCCACTGCGATTTCGCAGAACGGGTTCATCGACATCTTGACGTTAGCGAGGTCGACGCCGGAATTGTCCGCCTTGACGCGAACCTTGACGTTGTAATCCACAACGCGTTTGACAGCTACAAGAACCTTCATGGATTCCTCGTTACTCTCCGGTGAAAAGAAAGTCGCCTAGGCGAACCTGGCGGTTGATGCACATGGGGCACAAGGGCACCTCTAAAAACGCCGGCATTCGTATCAAGTGACCATCACTCACGATGTTGATGACCGTTCGTCAGTGGTGACCGACAGGTCATTCATTATCGCGGCGTGTAAACTGCGCGCCAAAGCTGCGCGACACATCACCTTGTCCTGCCATCGCCCTGTCTTTAGAGGTGCTCTTGAAACCTACAATCAGCCTACGGCGAGCGCAAAACCGACCGTATCTTGACCGGAACACCTATTCTGGTCAATACGGCAAAATGGCCAGTCATAAGCCGCGTGACTTTGATTTCTCTGGGTTTGAGCCAATTCAAACAAACGTTTGTATTGGACGCTAAGAGTGGTGTAGATATAATGCGCCACCCAGAGAGAAAGGTGGCTCATCGATTGTCCTCTCCCCCGCGTTGTGGGGGAATTCATGGATGCGACACCCAACCTCCAATTAGAAAAAAAACTGTTGAGCCTTGAGTAGGAGATAGCCTGTGGAACGCGAATACATGGAATTCGACGTGGTCATCGTCGGTGCCGGCCCCGCTGGCCTGTCCGCCGCCTGCCGTTTGAAGCAGAAGGCCGCCGAAGCCGGTAAGGAAATCAGCGTCTGCGTGGTCGAAAAAGGCTCCGAAGTCGGCGCTCATATCTTGTCCGGTGCCGTGTTCGAACCACGGGCCCTGAACGAACTGTTCCCGGACTGGAAAGAACTCGGCGCGCCGCTGAACACGCCAGTCACCCGCGATGACATCTTCGTTCTGAAGAACGCTGACAGCGCGCAGAAGATTCCAGACCTCTTTGTGCCCAAGACCATGCACAACGAAGGCAACTACATCATCTCCCTGGGCAATCTGTGCCGCTGGCTGGCCCAGCAGGCCGAGAACCTGGGCGTGGAAATCTACCCGGGCTTCGCCGCCCAGGAAGCGCTGTTCGACGAGAACGGCGTGGTTCGCGGGATCATCACCGGTGATCTGGGCGTTGACCGCGAAGGCAATCCGAAAGAAGGCCTGTACACCCCAGGCTTGGAACTGCGCGCCAAGTACACGCTGTTCGCCGAAGGTTGCCGCGGCCACATCGGCAAGCAGCTGATCAAGCGTTTCAACCTCGACAGCGAAGCCGATGCCCAGCATTACGGCATCGGCCTGAAAGAAATCTGGGAAATCGACCCGGCCAAGCACCAGCCAGGCCTGGTGGTCCACACCGCCGGCTGGCCGCTGGACATCATGGGCACCGAGAACACCGGTGGCTCGTTCCTCTATCACCTGGAAAACAACCAGGTGGTGGTCGGTCTGATCGTCGATCTTTCCTACAGCAATACCTTCCTGTCGCCGTTCGACGAGTTCCAGCGCCTCAAGCATCACCCGGTGCTCAAGCAATACCTGGAAGGCGGCAAGCGTGTCAGCTACGGCGCTCGCGCCATTTGCAAAGGCGGCCTGAACTCGCTGCCGAAAATGGTCTTCAAGGGCGGCGCTCTGATCGGTTGCGACCTCGGCACCCTGAACTTCGCCAAGATCAAAGGCAGCCACACGGCGATGAAGTCCGGCATGCTCGCCGCTGACGCCGTGGCCGATGCGCTGTTCGCCGATCTGGACGGCACGCAAGAGCTGACCACTTACGTCGACGCCTTCAAGAAGAGCTGGCTCTACGACGAACTGTTCGCCAGCCGCAATTTCGGCCCGGCGATCCACAAATTCGGCGCCATTGTCGGTGGCGGCTTCAACTGGATCGACCAGAACATCTTCGGCGGCAAACTGCCGTTCACCCTGCACGACACCAAGCCGGATTACGCGTGCCTGAAACTGGCGGCCGATTGCAAGAAGATCGACTACCCGAAACCGGACGGCAAGCTCAGCTTCGACAAGCTCAGCTCGGTGTTCATCTCCGGTACCAACCATGAAGAAGAGCAGCCGTGCCACCTGAAGCTGGCCGACGCGAGCATCCCGATCAGCAAGAACCTGCCGCTGTACGATGAACCTGCCCAGCGTTACTGCCCGGCCGGCGTGTATGAAGTCGTCACCCAGGAAAACGGCGAGAAACGCTTCCAGATCAACGCCCAGAACTGCGTTCACTGCAAGACCTGCGACATCAAGGACCCTGCACAGAACATCACCTGGGTGGCACCGGAAGGTGCCGGCGGCCCGACTTACCCGAACATGTAAGTCGAACGTTTGAACAACAAGGCTCCCTGAACGGGGGCCTTTTTGTTGCCCGCAATTCAAGCGTCACCACAAAGCCCTATGGATCAGGCAACGCGCTCATCCCCCGGATTTCGTTCAAAGTAGCGCTTGTACTCACGGCTGAATTGCGACGTGCTCTGATACCCCACCCGATGCGCCACCTGGGCCACGCCCAGTCCTTCGCCCAGCAACAACTGCTGGGCCTTGAGCAAACGCAAACGCTTCAGATACTGCACCGGCGACAATAAGGTGCTGCGCTTGAAATGCTCATGAAACGTCGACGCACTCATGTTCGCACAACTGGCCAGGGTCTCGACGTTCAGCGGCTCGGTGTAATGCGCATGCAGATGGCTCAACGAGGCCGCGATCCGGGCGAACTGCCCCTGTTGCTCCACCAGCGCCCGCAACACATCGGCTTGCGGCCCGCGCAGGGCGACGAACAACAATTCACGCAATCGCGCCTGCCCCATAACCTGGCATTCCAGCGGATCGTGCAGGCAACGCAACAGCCGTTCAACACAACCACGCATCGCATCATCGAGTACCGCCGAAGTCATGGACTCTGGCGTCTGCGCCTCGATATAACGCCCCGGCGCCAGCCTCATGGCCAGCACCAACTCACCGAGCAACACCCGGTCAATGGCGATGGAAACGCCCAGCATCGGGCCATCTGGAGCCGAAAACGTCTCGCATTCGAACGGCACCGGCAGCGCCTGAATCAAATAATGCCCGGCGCCGTATTCCAGAGTACGCGGCCCCAGATACGCCAACTTGCTGCCCTGGGCGATGATGACCAGGCTTGGCTCGTAGATTTGCGGGCCACGGGCCAAATCACAACTGGCCCGCAAAATCTGCACGCCCGGCAACGTGGTAGGCGTGAAACCATCGCGGTTGGTCAGCGGCTGGATCAGCGAAACCAGCGTGGCATTGGCATCGAGATGACGGGTCAACAACATGGAGAGCTCTTCACAAAAAAGTCACGAAAAAAGGGATGAAAACATCATCGCAGGTCTGAACGCCAATGCGACCAAACGAAGGCGCATGCCGGAGGATTAGGCATGACACCCGGAGGAATCGCCATGGCCGGTCACCCGCGCGGTGCCCAGAATGGCTCGCCTCACCTGTCACTGCTTTTGCGAGGTTCACCATGTACACCGCCATCGGATACGCCGCTCAGTCGTCCACCACGCCCCTCGCCCCAATGAAATTCGAACGCCGCAGCCCACGGGCCGACGATGTGGCGATCGAGATTCTCTACTGCGGCGTCTGCCATTCCGACATCCACCAGGCGCGCAACGAGTGGGGCATTGCGGTTTACCCGCTGATGCCCGGCCATGAGATCGTCGGCAAAGTGACCGCCGTCGGCGCGAACGTTACTAAACACAAAGTCGGCGATCTGGTCGGCGTCGGTTGCATGGTCGACTCGTGCCGCCACTGCGAAGCCTGCCAGGCCGATCTGGAGCAATACTGCCTCGAAGGCCCGACCCTGACTTACGCCACCCCGGACCGGGTCGATGGCAGCAACACGATGGGCGGTTACTCCGACAGCATCGTGGTCAGCGAGCACTTTGTCGTGCGCATCCCGGAGAAGCTCGACCTGGCCAGCGCCGCGCCGATTCTGTGTGCCGGCATCACCACCTACTCGCCGCTCAAGCACTACGGCGTGAAGGCCGGTGACAAGGTCGGGATTCTTGGCATGGGCGGTCTCGGTCACATGGGGATCAAGTTCGCCAAGGCGATGGGCGCTGAGGTGACCTTGTTCACCCGCTCGGAGAGCAAAGCTGAAGAAGGTCGTCGCCAAGGCGCGGACCACGTGATCGTGTCCACCGATGCCGAACAGATGAAGGCCGCCGCCGGACAATTCGACTTCCTGCTGGACACCATTCCGGTGCAGCACGACCTCAATCCCTACCTCGATACCCTGCGTTTCGACGGCGTGCACATTGTGGTGGGTTTGATCGAGCCGATCGATCCGCCGGTGCATGCTGCCAAACTGGTATTGGGTCGTCGCATGCTGGCCGGCTCACTGATCGGCGGCATCGCCGAAACCCAGGAAGTACTGGACTTCTGCGCCGAGCACGGCATCTCCTGCGACATCGAAATGCTCGACATCCGCCAGATCAACGAGGCTTACACCCGCATGATCGCCGGTGACGTGAAATACCGCTTCGTGATCGACATGGCGACGCTGAAACTCTAAACCTTCAGGCCCAATTCCGCCGACAGCCGGGCTGTGACCCCTTTGATCAGGGGAATCAGCTCGGCCATTTTTTCCAACGGCATGTACGGCACGGTGCTGGCGACGCTGATACCGGCGACAATGCGCTTGCTGGCATCGCGGATCGGCGCCGCCACGCAGCGGATCGACGGTTCGTTGTCTTCCAGGTCGAAAGCGTAACCGCCGGCCACGTACTCGATCATGCGCTGCTGAAACTGTTCCCAGGATTGCTCCGGGTGCTGCGGCCAGAACTGATTTTTCCCGCCCACCGGCAAGCTGATTTCATACAGCCGTTGCCATTCTTCCTGCGAGTCATCAAGCATCAGCGCCTTACCGATCCCGGTACGCGCCAACGGCATGCGATGGCCAACCCGCGAACGCATTTCCGGGCCGTTGCGCCCCGGATTCTTGTGCAGGTACAGCACCTCGTCGCCTTCACGAATCGCCAGGTGAATAGTGTCGCCGGTCAACGCCGACAACTCATCCAGATACGGCCCGGCCAGCGTCACCAGCGGCAGTTCTTCGCGCGCCTGAAAACCCAGCTCGATCAGTTTCGGCCCCAACAGATAGCCGACCTGTGGCACCACCCGCAGATAACGCTCGTCCACCAGGCAACTGGCCAGGCGATGAGTGGTGCTGCGCGTCGTGCCGATCAGCCGGGCGATTTCCTTGAGATCGCGGGCGCCACTGGCCACCGCCTGAACCACACCCAGGCCACGAAGCAGTGTCTGGGTGCCGGTCGGCGCGGCGTCCTTGGCGATTTTTGGGGCGTCTTCCTGCATATCCAGCCTTTACCGTTGAGCGAGGGAACGGGCGGCATTATGGTCGCCCGGCGGCTGCGACTACAACTTGATACGTTCGACCTTGCCCACCAGCAACACGTAGGAAAGCGCACCCAGCAACGCCAGAACCGAGATATAGGTGATCGCCGGGGCAAACGAATCACCGGAGGCGAGGAAACCGATGACGATTGGCGTGGTAATCGCCGCCAGGTTGCCGATGAAATTGAACACCCCACCTGTCAGTCCGAGCAAGCGCGCCGGGGCCAGGGTCGACACCAGCGACCAGGTGATCGAGGCCAGACCGTTACCGAAGAAGGCCAGCGCGAGGAAGGCAATCACCAGTGGTGTCGACTCGACGAAGTTGGCGCCGATGATCGAGGTGGAAATCAGCAAACCACCGATGATCGGTAACTTGCGAGCAAAGCCCACCGTGCAGCCGCGACGAATCAAAAAGTCCGAGAAGAACCCCGAACACAGCACGCCGACGAAGGCCGCCAGAAACGGTAGCGACGCCAGCAAGCCAGACTTGATGAAGTCCATGCCGCGATACTTCACCAGATAAGTCGGGAACCACGTCAGGAAAAACCACAAGGTCGAATTGAGGCAAAACTGGCCGAGGTAAATGCCCCACAACTTGCGCTTGCTCAGGACAATCCCGAGGTCGACCCAGCTGAATTTCGCCTTGGCCCTGGCGGCTTCGGCCTGGATATCCACCAACCCGCCGCCCTCGCGGATCAGATCGATTTCAGCATCATTGGCGCCCTTGAAATCCCGTGGTTCGCGATACACCGCGTACCAGATCACCGCCCACAGGATGCCCACCGCACCGGTGCTGACAAACACCATGTGCCAGCCATATTGGTGTTGTAGCCAGGCAAGCACCGGCGTCAGGAACGCCAGGCCGACGAACTGCCCGGAGGTGTAGAAACCGATGGCCGTGGCGCGTTCGCGCTCGGGGAACCAGGTGGTCACTACGCGGCTGTTGATCGGGTACGCCGGCGCTTCCAGTGCACCGACCGCCATGCGCAGCACGAACAGCGCAATGAAGCTGGCGGCGAAGCCGAGCATCACCGTGGCCAGCGACCACAGCAGCAATGCGACGCTATAGAGAATGCGCGGCGGCACCCGGTCCACCAGCCAGCCGCCGGGGATCTGCATGGCGGCGTAGGTCCAGCCGAATGCGGAAAAAATCAGCCCGACATGGATCGGATCGATGCCCAGGTCGCTGGTCAACGCCGGGGCGGCAATCGACAGGTTGCTGCGGTCCAGGTAGTTGATCACCACCGTGATGAACAACAGGACCATGATGAAAAAACGCTTGCGACTGGGCGTCACCAACGACGCCTGCCCGGTGAGGGTTTGCGGTTGCATGGGGGTGCCTCTTCTTATGTTTATTGAGGTCGTGGTGGCTGATCGTTCCTACGCTCTGCGTGGGAATGCAGCCAGGGACGCTCTGCGTCCCAAGAGCGGACGCAGAGCGTCCGGTGAGGCATTCCCACGCAGAGCGTGGGAACGATCACCGCGTGAGTATCACCACTCGGCAAAACTGCCATCGGCATGGCGCCAGATCGGGTTGCGCCAGCGGTGGCCGACCGCCGCGCGTTCGATCACGTACTCCTCGTTGATCTCGATCCCCAGGCCCGGACCGTTGGGGATCTTCACGAAGCCTTTGTCGTAGTCGAACACCCGCGGATCTTTCACATAATCGAGCAGGTCATTGCTCTCGTTGTAATGGATGCCCAGGCTCTGTTCCTGAATGAATGCGTTGTAACAAACCGCGTCCAGTTGCAGGCACGCCGCCAGGGCAATCGGGCCCAGCGGGCAATGCAGCGCCAGCGCCACGTCGTAGGCTTCGGCCATGTTGGCGATCTTGCGGGTTTCGGTGATACCGCCCGCGTGGGACGCATCGGGCTGGATGATGTCGACGTAACCTTCGCTGAGCACACGCTTGAAATCCCAGCGCGAGAACAACCGCTCGCCAAGGGCAATCGGCGTGCTGGTCAGCGGCGCCAGTTCTTTCAGCGCTTCGTAGTTCTCACTGAGCACCGGCTCTTCGATGAACATCAGTTTGTACGGGTCGAGTTCCTTCATCAGCACCTTGGCCATCGGCTTGTGCACCCGACCATGGAAGTCCACGCCGATGCCGACATTCGGACCGACCGCATCGCGCACGGCGGCAACGTTGGCCAGCGCCAGGTCGACTTTCTCGAAGGAATCGAGGAATTGCAGCTCTTCGGTGCCGTTCATTTTCACCGCGGTGAAACCACGGCTGACCGCTTCTTTCGCGGCGCGAGCAGTGTCCGCCGGACGATCACCACCGATCCACGAGTAAACCCGGATCTTGTCCCGCACCTGGCCACCCAGCAAATCGCTGACCGACACACCCAGCGCCTTGCCCTTGATGTCCCACAGCGCCTGGTCGATACCGGCCAGGGCGCTCATGTGGATCGCCCCGCCCCGGTAGAAGCCGCCACGGTAGAGCACTGTCCAGATGTCTTCGATGTTGCGTGGGTCTTTACCGATCAGGTAGTCGGACAATTCCTCGACCGCAGCCGCGACGGTGTGCGCGCGGCCTTCAACCACGGGCTCGCCCCAACCGGTCACACCCTCGTCGGTTTCAACCTTGAGGAAGCACCAGCGCGGCGGAACGATGAAGGTGGTGAGTTTGGTGATTTTCATCTGTGCTCTCTTCTTGTAGATGCAGCGCTTATAGAAGTAGCGCGCTCGGCGCCAAAAAAGTCTTAACGCAAGGCATTCCAGGCAGCGACATACGCCTTGGCGCGCACCGCCACTTCGTCTGCGGTCATGCCCGGTTTGAACAATCCGGAGCCGAGACCGAAACCTTTGACGCCGGCCTCGACAAACACCTGCATGTTGTCCGGCGTAATCCCGCCCACCGGCACCAGCACCGTTCCCGCCGGCAACACCGCCAGCCAGGCTTTCACAACGGCGGGGCCCATCTGTTCGGCCGGGAACATCTTCAACACGTCCGCCCCTTCGGCCAGCGCTGCAAAGGCTTCGGTCGGTGTCGCCACGCCCGGCGACAGGAACAGCCCCGCTGCCTTCGCCGCGCGCAACACCTTTGCATCGCTGTGGGGCATGACGATCACTTGGCCGCCTGCCGCTTTCACTTGCTCGACCTGTTCCGGCGTCAACACCGTGCCCGCGCCGATCAGGCAATCGGCGGGTAATGTGCTGCGCAGGATGCGAATACTTTCGTACGGCTCAGGGGAATTAAGCGGCACTTCGATGACGCGAAATCCGGCCGAGTACAGGACTTCGCCCACGGCTGCCGCCTCTTGCGGACGCAGGCCACGCAAGATCGCGATCAGACCGTTTTGTGCCAATGCTTGCTTGAGCATGTCAGACCTCCAGTCAGGTTTAACGGGATGGGTTTGCGGTGATCAGTCCGGCGGCAACCGCCAGCTGCCACAAGCCGCGTTCGGTGGCCTGTTCGGCCAGGGTCACCCGGGCAAAACCGCAGGCGTCGAGCGCCCGGTTGTAGCGAGCACAGAGTTGGGCGTTGCCGATAAGGATGACCGAGGGCAGGTGCACGCTGTTGCGTCGACGCCGCTGAACATTGGCCAGGGCCGACAGTTCATGGCCGATCAACAGGCCGGACAGATAGTCCGGCTGAGCGCTGGCGCTCAGCTCGCCGGTCAGCCCCAGACTGCGGGCACTGAACAATGTCGACAGCGGCCCGATCTCGCCATCCGCCGACAGCGCCACTTGCACGCCACGGTCAAAAGCATCGCCATCAAAAGACGCGCCGCGCTGCTGAGTACGCCCCAGAATGCTGTGTTCGCTGAGCACGGCGAAGACTTCGCCGGTCATGAAAGTATCGAAATGCACGATGCAGCCATCGGCCACTTCCACCCATTTCGAATGGCTGCCCGGCAGGCCGATCAACAGATCGCTACCCGCCTCGCCCGGCAGATTCTGCAACACGCCGAGGACCTGGGTTTCCTCACCACGCATCACGTTCGGTAAGCGCGAACGCTGAATCACGCCCGGCACGATGTGCACATCGACACCGCGAAGACTGCGAACGGTTTGTAGGGAAGTTCCGAGATTGGCGACGTTCGCCGGCGTGTCGCAGTAAGCCGCTTCGCGCCAGCCCTGAGCACTGCCGACCATGCCGCAAGCAATCACCGGCACATCGGGCTGCGCGTCGAGCCAGTCGCCGCAAGCCTCGTCGAAGGCCAGTTCAAAACCGTCGGCGCACGCCTGACCGGCGATGGTTCGCGGCGTCTTGGGCAGCTGCATGATCCCGGACGACAGCGCACGCTGGTCCAGCACCTGGCCACCGAAGCCGAGTTTGTAAGCACGTAATGAGGTTGTCCCCCAATCGAGCGCGATCAATTGCGCCAGCATCGCTTCACCTGTTTTGTTTTTTTGGCAGTGAGTGAGCTGGACTATAAACCTTGACGAATGAAAATCTCAATATATAAATTACAATCCCACATGTTGAGAGACAAGCAAAAAAAGATCGCAGCCTTCGGCAGCTCCTACGGATTCATGTACGCCGCAATATCGCGATCGAAACACAATCCCGTGCAGGAGCTGCCGAAGGCTGCGATCTTTTTAGAGGATCAATTACCGGCGGCAAAATCCCTTAACACCGCCCCATCCATCCGATACCGCACCCACTCTTCCTGCGGCTGTGCGCCGAGGGATTTGTAGAATTCGATCGCCGGTTTGTTCCAGTCCAGCACGCTCCATTCGAAACGGCCGCAGTCGTTGGCGCAGGCGATTTTTGCCAGGTGGCGCAGCAAGGTTTTACCGGCGCCGCCGCCCCGTTGTTCAGGAGTGATGTAGAGGTCTTCGAGGTACAGGCAATTGCTGCCCAGCCAGGTGGAATAGCTGAAGAAGAACACCGCGAAGCCGATCGCCAGGCCATCGCGCAGGCAAATCAGGCCATGGGCGGTGGCGCCTTCGCTGAACAGGCTGCGCTCGATGTCGGCGACGCTGGCGATGACTTCGTGGCGGGCACGTTCGAAGTCGGCCAGTTCAGTGATGAACGCGAGGATTTGCGGAGCATCGCTGGGGGTTGCCGGGCGGATTTCGATCGTCATGGACGTGCCTTGTCAAAAGTTGAAAACGCCATACTAAGTCCGCGCGCGGCGCTCGTCACATTTGAAAGCAATGTGGCGAGGGAGCTTGCTCCCGTCGGCCGGTCCGCGTTCGGGCAAAGCAGTCGCAAAAACTGGCGACGCGGGTCTAATTGAAATACCGTGCCGTCTGGGGTCGGGGCTGCTACGCCGCCCAACGGGAGCAAGCTCCCTCGCCACAAAAGCGTTTTCATACATAGGACATTTATGAGCACCGCTGCTTTCGCACCTCTGCAGAATCTGGCTTCTGAACTGCTGCCCCATGCGCTGGAACCTGGCGAGGACGGTGCCCACGATCTGTCGCACTTGCAACGGGTGTGGCACAACGTGCGCACGCTTCATGCCGAAGAAAGCGGTGATCTTGAGGTGCTGCTGGCCGCCGTGCTGTTGCACGATTGCGTGGCGGTGGAGAAGAACTCGCCGCTGCGGTCCCAGGCGTCACGGTTGGCGGCGCAGAAAGCGTCGACAGTGCTGACAGCCATGGATTGGCCTGACGCAAAAATCACTGCGGTCGTCCATGCCATTGAGGCCCATAGCTTCAGCGCCAACATCACACCCACCACCCTCGAAGCCCGAATCATCCAGGACGCCGACCGCCTCGACTCACTCGGCATGCTCGGCGTGGCGCGTACCTTCTACATTGCCGGGCGCATGGGCAGCGCGTTGTACGACCCAGTGGACCCGGAGGCAAACGAGCGGGACTACGACGACAAACGCTTTTGCCTCGATCATTTCCAGACCAAGCTGCTGCACCTCGCGGACGGTTTCCAAACGACCACCGGCCAGCGTCTGGCACAGGTTCGCCATCAACGCTTGAAGGGATTCATGGAACTGTTCAAGGAAGAAATCGGCGTCTGCCAAGCGCATTACTCCGGCCGGCGCTAACCCTGAAATCGGTAACCACAGACCTAACTTCGGCGCCTTGCGTGATAGATAGATGACGTTCACTTCTATCGGGTCAAGGAACAGCCTCATGTCTACCGCCGCCCCACCAGTCTCAAGCAAGTTATTCGGCCTGTTCTGCCTCGCCAGCTACTTGCTGTCGTTGTCCTATGGCTCGACCTTTTTGCTGTCGCTGCTGATCAGCTCGCGAGGTGGCAATGAACACGATGCCGGCAGCGTGATTTCGGCGGCAATGCTCAGCACCTTTGCGGCGGTGCTCGTCTCTGGTCACTTGTCCGACCTGCTCGGCGCGGCGCGCTCCATTGCCCTGTTCAGCCTGTTGCTGGTGGTCGCCAGCCTGGGGTTTGCCTTGACGCCGGGCGTTGGCCATCTGCTGCTGTTTTTTGGATTGATGCTGGGGTTGGGCTGGGGTGTTTTCTACACCCTCGGACCGATCATCGTTGCGAGCCTGGTGACGCCCGCTCAACGGGCCAAATACTTTGCGTTACTGTCGGGCAGCATGATGACCGGGATCGGCAGCGGCCCACTGTTAGGCCGCGCAGCCAGTGCCCTCGGGTATCCGGTAACGGCCGCGTTTTACCTCGCTGCACTGGCCAGTCTGATTGGCGCTTTGCTGTTCTGGCGGCTGGATGCCCGGCTCAAAAGAACGCCCTCCGCGTCTGCGTCAGTCGCACGCATTTCCTGGCGCGCAACGGCTCAGGTGTTGTCCTCCAGAGCCGTGTTCCCGATCATCATGGTCGGCCTCGGCGGCTGCGTGTTCGGCGGATTATCGAGTTTTCAAACCAGTTACGCGGCGTCTCGCTCACTGGATTATTCACTGTTCTTTTTCGGCTTCATGGGCGCGGCGATCAGCAGCCGAATGCTGATTGCCGGCTTCGTGGTCAAACGCGATCCGTTACGTGCATCCTGCCTGTTGTCCGGCCTGATGATGGGCTCGATCCTGATGTTCGGTTTTGTGGTCGACGACAGTTTCAGCTATGTGCTGGCGGCAGCGATGCTCGGGATTGGTTATGGACTGACGTATTCGGTGATCAATGGCCTGGCGGCGAACGAAGCACCGTCCGGTACCACCTCACAATCCTTGCTGTTGTTCAGCCTGTCCTACTTCATCGGCGTGTTCGGCTTTCCACTACTGGCCGGGAAAATCATCGTCGAATACGGGATGCTGACGTTGTTGCTCACGGTACTGTCGGTCGCCCTGCTGAACTGGCTGATCACCGTGGGGCGGTTGGTCTGGCGTCACGTCAGCAAGGTCACAACGTTGCAGCAAGCCTAGCCCGCCCCTGGACCACTCGTCGTTCCTCAGGCACCAATCCAGGTCTGGGACGGACCAATATCGAGTAAGGGCTCGCCGATGCGAGCGAGGAGCAACACTCGTCCATCCCAACCAAGAGGTCACCATGAACGTCGATAAAAACCTGGAAAAAGAAGTCCTGACCCGCCTGCTGCATGCCCATCCAAGCGGGTTGGGCAAGGAGGTTCTGGACAATTACCGGGGGGAGAAAGTCGTGGCCAGCACCCTCGCGACACTGCAGGAGCGCGGGCTGATCCAGCACGGTCATGTGATCTGCAATGAAGCCGGCGAGCACTCGCTGAACCTGCCGATCAAACTCAGCGCCGCTGGGGTTGAGGCGGCACGCAAACTGGATAACTAGCCGCGCAGGAGCTGCCGCAGGCTGCGATCTTTTGCCCGTTAATGTTTGAAGATCATAAGATCGCAGGCTTCGCCAGCTCCTACGACCAGGAGAAATCTCATGCCTCGTGGAAGCAAAGACAAATACACCGCCGAGCAGAAACGCAAGGCCGAACACATCGAAGAAAGCTACGAACGCAAAGGCGTGTCGAAAGATGAAGCCGAGGCTCGCGCCTGGGCGACGGTGAACAAGCAGTCGGGTGGCGGTGAGCGCGCCGGCGGCTCGGGACGCAAAAAACCGGCCGCGGCCAAGTCTGCCGATCGCAAGGAATCAGCCCGACGTGCAGTGGCCACCCGTGAGGGCAAGCCGCGCAACAGCAAGGCTTCACGCGATACGCAGACGGTGGACAGCCTGATGAAGGAAGCCCGGGCGAAGAAGATTCCCGGGCGTTCGAGCATGCGCAAGCAGGAGTTGATCGAGGCGTTGCGCAAGGCGGGTTGAGGGTGAGTTTGAGGGCCTCAACGCAGGATCAGGCGTCAAAAGTCTCGCGGATCAACGCATCCACCTCAGCCGCCCCCGGCGAAGTCGCCGGCCCCCAACGAGTGACCGCCAACGCCGCTGCCGCATTCGCCCGCCGTGCCGCTTCAACCGCCGATAAGCCCTGCGCCAACCCGGCCACAAACACCCCGGCATGCGCATCCCCCGCACCGTTGCTGTCGACGGCCGTGACCTTGAATCCCGGCACCTGCTGACGGTCGCCATGCTGGCTGATCCAGCAGCCCTGCGGCCCATCGCGAACCACCATCAGGGCGTCCGCCGGCAAATGATCCGCCAGAATACTCAACGCCTCGGCAATGTCCGACACCCCGGTAAACCGCAGCGCCTCGACACTGTTGCTGGTCCACAGATCGATGCGCGGCAGCAAGACCTTCATCAGCGGCGCGTCCGGCGAATCCACCAACGGGCCCGGGTCGAACACCACCTTGATCCCGTCCGGCAGCTCCAGCACCCAATCCACCAGCGCCAGAGCCTTGCCGCGATGCAGCAGGCTGTAGCCACTGACGTAGACAAAGTCTCCCGCCTCGGCCGGCACACTCGCCAGGTCTTCGGCGGTCAGTTCGCCTTCGGCACCGATGTAGGAGATGAACGTGCGTTCGGCCGAGGCTTCGGTCAGTGCGACGCACAGTCCGGTATCGCGCTCGGCGCTCTGTTCGATGCCGATCCGAATGCCTTCCGCAGTCATCGCCTCCCGGGCCAGATCACCGAAACGGCCGTTGCCATGGCGCCCGAGGTAAACCACCGGCAAGCCGTTTCGCTGGGCCGCGGCCATCACATTGAAGCCGCCGCCGGCCTCGAAACGGGCGGATTGCGCCAACACGTCACCGCCCGAATGAGGCAGTTTATCCACGGCCATGACCAGATCGATGATGACCTGGCCGGTGTGCAGCAGCCTAGACATGAACAGGCTCGAGCAACGCGGCGCGGCGGTCCTTGGCACCGCCGAGCGCCCAGTAAATCCCGCCAGCCACCACGAACGTCACGATCCAGCCCAGACCGTTGTGGCCCAGCCAGAAGTCAGACAGGAAGCCCCGGAACCAGACATCTTGTTCAGTGGTGCCAATGGTGGTGAAGCTGAAACCCAACACAATCGCCACCGCCCACGCACCGAATGCACGCCACTCGACGCCGCCGCGATACCAGTAGGCGCTGCTCGGGCTGACGTCCAGCAGGTCCTTGGGGCTGTAGTAATGACGATGGATCAGGTCGACCACGAAGATCCCGACCCACGCCGTGATCGGCACCGCCAGCAAGGAAATGAAGGTGATGAACGGACCGTAGAAGCTCTCGGCGATCAGCATGAAGTAGATCGAGCCGGCGAAGATCGCGACGATATCGACCACCACCGCATACACGCGCTTGACCTTCAGGCCGAGGGTCAAGGTGGTCAAACCGGCGGAGTACACCGACAGGTTATTCGACAGCAGTAGCCCGCCGAACGCGGTGATCAGGTACGGCACCGCCATCCAGGTCGGCAGCATGTCGCGGATCGCGACAATCGGGTCAGTGGCCGAAGCCAGATCATGGTTGCCCACCGACAGCAGACCGCCGAGAGTGATCAGCAGCACCAGCGGAATCCCCGCACCGAACGCCGCCGACGCCACCAGGCGCACGGCTTTGACGCTGCGGTGCTGGTAGCGCGACATGTCCGCGCCGGCGTTGGCCCAACCGATCCCGGTACCGGCGGCCATGGTGCCGATGCCGATGATCATCGCGCTCAGCGGTGCTGGCGTGGCGTTGAATACGGCGCTCCAATCGATGGTCGCGCAGAGGAAACCGCCGACCAGGATGTTCAGCGCACCGAACACGTAGGTTGCCCATTTCTGGATCACCAGCAATGTGGCGTGGCCGAGACCGGACACCGACAACGTCAGCAGCACGAAAATCGCGATGAACACCAAGGTCAGCAGCGGCGCGCTTTTGGCTTGCACCGGCGAGCCGAACACTATCGAGCACAGCGACAGCAAGACGAACGCGGCGGTGGTGGTGTTGACGGTTTCCCAGCCCAGACGCGACATCAGCGAGACCAGCGTCGGGCCGATATTGCCGCGTACGCCGAAGATCGCTCGCGACAGCGTCAGGCTCGGTGCGCGACCACGACGACCGGCAATGGAGATGATCCCGACCACCGCGAAAGAACCGGCGGCGCCGAGGATGGCGACGATGATTGCCTGCCAGATCGCCAGGCCGCGAAAGGCCACCAGCGTAGCGCCCAACGGCAAGCCGAGGATGGAAATGTTGGCCGCGAACCATACCCAGAACAGCTGCAGCGGATGACCGTTGCACTCCCCTTCCGGCACCGGTTCGATACCACGGGTTTCCAGTTGTCCGGCGCTTTGTCCGGAACTTTGCCCGGCGCTCGATGAACTCATGAAAATGCTCCTTGCAATTATTGTGGTTGTGACCCCTCCTACGGGGTTGTGCGTTCCTCAGCGTAGCGTGAGGAGTCCTTGCACCAATGGTTCCAGCTCCAACGAGTTAACCGCTTTAACCTCCTCGATCATTGCCACCGGCCAACTCTCAAGCCCCAGACACGCCCCAAGCATGGCGCCGAGCATCGCCGCGATGGTGTCGGTGTCACCGCCCAGGCTGGCGGCCATGCACAGCGCCTCGAAGGCCGTCATCTCGCCGATGGCCACTTGCTGGGCCAGCGCAAACGACACCACCACCGATTCCTGTGAGGCCACCGAAGTGCCGATCACGTCGTACAACAAATCCGCCAGCAACGCCTTGTCGCTGTCGATGCCGATGCTTCGCGCCCAACTGATGCGCGAGGCGATTCGCCCGCCGGCGACCCAGTGGCCATGGCCTTCGGCCTGCTGCGCGATCTGCTGGCCGAGGTTCAACGCCTCGCCCAGGTCCATGCCGTTGATCCCGGCGGAAACCACCGCTGCCACCGCCGCCGCACTGGCAATCCCCAGCGTGGTGTTGTGGGTCACCTGACAGGCTTGCACCACGGCACGGATGAAACGCTCGGGATCGGCGACATCGGCCGCAATCCCCACCGGGGTGATGCGCATCGCCGCGCCATTGGTGGTGCCGTAGCGCCCCGCCTCTTCCAGCGAGTGCCCGGCGAGGATCATTTCGATCGCGCGTTTGGTCGAAGGGCCGAGCAAGTCTTGCGAGCCCTTGGCCTGCATCCCGGCTTCCCATTCGATCAATCGTTGGGCCAGTACCGCCGGTTCGATCCGGCCCTCGCCTTCGATCAACAACTGGCCGACCAGAATCGCCTGCTCGGTATCGTCAGTGATCGAACCCTTGGGCAGATTCGCGGCGATCGGTTGATCGGGACCTGCGTCTTGCAGGTCAGTGATTTCAACGAAGCGCGCCTTGATTTCGGCGCGGCTCAGGGATTGGGTCGGCATGCCCAGCGCATCGCCCAGGGCCAGTCCATAGAACGCGCCGAGGGCACGGTTGAGCGCGGTCATTTTGGCGTTCCAAACTGCAAATGCAGACGAAAGTGCACCGGATCGAGCAGGCTTTCGACCTGCTCCATAAAACGGTTCTGACGGTCGTAGGTGGTGCGCAGGGCCTTGAGGAACACCGTGCCGACCGGGCGTCCGAGCAGCTCGGCGTCTTCGGCGTTCAAGGGTTCGGCACCGATCCACTGATCGCCGTGCTCGCCGACATAGCCGTAGGCAGCCAGCGTGATGGTCAGGGAGTTATCGATCAGTCCCACTCGCGGCAAGCCTTCCAGGCCTCCGGTCGCGGGCATCAACGCGCGCTCCAGGGACACCAGCGTGCCGTCGGTGGCGCGGCGACGTCGGTCGAGGGTAATGAATTGATCGGTGCCGAAACGCGACAGCAGGTCAGGCCGAGTCACCGCCTCCAGCCGCAGCACCTCGGTATTGATCAACGCCCCGCTGTCCGCCAGCGCCTGGGCCCAGCCGCTGCTCTGATCGAGCACTACGCCGTCGTAAGTAACGATGGAACCGACTCCGCTTTGCGTGGCGATGTAGTGACGCCGTTTCAGTTCGGCCAGGGCTTCACGCAGCGTGCCGCGGCTGACCTTGAATTCTTGAGCCAACTGATGTTCACCCGGCAATAGCAAGCCGTCCTCCATGAGGCCGCTTTCGATGCGCCGGACAAGCTCGTCGACTATCTGTTGTTTCTTGTCAAATCGTACCGGTCTAATCATGTACACCTCGGGTGTACTGTCATAGCTGAAACGGGTTGAGGCGAGCAAGGAATATTTTGTGGGGCGCGAAGATCGTTCCCATGCTCCGCGTCACTAGTGTCCGGTAAAAACTAAAGGGGGAGCTTGCTCCCCCTTGCTGTGCCTGCTTCGTAAGCAATA